>CAZJJR010000039.1:0-30041 GCA_964546365.1 uncultured bacterium | reverse complement strand
AAAAGATTGTACAGTAATGCTTTTCGGTAGGCAGATTCTTTAGTAATGGTTGCCGATAACGGATCGACTTTTTGATGGAATAAAGCGCTGAGTTGATTCATGGGAGTCAAGACATTTTCGTATCCTTGTACCCAACTGATATGATTTGTCCAAGAAGCGCCATCCATGTGAAAATTATGATGAGTTTGTTTGATTTCATAGATAGCATTGGCTACTGCTTCCGGGCTACAATTTTCTGGGGAAATTTGCTGCCAAATTAGATGTTGACCGATTGGCTGGCAGGTAGGATAATCATCGGGATGGCAACCAGCCGCTGCAATTAATTCTATGTATTCCGTACCCGTCATGGCTACAGTACCGGATTTGCCACCATCATTTCGTGCCATTTCATGACAAGCTTGGAAAAAGGCGCTGGGAAATTCATTCATCATCACGCCGCCATTTTCTCCATCGCCAATTTGAGTAACTATTGGTGGGATGGAAACGCCACCTAATTTTTGGGGAGAAAGGGTTTTTGCTTCGTAGTAAGGCTGCATTTGTCCTACTAGTTTGGTGTCGGAACCTTGGGTTTTAATTAAAGCGATGATGCTGAGAGTTTCTCCATCGGAATTACGGGCGATTAAACGGTGGGGTAAGTGTTTGAATTGCAGGGGTTGTCCGGTGAGTGTTTCGACAGAATGTTCTTGCACTAATAGCCAGCGATATCCGCTTTCTTTGAGTGCTTTCACGAATTGAAATAAGGTATCTGGATGATTGGGTAGGTACATTTCTGGAGGAGAAAATCCTTTGACGCGAGATAATGCTTCCCAACCAAAAATGGCAGCGAAATTATGTTGCCAAGCTTGGATATGCAGTTTAATATCGGGTATTGGTGTAGAGGGAACAACTGCATGACTCCACATGGTTCCCAACCATTCTACGTAAGGCTGATAATTGGGGTCAACGGTAATGCGTTTGAGATTTTCTAAGATATCGCCGCGCCCCATTTGGCGGAGTCCCCAAAGCAAGTTTCCCGAATAATCTAACATGATGCGAGGGTTGCAACCTTTGCTAACTAATTCGGGGATAAAATCTGCCATGCGGCTATAACAATTGGCGAAAGGTGCGGCGTTGTGATTATCCCCTTGATGGGGATGTTCAAACATATGTTGCAGGTTGCCGATCAGTTCGCCGTTATTTCCAGCTGGTATGGTAGGCTGGTGCATATGCAGCGCGATCGCAAAAACAGCTTTTACTCGGTCTAATTGCAGATTTGTTCTAGGTATAAATACTGGTCGATCCTGTTGAACTACTGACTTAATTTCTGATTCCCAGCCAGAAATATTTGGGAATCCATCAATTAATTCGGATAATTGGGGAAGAGTGGAAGCAAGCATAGCAATGACAAACTAAATATAGGAAACATATTGAGTTTGACACAATTAAGAGAAAGTTTACTTAAACTTATGTATTATCCTATTTAAGCATTAACTTGAAATTGAAGCTTATTTTGGGATAGCGGTTCCGGCACATCTGACATAAGAAAATATTCTATCTTCTGGATGGTCGAAGTTTAATCCCTCACTCATTTCTAGATTCCATTCTCCTTTGTAATTGGTGCGATTTAATTCCTTAATATCTATGACATCGCCGCCCATATTTGGGCCTTCAGCTATTACTACTGTATTGGGTATCTCCGGTTTAATCAAGTAGATACCGTTATAAACAGTATGCCACTCATCTCCATCTTTTTCTACCCACATATATTCACCATCTGCTGTATAAATGAAGCGACTTTTTTCACATTCTCCTGAGTTACTCCATTCTCCCACTAGCAGCGACTTATTGACGCTGGGACTAGCAGCAGTACTGCTGTTTAAGAGTTGGCAAAGGAACAAGGATAAAAAGGGTACAAATGATTTCAGTAGATGGAACCTGAGATTAAGTAAATTAGATTTCATAGATTTGAGGATCGGTCACCCGGAAAATTAACTTTAATGATATCAACTTAAATTTGAATAAAAAAGTAATTTTTAAGACTCATAAGGCGCAATTCTGCAATTCATTAGGTAGTACCCCCAGAAACCCGGTTTCTTGAAGAAACCGGGTTTCTTTCTATATGCTTCGCTTACTTGCAAAAGGCTGTAAATCTCGATCGGATCAATCTCGTTGGCGAGATTCGGTGAAAACTTTCACTTGTCCCATTCCCATGCCTGTTTTTCGTCCGATTCCGGCAAAAACGGCAAAATTAGCTAGCGTAGTTGCGATCGCAGCTTCTTCTGGTTTGGGAAACAAGTACCTCACCCAACCTTGAGCGCCTATTTCTGGGCCACCTTTCATTTTAAGGGCGTAAGTTTTAATGTCAAATGCCGACACTAAACAATGCCATTTGATGGCTGGGAAATGCAAATTTTCCGGTGCAAAAGTGTTCCAACGTCGCCATAAGTTATCGAATACTAATTCTGGTAATGGTAAAGCTTGGACGTTTTGTTCTTGTTTGAAACTGGTAGGAGAAACAAACTCGATTTCGATTAAGTGGCTAGTTGGTGTATTGGCTAATTCTTCAAATGTCGTGCTTTGGACAATTTCTAAATTGTTTCCTAACCGACAATCGATATGGGCTAAATTAATATCAACGCCTAAATCTTGACTCAAACCCCAAAGTAGAGGTGCAAGCAAATCTTTTTGTAATATACTAATTCTTAAATAAAAGTTTTGCCGAAAAGTATTGGCTCTCAATGCAAGGGTTACTGGTAAACTTTTAGACGAGTGAATTTCTTCTGCTAAATCTGGATTGGTGGCAGCTAACCATTTAAAGAATCTGGCATGAATCGCACGTCCCATCGTGGAGGGCAATGTTTTAGCTGGAGTGAGGGAAACGTGCAATACGTGCAAGGAATGACGATCTATTTCTATACCGTTAATTTGATAATTTTTGCCCTGCCATTGCACGATTTTGTTTTGAGAAATCTGATGAGAAATAGAATCTAATAAAGAAGGATAATGTTGTGCTGTAGGTAAGATGGGCATTACTTTGATAATGTCGCCGCTTTTAGTTAAATTAACCCAAACTGGTATATTTGGCGAGGGAGGAAGCCAATTAGTTAAGGGAACCGATCGATCGCTATTTGGTAGAGGTTGTAAAATGATTTTTAAACCAGCGATCGCATTACCAGAATTTTCTTCCATAATTCATACTCGATCGACAATCTTTTATGTTTTTCCGAAAGCGCCTAATGCTTTGAGAGTGGCAATAGTTGCTTCGGTTAAACCCGTAACTCCTGTAATATTCATGCCTTCGTAAGGACGATCGCTTTTCAGGGTTTGCAGGCATTCACCTGTCGCAACATCCCATAATTTTATTGTCTCAGAATCGCTGCCACTAGCTAAAATTTTTCCATCCCAACTAAAGGCGATCGACCATACGTAACCGTGATTTACTTGTAAAATTTGGCAACATTGATTACTAGCAATATCCCAAAAGCGTACCGTACTGTCGGAACTGCCAGTAGCGAGAATATCTCCTTGGGGACTAAACGCGATCGCATTAATCGCGCCAGTATGTCCTGGTAAAATTTGTACGCATTCCCCAGTAGAAATATCCCACAATCTCACTGTTCGATCGAAACTACCGCTAGCTAAAAGATTACCTTGGGGGCTAAAAGCTACTGACTGTACCCAACTGAGGTGCGATCGCAAAATCTGCACGCATTCCCCACTAGAAATATCCCATATTCTGATGGTTTGGTCAAAACTACCGCTAGCGAGAAGATTCCCTTGGGGACTAAACGCGATCGAATAAATTAAACCAGTATGTCCTGAAAACGTTTGCAAACATTCACCAGCGTTAATATCCCAAATTTTGATGGTTTTATCTTCACCTGCACTAGCTAAAATAATATCGTTGGGAGAAAAATCGATCGACCAAATCCAACCAGTATGTCCTTGCAAAGTTTGCACAGATTGTCCGGTTTGCCAATCCCATAATTCGATCGCGCGATCGTTACCTGTTGCTAGAATACGTCCATCGTGACTGAAAGCAACAGACCAACTCCAACCTGCATCTAAGTGCAAAGTTTTAATTAGTTCGCCAGTTTGCACGTTCCACAATCCGATTTTGCGATCGTTTCCAGCAGCTAAAATTTGGAGAGTATTTTGTTTGCGATCGCAAATGGGCGGACTAAAAGCCACCGAATGTACGTAATCTCGACTTCCTTGCAAAGTTTTCAAACAATGCCCCGTGCGAGTATCCCAAAGTCTCACCGTGCGGTCTATACTGCCAGTAGCCAACATTTGTCCGTTGGGATGAAATGCTAAAGAACTTACCCACGTAGCGTGACCTTGCAAAGAAAGTAAGCAAGTACCATCCGTCACATCCCACAACTTAACTATACGGTCTTGACCGCCACTCGCCAAAATTTTCCCATCCGGACTAAACGCAAGTCGCCACACCCAAGCAACGTGACCCCGCAAAACTTCACGGCAAGTATTAGTTTTGACATCCCATAAGCACACCGTCGAGTCATCGCTGCAACTGGCAAGAGTGCTGCCATCCGGACTAAATAACACTGTCCACACCCAACCTTGATGTCCTGGCAGAGTTTGGCGACAAGTGCCGCTTGCTACATTCCACAGTTTAACTGCCCCTTCAATACTGCCGCAAGCAACAGTTTTGCCATCCAAACTAAAAGAAACTGCAAATACCCAATCGTTACCAGTTTCCCAAGTTTGCAAACATTCCCCACTTTGCCAATCCCAAAGTTTAATCGAACCTTCCGTACCGCAAGCTAAGGTATTTCCATCCGGACTAAAAACAACAGATTGCACCCAATTTCTATGTCCTGTTAAAGTTTTCAAACATTTACCTGTTGAGATATCCCATAACTTTGCAGTTTTATCTTCGCTACCACTAGCCAGGATACTTCCATCATGACTGAAAGCAAGAGATTGTACCCAACCTTGATGCCCATGTAATATTTGCAAAAAAGTCGTATGCAAACTTTCTACCCCTGCATCAATTTGCCATAAACGAATTTCCCCATCCGTGTCGCCTGTAGCTAAAATCTTTCCATCCGGACTGAATGCTACAGCAAAGATACTGCGGAAAGTTTCGTTAAAAACGCATTTCGCAAAGTTGGCATTTTGGAAATTGACATTATGCAGATTTACGTCTTGTAAGTAAGCTTGCAAAATCGTTAAATCAGAGAAATCATAGTTGCTTAAATTGGTTTTTAGTTGACATAGTAAATTGATGGCATTTCCGCCAGCGTAACCTTGCAGAGATTTAGCTTGGCTTTTTAGGTTTGCCAAAATTTTGATTAAGCAATTTTCTATAGATTGTTTCGATCCTAAATCAACTAAAAGCTGTTCTGCGATCGCATTGAGAATTAAGCGAATTTGGGTATCTCTTACATAATCGAGTGTTTGGGCTTTAATCAAAGCGTGACTGCGAAAAATACTAATTTTCTGACTGGTGATTTCTCGACTAACTTGTTCGATTAATCGCCCCGTCACGTATTCCATAATTACTGGTTGCAGGGTGAAACGCACGGCGTTATTTTGGCCAAAGGTAGGAGTCGATTTTTCAATTAAGGAACGCCTCCCCAAAGATTCCAATGCCTCTAGTAATTTGGCAGATGCAACAGGCGAGATAATATCTTCTTTTAATTCAGCAATTGAAACTGGTTCGCGATTTATAGCTAACCAATACATCACCTCTTCTTCTAAGTTTGATAAACGATTGAAGTGTTGGTCTAGTAAATCGCGAATGTCGCCAAAAACTACTGTATTTTCGGCTAGAAATTCGGCAATATTACCATTAAATAATTCTTGAATCGTGGTAGAAACGATCTTTAATGCTAATGGATTTCCCGTATAACGTTGGATCAGTTGTTCCCATTCCTCACCGGAAGCACGGAAAAACCCTTTTGCCCGTAATATTTCTCGTCCGTCTGTGGAGTTTAAACCAATTAATTGCAGTGATCTCACTGGTAAAGTTGCACCTTCTAAGGAAGCAACTTCTTTGGGTTTTTCTCGACTGGTGAGAAGTAAACAGCTTTGATGATTTGCTTCTGCTACTTGTTTGAATAATTCGCCGAAATCTTCGTATCCATCGGCGTAATATCCAGCCCGTTCGCCACATAAGATTGTTTCTACGTTGTCGATAACGATCAAACAGCGTTTTTGGCGGATTGTTTCGCCAAAACGGGAAATCAAGTAACCGACATTTTTTGGTAAATTTGTTTCTTCTTGATTTGATAAAAATTTGATTAAGTTAGCTAAAAACTCTACAATTGGTGGCGCGTTGCGGAGGCTGCGCCAAATCACATAATCGAAATTTTCTTGAATTTCTTCCGCTAATTTAACAGATAAAGCTGTTTTCCCGATGCCACCAATACCCAGCAGCGCGACTAAACGACAGTTGTCTTGTATAATCCAGTACTTTAACTTGGCACGTTCGTCCGCGCGATCGTAAAAAGCAGATACGTCAATTGCTTCCCCCCAATCAATCTGATGTTGGTTTGGCGATCGCTCAGTGCGATCGCCGTCAGAAATTGGCCTAGTATAATCTTCAGGCTGTAACTGTAAGTGAAAAGCCCGGAAAAAATACTCTAGAGTTTGTTTGTCAACGGCTTCTTCACGGGCTAACACTTTGGCGATCGTAAAAGGTGCTAGTTTAGCGCGATCGCTTAATTCCTCTAGAGTAAACTTATCCCCGTTATTTTCCTCAATTTCCAACTCCCGTCTTGCTTCTGCCAACTTTTGCAAGCCTTTCGGCGTAAGGATAACACCGCGTTTGCGTCTTTGCTTGTGTCGATCCATATTTCTTTGAACTTTAACTGATCTTAAGTTAGCGCTTAAGACCTTTAACTTTACTGGTAGAGACGAGGGGAGGAGGACACACTAAAAGTAGCCCTCAAGATTAGCAGGAGAAATAACGGTGAACTCCTCTGCAACTGTCGCGCCAGACAAAATCATCAACCCCGTCGAACATCCGCAAGTTACCCAGCAATTATCAGAGAATGTAATATTAACTACCGTCGATGATCTGTACAATTGGGCGCGTCTTTCTAGTTTATGGCCTTTAATGTTCGGTACTGCTTGTTGCTTCATCGAATTTTCGGCTATGCTGGGTTCGCGATTTGATTTCGATCGCTTCGGTTTAATTCCCAGGATGACGCCACGCCAAGCAGATTTGCTGATTACTGCCGGCACCATCACCATGAAATTTGCGCCTACTTTGATTCGGCTTTACGAACAAATGGCGGAACCAAAATATGTAATTGCGATGGGCGCTTGTACGATTACGGGAGGAATGTTTAGCGTTGATTCGCCTACCGTCGTGCGAGGTGTAGATAAACTAATTCCTGTCGATGTTTATTTGCCTGGTTGTCCGCCCAGACCGGAAGCTATCATGGATGCGATCGTGAAAATTCGCAAGAAAATCTCAGCAGATAGCATTCAAGAAAAAGATGCGAAAAAACAATCTCACCGCTATTACAGTACTACTCATAAAATGAAAGTAGTTGACCCAATTGTAACGGGAAAATATTTGGAAAGCAAAACTAGGATCGATCCATCTCAACAATTAAATCCCGGCCTTGAATTACCAGTAAACGCTGCTGCAAAAGTTACTGAAAAACTGGAGAAATAAAGATGGTTACCTTACAAGAAAATCCCCAAAGCAAACCGATCGCTAAAGTACCCGAACCGAACGTTCCTCGCTGGTTGCAAACATTTCGAGGTATTCTTTGGCCTTTAAAATATCTGGAAAAAACCGCTAAAGATTGCGGTGATATTTACGTGGCAAAGTTTGCCGGATTTCCTAACCAAGTGGTTCTCGGCAACCCAAAAGCAATTGAGGAACTTTTCACAAGTGACCATAAACTGTTTGAATCTGCACCGACTAACCAAATTTTGCAACCTTTATTAGGTAGTTATTCTCTAATTCTTCATGATGGGGCATATCATCAACGACAGCGCAAGTTATTGATGCCTCCCTTTCATGGGGAACGGATGAAAGCTTACGGAGAAATTATTTGTGAAGTGACAGAAAAAGTAATCGGTGATTGGAAAATCGGTCAACCGTTTACAGCCCGTCACTACACCCAAGAAATATCGATGCGGGTAATTTTACGAGCGGTTTTTGGTTTAGCTGAAGGAGAACGTTACGAACAATTAAATGAAAAACTTACTAGCTTACTGGAAATTACTGGTTCTCCTTTAAGTTCTAGTTTCTTGTTTTTGCGATCGCTACAAAAAGACCTTGGTTCCTGGAGCCCTTGGGGGAAATTCTTGCGCCAAAGACAAGAAATCGACGAACTGCTTTATGCGGAAATTCGCGAAAGACGGGCTAAAAATGATTTATCTGGTCATGGTCAAGATATTCTCAGCTTAATGTTAGCCGCCCGCGATGAAGAAGGCCAACCGATGACCGATGAAGAGTTAAAAGACGAGTTGATGACCTTGCTGTTTGCGGGACATGAAACGACTGCCACTGCTTTGGCGTGGGCGTTGTACTGGATTCACCTTTTACCGGAAGTCAAAGAAAAGCTGCTGCACGAGTTAAACGGCTTGGGAGAAAACCCCGATTTAAACGCGATCGCGAAACTTCCCTATCTGAATGCTATTTGCTGCGAAACATTACGCATTTATCCGGTAGTTTTATTTACATTCGCTCGCATTCCTAAAGAACCCGTAGAAATCATGGGTTATCAATTGGAAGCGGGAACTATGATATCTCCCTGCATTTACTTAGTTCATCATCGCGAAGATTTATACCCAGAACCAAAACAATTTAAACCAGAACGTTTTCTCGAAAAACAATATTCCCCATTTGAATTCTTCCCCTTTGGCGGTAGCAATCGCCGTTGTATTGGTATGGCTTTCGCAATGTTTGAAATGAAACTGGTACTGGCTACCATCTTGTTAAAAACAGAACTAGTGCTAGCAGAAAAACGTCCAGTTTTCCCCGTCCGTCGCGGCGTTACGATGACACCAGCCGGAGGGGTGCGTTTGGTTTTAAATAGTCTGAAGCGATAAAGAGAAGTCCTCTCAAGAACTAATGATAGACCCCCGACTTCTTCAATAAGTCAGGGGTTGATCCTTAGTTCGCATTTTTTCTGCTCTTTCTAAAGGTGGATTGTGTACCTTTTAATTTTCAAACTATTGATAGATAAAAAAGCCATAATTCAATGGTAATTAAAAACTCGAATATTATTTAAGCTTATTTATACTGATCGATAGATATTTGGCTAAAACTTAAATATAAACCGCTAGACATATCGCCACGAAGATTTTTTTAGGACATAATAACTTTCAGCCGTAAACCCTATGTAAACAGTTAAATTCCTCTAAAAAACCGGAGTTTTTTAAATGGCCAATATATTCAAAGTTGCTTTTTCAGGCAATCAAGAAGTACCCCCCATTGAGACGCCAGCTACTGCTACTGGTTCTTTAGAATTAAATGAAATTGGCGATGGCCTCTCTTACAACATAACGGTTAAAGGTTTGGATTTTGGAAATTTATTGGGCATAGCACCTGTAACTCCCAGTACAGCCGATGATGTAGTTGGTTTGCATTTCCATGTAGGAGCAAGAGGTACTAATGGCCCTGTAGTATTTGGAATTGCTAACCCAACGCAAGATACGGACGATCGCGCGATCGTAATTAACCCAGATGGCTCAGCAACGATTACAGGGATTTGGGAACAAACCGATCCTGCCAATCAACCGTTGAGTAATTTCGCACCGACTCTGCTAGCTACGCCTGGTGGTGCTGACACGAATTTATACTTGAATATCCACACCACTGCGGCTCCCGGCGGCGAAGTACGCGGCCAACTCGTCGCCTCTAGCGGCATCTTCGATATAGGAACTGAAAACAACGATAATCTCAGTGGTCAAGCGGGAGAAGATACCTTATTCGGCAGAGCGGGAAATGACCTGATTGCTGGTAATGATGGCGATGATTTGGTCAACGGTAATCAAGGTAGCGACACTATCGATGGAGGTGTCGGTAACGATTCCCTCTTTGGCGGTCAGGGTGATGATTTTCTGTTCGGTAAGTCTGGTAATGATGTGATGTTTGCCAACATCGGAAACGATTCCCTGTCCGGAGGTGAAGGGGACGACTTGATGAACGGCAATCAAGGCAATGACACCATAGATGGGAATGCAGGCAACGATATTATCTATGGCGGTCAAGAAGACGATTTCCTCATCGGTAGTCTCGGTAGTGATTACTTAAGTGGTGATAAAGGTAACGATATTCTCAGTGGTGTTGATGGCAGTGCTGCTAGTCCCGGACAAAATGAAGTAGATATTTTAGTTGGTGGAGAAGGGGCCGATCGATTTAACCTGGCAAACAAACTGCAATTTTATTACGTTGGCGATGGTAATAACGGCTACGCAGTAATTGCAGACTTCAATCCTAACGAGGATACGATCCAATTGCGGGGAGGGACAGGGAACTACGTATTGGGCGCTTCTCCCAATGGCTTACCTGGTGGAACGGCTATTTTTCAACCCATCAATGGCCAAAACGATTTGGTTGCGATCGTTCAAGGAACTGATAACCTGAACTTGAGCGCTGCATACATCTCTTATGTTTAATGCGGTTATCTGATTGTAGGGGCGGGTTTAGACGACAATCCTTGATTACAACAGACAACCTCGTGACAAAACCCGCCCTTACCGATAAAACCGGGCATGATGTGAAATAGGTTGGGTTTCCTGACTCAACCTAACCTACAAGAAAAGTTTTCTGGCGTATTGATATCGGTGAGAACAACAGGCATATCAAATTCTACTTGCTGGATTTCCTCATAAAAATCTCCGACCATTTGACGCAATCCAAAAGTTTCCTCTCGGATATTTTCTAAGTAAGGTAGCGCTGACGAAGAAAAAAATAATGGATGCCCTAATTTACCCTGATAAGTAGGGGCTGTAATTATTGGGTTATTGGCTATTTGCGCTTGTAATAACTTCTGGTAAATTTCAGTTGGTCTGGGTTGGTCAACGGCAGAGATAACCAGAACTTGACAATTCTTGGGGATGGCTTGTAATCCTACCAAAATAGAACTAGTTTTGCCTTTTTTCGATTCTGGATTAATCAAAATTATCGTACCGATAGGACAATCTTTTTGACGCTCGGCATTATGAAGCCCAAGCACTACGATCGGTGTAATACCTGCCAGTAGAAATTGCTCTATTTGATAAGATAATAAAGTTTGATTTTCTCCCCAAGGTAGGGAAGCTTTGCAAGTACCCATTCGGCGGGAGTAACCAGCAGCAAGAATGATGGCAAAATAAGGAAGCACGAGCCAAAAACATGACAAATATACTAATTATAACCAACCTGGTTTGTAGTGAGGACTTCAGTCCTCATACCTGCAACGAGGGCTGAATTCCTCACTACGAAATAAACTTAGCGATTCTCCGGTTCCGCCACGACGAACTTTAATTAATTCAGCACAGATACTGACGGCAATTTCCTCTGGAGTTAAAGCGCCGATATCTAAACCGATGGGAGCATAAATTTTTTCAATTATAGTTTCGGGATATCCTTCTCGTACTAATTGTTGTTTTACTAGACGAACGCGCTTTAAAGAGCCGATCGTACCAATATATTGAGTTTTTTGTTTTAACAAAATTCGCAATGCTGCTAAGTCGTGTTGAATTCCTCTCGTTACTAGAGCGGCATACAAATTTTCGGTTGGTAATGGGTAATTGTCGGTAATCGGGAATGGGATAATCGTAGATGCTTGAGGAAACCTTGCTTCGATCGCAAATTCCGAGCGATCATCTTGTACAATAATCTGAAATCCAGCTAAATGTGCAATTTCCGCTAATGGAATCGCTACGTGACCTGCACCTATAATTAATAATGTTGGTGGCGGTAATAAAACTTCTCGAAAAGATAAGATAGGTTCTTTTTCATCCCCGTTATTTTGTAAATGTATTGGCATTTCGCGGACAAATGGTGTCACCAATGTAGCTGAATTACCTGCCGATAAAATTTCGATAATTTGATTTAACAGCGATAAATTTGCACTAGTCCAACGTTCCAACCAAACTTGCATCGTACCACCGCAAACTCCTTGCGTTTCTCGATGGGTAGCTCCAGATAAATCGATTTCTACTAATTGTTTTTCACCAGTTTCTAGTACTTCTATGGCTTTTTGGATAACTTTTGCTTCGCCTGCACCACCGCCGATCGTACCGACGATCGATCGATCGGCACGAACGATCATTTTTGCGCCCACTTCTCTGGGAACAGAACCTTTGACGCTGGTGACAGTAGCGAGAACTACGGGGTTTTTTTGGATAGCTTGAGCTAGTTGTTGGTAGAAGTCAAGCATTTTCAGGTGTATTTATCGAGATATTGCGCCAGTTATAACAGAAGGCAGAAGAAAAAAGTCTAAAAAACAAGATTTTGAGCAATTTATCTGTCTTAATCGCCTTGCCCGGTGCTATACATGACTTTAGGTTCTGTTCGCTCTGCTACCCGCGATCGGTTTCCACGACCATAGATATAGCGATCCTAAATGAATTGCGAACAACTAACCCCTCCCAAACCTGCCCTTACCAAGGACAGGGCTAGGATGGGGTTGATTACTTAAATAGATCGCTATAGCAACTTTCATTAATAAATGCGATGATTAGCACTTGGTTGCAAGAACTTTAAAAATGCGGCAAGCACCCCCACCCCATACGGTTCTCACCACTGCTAACTACCGCTTGAGAGAGATACTCTTGTAATAGCAAAGTAAACAAAAGTTCATATAAGCGTCAACGTTATAGAAACCGCTTAGTGAACCGCTCGGCGAGGTAAAATTCCCCATGTTTGAATACTTTACAGACAAAGCAGTTAGAGCAGTCATGTTAGCTCAGGAAGAGACACGACGCCTGGGACACAACCTCGTGGGAACCGAGCAAATCCTGCTGGGGTTGATTGGAGAAGGAACCAGCGTAGCAGCGAAAGTGTTGACCGATTCAGGTGTTACTTTAGAAAAAGCTAGAAAAGAAGTTGAAAAAATTATCGGTCGCGGTTCTCGCTTCGTACCAACGCAAATTCCCTTCACCCCTAAGGTTAAGCGCGTTTTTGAGCAAGCTTTTGAAGAAGCTCGTCAATTAGGACATAATTATATTGGCCCAGAACATCTGCTGTTGGGATTGACCCAGGAAAAAACGGGTGTAGCAGCTAAGGTGCTGGAAAATCTCGGCGTTGACCCTGCCAATGTCCGCACGCAGTTAATCGAGATGCTGGGAGATGTGGCATCTGTAAGTGCTGGCGGCAGTCAAAAGCGAGGTTTTTCCGGTCGCGGTGCTGGTAAGACTACGAATTTAGATGAGTTTGGCACTAATCTTACTCAACTGGCAGCAGAAGGTAAACTCGATCCGGTGGTGGGTCGCGAGAAGGAAATTGAACGGGCTGTCCAAATTTTAGGTCGCCGCACGAAGAATAATCCGGTGTTGATAGGAGAACCGGGAGTTGGTAAAACTGCGATCGCAGAAGGTTTAGCTCAACGCATTGCCAATCAGAGCATCCCAGAAATCTTACTAGACAAGCAAGTGTATAGCTTGGATATGGGATTGCTGATTGCAGGTACTCGGTTTCGAGGTGAATTTGAAGAGCGCATCAAGGCAATTTTAGATGAGATTCGCCAAGCGGGAAATATCATCTTAGTTATTGATGAACTTCATACCCTGATCGGTGCGGGTGCGGTTCAAGGTAGTATGGATGCTGCCAATATCCTCAAACCAGCTTTGGCGAGAGGCGAGTTGCAGTGTATGGGTATGACTACCCTGGATGAATACCGGAAACATATCGAACGGGATGCTGCTTTAGAACGTCGCTTCCAACCGATTATGGTTGGCGAACCTAGCGTAGAAGAAACGATCGAGATTTTACATGGTTTGCGTTCTACTTACGAACAACACCATAAAGTGAAAATCTCTGATGAAGCGCTGGAAGTGGCGGCGAAACTCTCAGACCGTTATATTAGCGATCGCTTTTTGCCAGATAAAGCAATTGACTTGATCGACGAAGCAGGTTCTCGCGTTCGCCTGAGAAATACTGGTGTTTCTGCTACTAAGGATGTGAAGCAGAAGTTGCGCCTGGTAACGAAAGAGAAAGAAGAAGCGGTGAGGGTTCAGGATTTTGAGAAGGCGGGAGAGTTGCGCGATCGCGAATTAGAATTAGAAGCGCAATTAAAAGATATTACCGCTAAAAACCAAAAAACCCAACCTGCCAATTTGCCGATCGTCGATGAAGAAGACATCGCTCAAATTGTTTCAGCTTGGACTGGCGTACCCGTCAACAAGATAGCCGAATCCGAATCAGAATTGCTGATGCACTTAGAAGATACCTTGCACCAGCGTTTGATCGGCCAGAATGAAGCGGTCACGGCAGTTGCGCGGGCGATTCGTCGCGCCAGAGTTGGGTTAAAAAATCCCGATCGTCCGATCGCTAGCTTTATTTTCTCCGGCCCGACTGGAGTTGGCAAGACCGAATTAGCCAAAGCATTAGCCGCTTATATGTTCGGTTCTGAAGAAGCGATGATTCGCGTCGATATGTCCGAATATATGGAAGCTCATAATGTTTCCAAACTGATCGGTTCTCCTCCAGGTTTCGTCGGTTACGATGAAGGCGGTCAACTAACAGAAGCAGTGCGTCGTCGTCCCTACTCGGTAGTACTATTCGACGAAATCGAAAAAGCTCACCCCGACGTATTCAATGCTTTATTGCAACTATTAGATGATGGTCGCTTAACCGATGCCAAAGGTCGCACGGTAGACTTCAAGAATACCCTGATTATCATGACCTCTAACGTTGGGTCAAAGGTAATCGAAAAAGGCGGCGGCGGTCTTGGTTTCGAGTTCTCCGAAAATCAAAGCGAATCGAATTACAATCGCATTCGTTCTTTAGTAAACGAAGAACTCAAGCAATATTTCCGTCCCGAATTCCTCAACCGCTTAGATGAAATCATCGTCTTCCGTCAACTAATCAAAGATGAAATCAAGCAAATTGCTGACATCATGTTGCGGGAAGTTTCTCAGCGCTTAATCGAGCAAGGAATTACTCTGAAAGCCACCGAACAATTCAAAGATCGCTTGGTGAAAGAAGGCTACAATCCTGCTTACGGTGCGAGAGAACTGCGCCGAGTCATCATGCGATTGCTGGAAGATAGTTTGGCAGAAGCAATGCTATCCGGTCGGATCGAAAATGGAGACATTGCCGTTATCGATATTGATGATGATGGTAAAGTGTTAGTCCGTCAGGATAAGCAGCGGGAATTAGTGCTGGAAACTGTTGGCTAAAGTTTAGAATTTATGTTTCCCCTGGTAGCGATGCCAGGGGATTTTTTTATTCAATTACCTTGACTCAAAAAAGACGCTGGCGAAACATGAAATAAATTAGCTAATTGCTCAATATTACTTACAGTTAATTCCTGTTTACCGCTCAAAACTTCGCAAACGTTTGATTCAGTTTGGAGAATAGGAACTAAGTCTTTTTCTTGGAGATTTAACTCTTCCATGAGAGCTTTTAGCAGATCTAAACCAGAAATACTAGGCATCGGTTCATAAAGATCCTCGTAATCGCGAATTAAACTTCCTAAAACATTAAGATAATCACGTTCATCTGTTGTTAATTCAGACCGATCGAGCAGAGAATCAATTACTTGTTGGGTAGCAATATAGTCTTCTTCCGAAGCAATAGGTCGTGGCGGAAAAGCCGCAAGTAGTGACATATACTCGCTATTGTTACGAGTACCAGGGGTCGTTTTTCCAGTTGTCTGTGTCATATTCTGTATGGGTAAGGACGTGGCGGATAAAGACTTTTTTATACTTATAATCTACCAAAGCGATCGGGCGATAGTTGTTGCCACTGATATTAAATACTGTGAAATTTCCAACTAAATCTGCTGAGGGAAAGACTTGGCGAAGGTCTGCAAAGCTTTCCCACTGAACCGATTTTGTTCGGTCGTACCACATTTGGAGGCTTGTTTGGGAATTAGGATGTTCGTGCCAAAATTCTTTGAGTCTTTTATAGCTAATAACGTGCATGAAAGCCTTTTAAAAAAAAATCTTAGCGATTTGCGAGTTTGATGTCAAATATATTTGGATATGGCGTCATGCAACTTTCAACGGTTTATGAGGAAGTGCCATCGGTTCTGGCAAAGATTTTCCCTCTTCTTGAAACCATTCAATACGTAAATATGTAAAGTTAACTGAAGCTACTGCTTCTGTATTATTTAAGATATCCAAGCGAATCGGAATGCAAACTTTAGAAATATTAGGACGAAAATATAGAGTTTTTAGTGTTAAAGGGCTTGCTTCCATTTCAGGAAGCTTAAAGCCCCATTCCCACTCATATTCGCCTTCTGAAAGTTCAATAGAACGTCCTTCTTCAATAGCCAACATGAATTTTTTTGCACCATGTTCTCCTGCTTCATTTTTTGGAAATACAAGCGTACCAAAATTGACTGGATTGGTTTTAGCCCTTAGAGCGAAAACTGTTGCTTCAGAATTAAACTTAACATCAAAGGCTATTCCTGGATTTTCTTCTTCGGATTTTATGATTATTTTTTTTAGTGCATCACAAACATTTTCAATTTTCGGCTGGAATTGAATTACTTGCTTTTCTAAAAGTTCTTTTAATTCCTTAAAATTTTGTTCGGTTTGAGATTGAAATTTTTCCTGATTTCCTAAAATATCATTGAGTTTAGGATCTTCTGTATCAATAACCTTTTTGTATGCAAAAAATTCCTCTACTAAGTCTTTGTACTGCCAAGCCCTCTCTGTCAAATCAATTGCTGTTTCCTTAGAAAAGTTTGGATACCACGAAGTTGCAAACTCAAGAAGCTCTTTAGTAACTTCCTTCTTCAAAAACTCTTTAAGAGCAAGTTCGGCGATTTCGATCCACTTTGAGTGATGATCAATTAGATCCTGCGCCGGAGAAGTCAAATTTGGTACTACATAAAAAGTCACACTATTTGGGCGATCGAGAATTATTTGATTATGAATGTTGACGTAAAGTTTGGCAATTTCACTCCGAATCTTACCAATACCTACATCATTCTGATAACGCTTGCATTGAATTAGTTCTATCGCTCCATCTTCCTTGATGCGGACTATATCTCGACCAGCATCGCCAGTCTTTCCATAGTAATAAATATTCTCTTCTGGGTATTCGCGACGTAACAACAGATAGCAAAAAATTTCAAACTCATCATCAGAAAGAAATTGAAACGGCAAACTGTGCTGGCCTTGTAACCATGCAGGTTTAGATCGTGATGTTCCTAACTCTGTTCTAGCGGCATCTTCATCTATGTATTTTGGTCTTTCCAGCATAGCTAAACCCTGGATAATCGAATAAATCTTTAGTAGATATTAGCCAAACTAACTTATTAAGCTGCGGCTCGAATAAGTTAACTTAGAAAGCTCATCAATATTATAATTTTTACCCAAGCAGACTGGTGCAGGCTTGGGTAAGTTTGAGAGAAATGCGATCGCACTTCTCCACTCCTCCACACAACCACCCCCAAACCACCCTTTCCGCGCCACAATCGAACTGTAACTACCAATGCAGTAAGCAAAGGTGCAAGATGACTGAAGTACAAGTCTATAGCGCCGCAGTCTGTCCCTACGCACATCGCACCCGATTAACATTACTTGAGAAAGGCGTCAACTTCCAACTGACTGAAATTGATTTGCAAAATAAACCCGATTGGTTTACTTCTATTTCTCCTTATGGCAAAGTTCCCCTCATCAAACATGGGGACTTTACGGTTTGGGAATCAAGCATTATTAACGAGTACTTGGATGAGGTGTTCCCGGAACCGCCATTGATGCCACAAGAGGCGGGGAAAAGAGCTTTAGCACGCATTTGGATCGATTTTGCCAATACTAAGTTTTTGCCGACTTTCTACAAGCTGCTGTTAAACCAAGAACCGGAGAAGCAACGGGAATCAGCGCAAATTTTACGGGAGCATCTGCTATTTATGGAGAAGGAGGGAATAGGCAAATTATCTGATGATGGCTCCTATTGGTTTGGCGAATTTCTCAGCTTGGTGGATTTAGCCTTCTATCCTTGGTTCGAGCGTTTTGGCGTTTTAGAACATTACCGGGGTTTTGTTTTACCCTCCGAGTGCGTGCGCCTTCAGCTGTGGTGGGAAGCGATGAATCAGCGCTCATCTGTACGATCGATCGCAAATCCTACACAATTTTACATCGAGCAATATCTACAATACGCCAACAACACGGCTACGGGAATTACTGCCCGAGAAATGCGGCAAAATTAAGTTTCATCGTTGATTCGCCGCAACTACCCCTAAAAATAAAAATCAGCCCCGGTTCTCCGGGGCCTGAATCATAAGTTCCAGGGTAATCCACTATAGAATCTCACTTCCTGCACGATTAGTACCTCTATCTAAAGAGAGAAAAAGCTGAAACTATCACCCCTATTTGGCTGAATTCGGTTATGAAATTATTCATTAAAATCTAATCCTTCCGATAGATGCAAGGCGATCGCAATAGCAATGTCAGCTTACAAAAAAAGATTAATTAAACCATCAAATCTATTTTTAATGTGCTTGCTTAACAAAATTTAGTGATAATTGCACAGAATTATAACACTTTTATTCATGTTTATTATTCGCCTTGAGGAAGGATCTCCATTGAAAAATTGTTATATCCTTAGAAAGTAGATCTATTTTTAAAGAACGATAAAATACAGATAATGTCCGGTTTGCTTAATCGATGCAAATCAGTAGCGTAGTATTATATGCCAATTAGGGAACGATCTCTAGTTGGCTCGGAAAAATCTTCAATGTTTTTAACACTTTTTCACGACAACTAAATAACTTAAACAATTTAGGTGACGATACTCATTTTGTAAAGTTTTGATTTTGCTACTGACAATGTTCTATCAACAAACGAACGAGAAACTGCAAAAATTGCTTCATAAGCTCAGATTTTTGCTGAGAGTAGGAATTTTTCTAGCAGTATTCTTGACTACTATCCTGATTAGCAATTATGCAACAGCCCAACAACCATTAGTTCTCACTATGTTAATGCAGGGGCAAGATATTGCTAATTGGACACCCTTTGTGAAAGAATTTGAACGCAAAAACCCTCACATTCGCATTAATTTAGTAGAAGGGCCATTCGATACCAATTTAATAGAAAACCTTTATACCTCTGCTTTTTTGTTAGGAGAATCACCCTACGACGTAATCAATATGGATATTGTTTGGGTGCCTAAATTTGCGGCGGCTGGATGGGTAATGGATTTAACCGACAGAATTAACTCAGAACAAATAGCCAAATTTGTTGAAGGAAATATTGAAGGGGGAAGATACCAAGGCAAACTTTATCGCATACCCCATGCTTCGGATGTCGGGGTGCTTTACTATCGGGCTGATTTGTTAAAAAAAGCTGGATTAAAACCACCGGACACCTTTGCACAAATGATTGAAATTTCCCAGCGATTACAGAAACAAGAGAATATTTCTTGGGGTTATCTCTGGCAAGGTAAACAATACGAAGGCGTATCTGCTATGTTTGTGGAAATACTCGAAGGTTTTGGCGGTTTTTGGGTTAATCCAGGTTCTTTAGAAGTAGGACTAGACCAACCACAAGCAATCGAAGCAGTGGAGTTTCTTCGCAATACAATTACTAATAATATTTCCCCGCCTGGAGTCACTACTTATGGAGAAGAAGAAACCCGCCTCTTGTTTCAAAATGGCGGTGCGATTTTCTTACGAAATTGGCCTTATGTTTGGAGATTGGCAAATCAAGAAGGTTCAAAAGTACAAGGTAAAATCGGCATTAAACCGATGATTCATGAGGCTGGTCGCACGGGGGGTTCCTGTTTGGGCGGATGGGGTTGGGGAATTTCTACAACCTCCAAACATCAAGAGGAAGCATGGCAATTAATTCAATATCTTACTAGCGAAGAAGTACAAAAAAAATTCGTTTTGCAAACCGGGTTAGTTCCCAGTTATAAATCTTTGTTTACCGATGCAGAAGTGGTGGCGAAATATCCCCATTATCCTCAATTGCTAGAAGCCGTTCAACAGCCTGCTTTACGTCCGCCTTTACCTCAATATGCCCAAGCTTCTGATATCTTGCAACGCTATCTTAGCGCTGCTTTTACCGGACGAATGAGTACAGAAAAAGCGATGAGTGCAGCAGCGAAGGAAACTCGTAATTTATTAGGTCGAATTAGAAAATTGCCGATTTCTAAAGCAGCATAAGTTAATGAAAAAAGGGAATGAATAATTTAGATGATTGGGTGAGGATGTAAATATTATAATTTCATCCTTCAGCATTGACAAATTTAACTTAACGTAATTAGTCAAACATGAAAATAGACACGATAGAACGAAGAGAACAAAAAACGGGATTGCTGCTAGTATTACCAGCTTTAATTCTATTGTTATTGGTGTTTGCTTATCCCATTTTGAGAGCTTTTTGGTTGAGTTTCTATACGCAGAATTTGGCTACTCAATTACAACGAGTTTCTGCTGGCTTGAGTAATTATCAGCGAATGCTAGATGACGGCAGGTTTTGGCAAAGTATGTGGAATACTACTATCTTTACTACAACCTCTGTTTTATTAGAATTAGTTTTCGGAATTGCGGTGGCATTAGTGCTGAATCAAGCTTTTAAAGGGCGCAGTATCGTGCGGACAATTACTTTGATGCCTTGGGCTTTGCCAACTGCGGTGATGGGGGTGGCTTGGGCGTGGATTTTTAACGACCAGTATGGTGTAATTAACGATATTTTGCGTCGTTTGGGGTTGATTGAAACGGGGATTAGCTGGCTGGGTAATCCAGTTTTAGCAATGATGGCAGTGGTGGCGGCGGATGTTTGGAAAACTACGCCTTTTATTGCTCTTTTGTTATTAGCTGGATTGCAATCAATTTCGGATGATTTATACGAAGCCCATGCGATTGATGGCGCTACTCCTTGGCAAAGTTTTCGGAAGATTACGCTGCCTTTATTAATGCCGCAAATCGTGATTGCTTTGTTGTTCCGCTTTGCCCAAGCTTTCGCCATTTTCGATTTGATTCAAGTTATGACTGGTGGAGGGCCTGCGGGTGCAACGGAAACGGTTTCTATTTATATTTATAGTACGGTGATGCGTTATTTAGATTTTGGTTATGGTGCGGCGCTGGTGGTGGTGACGTTTTTGTTGTTAGTTGCTGCGGTGGCGATCGCAAGTTTTCTATTGTCCAAAGCACGGGCTAATATAGCAGGAGGATCGTAAATTATGGCTATTGCACGAGAGCGATCGTCATCCATTCCCAAATTCACGCTAAGGCAAATTATTCTGCCCATCGCCGTGATTGTAGTAGTAATTTTTTTCTTGGGGCCGATCGTGTGGCAAGTCTTAACTTCTGTAAAAGAAAACAGAGATATTTCAGCGGTTCCCGTAGTTTATATTCCCACGAGAATCACTTTTGAACATTATTTATCACTCTTTCTGCGCCGTCCTTTTGGCATCTACATTTTTAATAGCGCTTTTGTTTCTTTGACTTCTACGTTGTTGTGTTTGGCATTAGGCGCACCCGCTGCTTATGCTTTAGCGCGGTTGCGGATTAGGGGTAAAAATATTATTTTGGCTAGCATTTTAATTATTACTCTATTTCCGGCTGTGTTGTTATTTTTGGGATTGTTAGAGGTAGTGAAAGCAACTCATTTAGGTAATAACTACCTGGCATTAATTATTCCTTATACTGCGGTTAATTTACCTTTGACAATTTTGGTGATGCGGAGTTTCTTTCAACAATTACCAAAAGATTTAGAAGATGCAGCTAGAGTAGATGGGTATAACACGGTGCAAATGCTGTGGCACATCCTGCTACCGATGACCGTACCTGCATTAGTAACTACGGGGATTCTCACCTTTATTGCTGCTTGGAACGAGTTTATTTTTGCCCTGACTTTTATGACTCGTGAAAGCATGAAAACTATTCCGGTGGCAACTGCTCAATTAAGCGGTGCTTCCGTGTTTGAAGTTCCTTACGGCCCGATCGCTGCGGCAACTGTTTTAGGGACATTACCGTTACTTTTATTAGTTTTGTTCTTCCAGCGAAAGATCGTACAAGGCTTAACTGCTGGTGCTGTTAAAGGATAAAATACTCAATCTAAAATAGAACGATGCCTAAACTCGAAATCAGGAATTTAAATAAGACTTATAATCCGAAAGTGATCCCGGTTAAAGATGTTAGTTTAACTGTGGAAGATGGAGAATTTCTCACCTTACTTGGCCCTTCCGGATGTGGGAAATCGACGATTTTGCGATTAATTGCTGGGTTGGAAGAACCTACTCGCGGTCAAATCAGGATTGGCGATCGCGAAGTGACTCACTTGCAACCGGGCGATCGCAATATCGCAATGGTATTTCAAAGCTACGCACTTTATCCCCACATGACAGTTTATGAAAATATTGCATCTGGATTAAAACTAAAGAAAACTCCGGTTCCAGAAATCAATCAGCGCGTTGCAGAAGCATCAAGAGTTCTGGGATTAGAAGAATTAATGAACCGCAAACCCGGTCAAATGTCAGGAGGACAACGGCAAAGAGTTGCATTAGCCCGCGCTTTAGTACGCCAACCAGATGTATTCTTATTAGATGAACCTTTAAGTAACTTGGATGCTTTGTTACGGGAAAAAGTCAGGGCAGAAATTAAAGAATTATTTGCCGAACAAAGAGTACCGGTCGTGTACGTTACTCACGACCAAACTGAAGCAATGACTCTTTCTACCAAAGTAGCCGTACTGAATAAAGGAAACGTCCAGCAACTCGACGATCCAAGCCGCATTTATAACAATCCAGCTAATTTATTTGTCGCTGGGTTCGTCGGCAGTCCGCAAATGAATTTGCTAACCTTGCGTTGCCAGGGTAATTATGCAAAACTAGGTGACTTTAACATTTCTATTCCCAGTTTTCCCACACCTCCTACTGATATTGTTCTAGGGATTCGACCGGAAAATATTCGCCTCGCACGTCCGGAAGATTCCGAAATAATTAAAGGGCAAGTTGTGTTGGTAGAAAATTTGGGTATGAATTATTTAATTAGCGTGCGGGTACAAAGTTCGCAAACCGAACCAGTTATGGTACGTGCGCTTTTACCACCCGATCGCAGTTGGCATAATGAAGAAATAACTTTAACGCTACCTGCACGATATATTCACTGGTTTGACGTAGAAACAGGGGAAGCAATTCTCAGTCGAGAAAAACAAGTAGTTAGAAAATAGAATGCGAAAATCTGAATACCTATCTATCTCGTAGCAAAAAAGAAAAAGAGTTTGTTATCAGCCAGAAGTAAAAATTATTTCTTCTTAAGTTTGTAATGAGGACTAAAGTTTTTTATCTTGCTTTATCTAACAGGACTTAGGCAAAGTTACGAGAAATCAAAGTTTGTAGGGGCGGGTGAGAGCAGTCAGGTTATCTGTGAAATGCTTAATTTATCACCTAAACCCGCCCCTACCTATCTCATCAAGTGCGTAAGTCCTATCTAAATTACTTTAGTCCTCACTACTAACCATTTCAAATCTAATTAACGCACGAATAAATAGCGGAATCCAATTAGTAACAAAAAGATGCCGTACAACTGTTTCATTGTCTGACTACTGATATAAGGTTGATTGGCGAACAGGGCACCGAAAAGATTGCCAATCACCAAGCCAAGGGCGATAATCACGGCATATTTGAGATTAAGATTACCATTTTTATAGTAAACGGCTGCGCCCAGAATACCGATCGGCAAAATCTGTGCTGCGAGCGATGTCCCTGTCGCGAATTTCTGATCCATACCCAATAACAGCACCATCGCAGGTACCATAATCGCTCCCCCACCGATCCCGAACATCCCACCAGCAACGCCAGCCACTAAGCCGATAATTAACAACTGAACGAGTAAAGTAGACATACAACAAATAGTCAAATTAGGATTTAAGCATTTTAATCAATCAAAGTGGAATAGCATCACTAGAATTAGCTATATGCTTGATTTCTATTAAAATTAGGGCTATTGGCCTAAAAAGGAACAATGCAAGAAGATTAGTTTGCCTCTACCTCTCATTATCTAGTCAGCTACATTCGATGAATAAAATCGATCGCCGTCCCCAATTTACTCGCTTACTGAAGCGGAATGGTGTTAAATCATACGTAGGATTTCGCCCAGACCGTCGTTTCCAAGTGCTGCGTAAAGGGTCATCTCGCTTTTACTGGAAAGACCCTTATCATTGGTTGCTCACTATTTCTTGGGCGCAATTTTTGACTGTAAT
The DNA here is from genome assembly GCA_964546365.1 of uncultured bacterium. GTDB lineage: Bacteria > Cyanobacteriota > Cyanobacteriia > Cyanobacteriales > Aerosakkonemataceae > DATNQN01. Next base: position 5,756 of record CAZJJR010000039.1, on the reverse strand, counting down.
TGCGATCGTATATGTAGCTGCCAACGTTTTATTTGCCTTAGCTTATCTAGCCGGAGGAGATGGGATCGAAAATGCGCGATCGGGTTCATTTTTCGATGCCTTCTTTTTCAGCGTACAAACGATGGCTTCGATCGGCTATGGAGCCATGTATCCCCGCACCACCTACGCCAACATCATAGTTACAATTGAAGCCCTAGCAGGTTTAATGGGATTAGCAATGGGTACGGGGCTGATGTTTGCTCGTTTTTCTCGTCCAACTGCCAGAGTGCTATTCAGCCGCGTTGCAGTCATTACTTCCTATAATGGCTTACCAACACTAATGTTTCGCGCCGCTAACGAACGCCACAACCAAATATTAGAAGCACAAGTTAAAGTAACCATGTTACGAGATGAAGTCACCTCCGAAGGTCAGGCGATGCGCCGCTACCACGACCTCAAATTAGTTCGTAGCGAAACATCAGTATTCGCATTGACTTGGACGGTAATGCACGTTATTGATGAAAAAAGCCCTTTCTATGGCATGACGCCAGAATCTTTAGCTCAAGAGAATTTAGAATTAATAGTTACTCTCACCGGGCTGGATGAAACTGTTTCCCAAACCATCAATGCTCGTCATTCTTTTATAGCAAAAGAAATTCTTTGGAATATGCGTTTTGTCGATATTCTATCTGTGATGCCCGATGGATCGCGCTGCGTAGATTATTCTCGTTTTCACGATGTAATTCCGATGTAATAAATGCGGTTACTATTCAACAGCATCTTCGTCGGCAATAACATCCTGTTCTTCTGCTTCCACATTAAACTCAATTCGACTCTGTAAAACGATTTCTTCAATTACTTCTGTACCTCTATTTCTTTCCAGCACTGCGTCAAAACGGCGCATTAGTTCTGGGATGTTTATAACTTCTTCTACACATTCTATATATCTTCTTACAATAACTTTAATTTTGTATCTTGCTGCCGCTTGTTCCTCAACCTTTTGTAATATACTAGGAATTGATTGTTCAGTTTTTACGACAAATGTAATGGGATATCTTTGAACTTTATCAATATCTAAAAAATACTTTCCAGCATCTATAGTTTCTGTAACTTGAAAGAAGCGACCCAGCGGCTTCATTACAAAGTCTATACCTCCATCGTTCGCGTTGGTGCGACCAGTCTTATAAAGAACTAAATACTCAACATTCAGTTCATCTGGTGACCATCCCCAGTATATTTGCTGCCCGCTATAATACTCTTTTAAGATTGCATAACTAACAATTTCAAAAACTCTTGCATCTACATTTGGCCTTAGCAAAGAGCGAATAAATCCAATAGCACGTTCAGGCTCTAGTTCTTGTATATCAATCATCTCTTGGCAATAAGTCATGAAATCACTAAAGGCTTTTCTTCGAGCTTCTATATAAGCATCAATAATATCTTTGACAGCCTCAGCAATGTTTATTTGAATGTTATCAATAGTAATTTTAACCAAGTTTTCATTTAGCCAATACCTATTTGTTTTAACATCTCTTATTATTGGTACATAAGGACAAGTAGGAAAATACCTTTTAAATTCTTCATTCAAGCGATGGTTCAGAGCGTGATTTTGAAGCTTACTCCCAAAAGGAAGTTCTCTCTGTCTCCGCAAAAGTACAATAAATTGAGAGCCTTCGTAATCTTCGTAACCATCTTTTACATGAAACCCTTTACTTAAATAATCTTCAATCAGAACATAGATTGCATAGTGATTGGCTAATCCTGCTCTTGACTTAGAACCTCGATTAGCAGCCTTTGTTTTAATGTTTAAGTACTGCAATAACTCACTAGATTGCAATACTTTATTACCCAGCGTTGGGAAATAATAATTGATAATAGCAAGGATGTTATTTGTAAATTCATGATCTCCTATCGACATTAAACATATTCTCCTGTACGGAATTCAATTTTTTACCATTTTTATTTTTAATCCTATGTCTCTTCTGTGGAGATAAAATATTTTCTCCCTGATAACTTTGCCATTCTAAAACTCGCCTAAGACCAATTTTTAAATATTCTTCTTGAGATTCTATACTAATTGAATTCCTACCTAACCGCTTTGCTACAGCACCAACTGTAAAACTACCTGCAAATGGATCGAGTACGAGACCATCTTTAGCACTACTTGCGAGAATTATTCTCTCTAGTAATGATTCTGGCTTTTGGGAAGGATGATTTTCATATTCTTCCATACGATACCTTACACGAGGAAAGTACCAGACATTGCCGGGTACTTTTTCTGTATTGTATGGCGTGGGAACGGCCTTTCTATAATCAATTAATTTCCGTCGTGCGCCTGTTTTTGCCTCAATTTTAATATCATTGGAATTAAAAATGTAACTATTTTTGTGTTTGACGCAATGGAGTATTGGTTCGTACATCGACCCGAAGTATTTTGTTGCTTGAACTCCGGAACTATCATAATGCCATACTATTCGGCTAAGAATTATTAGTTTTTTACGTAAATAAAGGTCAAAGTAGGGCATGGCTTGCGTACTTGTCATTACATATAATGTTCCATTTGGCTTCAGTACGCGAATACATTCATCAAGCCATTTATATGCCCAGTTTGTATATTCTTCGTCAGATTCCCACTTATCATGAAAATTGGCAAATTGTTTGCCTATATTGTAAGGAGGATCGAGAAAAATAAGATCTACAGATTCGGAAGCAATCTCATTTGATAAAACATATAAAGCATCTCCATGAAATATAGTATGCCCTCGTTCTTCATATTTTTTAAACACAAGCGATTTCTAACTACTTACACTTGAACTATTATACATCTTACTACTATCCAACAAAGCTCTCTCGATAATCGCATTATCTAAAATTTTCCATTTTCCTAACTATTTCCTAAACAGGCAATAATATTCTAGAAGGACAATTACCGCCACTGAACACGGTTACAGCGATAATTTGCGCTTCGATTAAACGAGTTTCATGTGGTAAAGATCCGGTTCCGGGATTGACGGGATAAGCAGGGAAACAAGCAGCGCTCAAACTGAGGCGTAACTGATTACCTTTAGTAATTTTGAAACAGGTTGGTTGCAAGGGAATTGTGACGGGTGATGTTAGTTGATGTGGTTCTATTCTGATATATCCTTGAGTGAAATTATAAGCATTACCATTTGGATAAACTTCTGATAATACTGCACATAAATCAAATGTTGGTTGATCTGCGGCGCAATAAATTTCTACTGCTACGTCTCCAACTATATGTAAATCTTCTTTTAATGATGCAGACGTGTAGGTTAAAACATCCGTTCGACCATCAACGGCAGAACGTTCAAAAGATCCGGCAGGAATTACGGCGTGTCCTCCCAACGCGGGAACGGGTCGCCAAGGGTCGTGAACAATGACATCGCTAATAGAAGAGGTACAAGAACTAGGACTCTGGGAAATTTTTGCGTTTTTTCCGATTATTTTTTTTCTATTAATTTCTTCTTCTTGGATGACTAATTTTCCAACATCATCCCGCATACTAGCTAAACCATTGCTAGTGATAAATAATGATTTTTGACGATCGGTAGGCCAGCTTTCCAAGCATTTCCACTTGTTCGATCCCATTTCAAATAAAGAAACAGGTAATTCTTTTAATAATCCAGTATCAATTCCTTTGAGAAAATGATCGAACCAGCGAATTTGTAACTCGTCTATTGGATTAGCTGCTGCCTTACCATAGTCTACTGCACCGACTTTTCTAGTCCAAGGAAGATGCGCCCAAGGGCCAACTAATAAATATTGCGGATAGCTACTACGAGACGCCATATCTTTATATAAATTAAGCGTACCCCGCAGGTAGGTATCGAACCATCCACCAACGTGCAACATGGGCAAATCTACATCTTGAAAGTAAGTTTTAGGAGATAGGTTTTGCCAATATTTATCTGATTGGGGACGGGCGATCCAATCGTGATAATAGGAATCTGGTGCTAAGTATTTAATTATTTCTGGATAAGCGGGAATTAAATCATGTAACGGTAAGTTACGAGATGCGGCGTAAAGGGCTTGATAAGCTTTTTCATCTCCTTGCAATCTAGCGGTTTCTGCTGCTAATTGGATTGCCCAACCGAGATTTGATTGCAAACAAAATGCGCCATTTTCATATGCCCAATCGCTATATAAATCATAGCCAATCATGGCAGGGCAAATTGTGGTGAGGGCAGCAGGTTTTGTAATCGCGGCGTACAGCTGAGTCATGCCTTGATAAGAAAAGCCATACATTCCCACTTTGCCGTTGCTACCGGGTAAATTAGCTGCCCAATTAACAGTATCGAAACCGTCTTCTATTTCATTAGCAAATAGTTGAAATTCTCCTTCTGATGTACCGCGTCCTCGCACGTCTTGAATGACGACAATGTAACCGTGGGATGCGTACCAGCTGGGGTGGGCGTAGACTACTGTAGATGCGATCGCTCTTCCATAAGGTTGCCGCATCAGCAATACCGGATACGTACCCTCACTATCCGGACGGTAAACATCCGCGTCTAAACGCACCCCATCGCGGGTAAACATGGAAACGGTTTCTTTGGTCATTGGTTATCGGTCATTTGTCATTGGTCATTTGTCATTGTTTAGTATAAGCGGTAAGCAGTCAGAATTTTCTCTATTAAAGTTTTTTTAGTTGAATTAAGTAGATAAGATAAACCCGGTTTCTTCAAGAAACCGGGTTTCTTTAATAACTTACTCACCTCAAACCTACTTTATCAACAAGGAACTAACGCATCTGTGCGACGGAGAACTCTTAAATCTTCTTCGTCTAATTCTACAGGCGTACCACTGCGAATTAATTCAACAAAATCTTCATTGGGAACCATAAAACAAAGGGCGTACAATCTTTCCGAACCAGTATTTTCTATGACGTGAGTTCCCGTTGGCGGTACTAGTACGCTGTCTCCGGGGCGAAGAGGAACGGTTTTGCCATCACAAGTTGCCTTTCCTTCTCCTTTGATCACAAAAAACATTTCAACCGCCATGTTATGACGATTGGGTGGTGTTTTTCCCCCCACATCAAAAATTTCTACGCATAAAGTTAAGGAAATATTAGCAGTGGCAGGATCGAAAACTATTGCTAACCGATTTGTATCTTGGGGACTGATGCGAAATGCTTGATAGTCTCTGGGAGATTTCACCACCGGAATCATACAATGGTTTGTCATAGGATGGTTTGTTTTGGTAATTTGTTATTTGTCATTTGTTATTTGTCATTGGTGATTTGTCTATTATCCACTAATGACTAATGACCAATGACCAATGACTATTTACTAATTGCCTTTAATATAGCTTGAGAATCACAAACAAACCCGAAACATTGTTTAACGTTGTAAATGGTGGCTTGCCAACAATATTCTGGGGAAGTAGTAGCGGTACAATCTTGCACTAAAATACAATCATAGCCAAGGAAATTGGCATCTTGCAGAGTCGCCATTACGCATTGATCTGCGTTTACGCCGGCAAAAAAGAGAGTAGTTTTTCCTAAATTACGCAGAATACTATCTAAAGGAGTATCCCAAAAACCGCTCATTCTGTATTTATCAACGTGGATATCTTCTGGTTTTCGATCTAATTCATCAACTACTGCTGCCGCCCAACTACCTGCCATGAGAACTTTTTCGCCGTTTTTGGGTAAGGGATCGCCTAAACCAACGCCTTCACCTGTGGGGTTGTAAACGTGACGCGATCCTGCACTAATATTTAGTAAATCGGGGCGATTTCCCCAATTAATCCAAATGACG
>CAZJJR010000038.1:13653-30557 GCA_964546365.1 uncultured bacterium | reverse complement strand
ATTGTTACAAAACTTTACATCGTGTCCTATTTTGCACGTATCTCGGCTTTACCCCTTAATGCGTGTAGCGCTGGGTTTACGTTGGGCAAAGTCAGGTAAATCCGGGTCATTTGGTACATACAGATGACCGTCATCTAACAATCGAGCTACATCCCCAAAAAATAGGCTGCCAACATAGCTTTGATGGTCATCCTGCGAACCCCGACGCACGGGTACAGCCCGGAGTACAAGTTCCATTGTAATTTCTCCCTGTGAAAAAGCGAAAGCTGCTCAACCTTGCATACATGAATACATGGTAGCAAGGCTTTGGTCAAGCTTAATACAATGCGAAAGTTACTCATCAGGCAAAAAAACCTTGTCTTCAACAGTTCGCGTCCCGGCAGATCTATATGAAGCACTGCGTCAAATCAGGCTTGAGCTTGAGAGCCAGTACCAAAGTGCTGCACCCAGCGTGCAGGACATGATTACTGTTGCTTTGAAAAGGTTTATTAATGACTGGAATAACTCCGAAGAGCAGAATCAGCTTCTTAACGAGTTATTAGAACATCGAGAAATTGCTCGATCGAATATGGGTAAGAGAAGAATTGATGGTGGTTAAAGCTTTGTAAATCTGTGGCATTAGCTAATTATTATCTACTTTGCTAACATACTTATCGTCTCAAAAATGAGCTTTGACGTTGACATTATTAAACAATTGGCGGATGAAATTCTGACTTTTATTGAGCAACGGGAAGCAGAACAAATCGCCTATGGCATCTATGATGTAACCATGACTGGTGCTGAAGTAATTAATGATTTTGAGCCTTCAGAGGATTTCCGTTTATCCCTTGAAGAAAGAACAGAAGCACTTACCGAGGCTCTAGAATTACTCGGCAATGATTTGCAGATTATTCGCTTTGATAAATCAAAATCACCAATTAAATGGATTTTTCGCAGTCGAATTGCTGAGATAGTCAGACTGTTAACAAAGCTTCGTCAACGAATTGTTCGTAACAACAATGAAAAGCCAAAGCATCGCATCACCAATAGTAAGCGCTTGGTAGCCGATGTAAAATTTAGCGTTGCTTCCCGTCGAGTACCTCGGCGAAATAAGCAAGTAGACAGGTGTATGGCACCTTTAATTAATGGCAGTAACGAACAACAGCAGACTGCAAATTTACTGCTAGAGGTAATTACGAATAGGCTGAGTAAGCTACGTAAAATGAGTGGCTTTCAACTTCGTACACTGCACAGAATTTTGGAAGCAGTTGAATTAGACTCACAACAAGGTATTGAAAAGGGAGTTGTAGTAACTGCCAGCACGGGTGCTGGTAAAACTTATGCCTTCTTTTTACCAGTATTAGCAAAGATGCTGCTGGAACGTTGCTTGCGGGGACGACAAGGCGTTAAAGCTATTTGCATCTACCCAAGAGTGGCACTATCTGAGAATCAACTCACAGATTTTATTGAGGTACTGTTCTACCTCAACCAAGTGCTGCTACAACACAATCTTCCACAATTGACCATTGGGTTGGAGACTGGTGCAGCAGTTTACCAAACGAAGGATTTTCAAGTTACCAGCGATGAAAGGAAACAGAAACTTGCTAAAATGCGGGGCTGGACTTTCAGCGAAGAATATGCAGGTTATCTGTCACCTTTTGCCTATTGCGTTGGTACAGAGGACAAAGCTTGTAAAAAAGATAAACAACGTCTTGTTGTTCGTCCAACTCAACCGCAAACCCTTGTTTGTCCCGCTTGTGATAAGCAATATCCCTTCATTCGTTTTGCCAGAGATGTTATGGCAGAACATCCACCAGACTTGCTAATTGCAACAACAGAATCACTTCACCGACGGCTGCTTTCATCAAAATATCAATATCTGTTTGGCACAGACAAATTTAGTGCGCCTTCAGTGGTGATGCTGGATGAAATTCATCTGCAAACTTCTACAGCAGGTACTCAAGTAGCTCTCTTGCTACGGCGGTTAATGGCTCGAATTCGTCTGGGTAAGCAGCATCGCAACGAACAAGCCAATTTAGCCTTTGTAGGACTAAGTGCCACTATTGCTGAGCCTATTCAATTCCTTTCCGATTTGTCTGGTATACCTGTTACCCGAATTCGGCACGTAAGCCCTAAAGATGACGAAATGCAGACTATTGGTGCTGAGCGTTATATTTTCGTGAGGGCTGAGGATACTGAAGATACGGCTGTCATTTCAACTTTGATTCAGACAGCTATGTGCGTATTGCACAATATGCCCCAGCCTCTTGCAGATAGCGATTTAAAACGGTATCGTACCTTTGGTTTTGTTCAGTCCCTAGATATTGTTGGTCGCTGGCTTTACCAAATGGAGGACGCAGAAAAAATTAAGCCAGAACAAGAGAGGAGCAGAAAAAGATATAAAGAACAAAAAACCCCCATTACTGATTGGCAGATTAAATTTATTCCGTTGTATGCGTATCGATATCCACCATTCAACCGGAAACTATTTCCTAACTTTTTTGGTTCTAATGTTAATTGCAACTGTAATTGTGAAAGCAACGGCCAACCTGACTTAAATTGTCCGTTCTTCCAAGCAGGGGAGTGTTGGTGGGTGCTTAGCCAGCAAGGGAAGGCACGTCGAGAACCACTAAATATTAAACGAAAATCAGGTAGCGATCGCTCGATTGCTATCGATGTTGATGATGACCTAATTATCACAACTACAGCATTAGAAGTTGGCTACGATGACGAAGCCTTGATGTGCGTTCTTCAGTACACCGCACCTGCCAACGTTGCAAGCTTTGTGCAACGCAAAGGTAGGGGAGGCCGAAAAGTCGGCACCCGTCCAATTGTAGTTACAGTACTTAGTCCTTATAAGGCTACCGATCTCTTTTTATTTCGCAACGAACACCTACTAACAGAGCCCACCTTCCAAAAACTACCTCTTAATTCCCAGAACCGCTACTTGCAAAGGATTCATGGATTCTATGCCCTCTTTGACTGGTTAGCTTATCGAGCAAGTTGTATGGGAATTAACCTTGACCTGGATAGTTTATTTCGACAAGGTTTTGAATATTTGATGCAGCAGACAGCTAACTCATTAGTGTTGCTAGAATTCAAAGACTATCTCAAGAGAACTTTTGCAATTCCAGATGATGCAATTGTTCAGGTACTTGGGGATGAATCTGAAGGATTCCTATTGAGGATATTTTATGAAGGACTGATGAAAGCAGTCAATAATCATTTTGAGCAAAATAGCGGTAATAATATTAATGCTCGTAACCTTCTTTACAATCACCTTCCAGAAAACTTATTTTCTGATATTAATTTACCGGAAGTACGAGTTGATTATCGGCCTGATAACAACTATCCCGATAAGCAACTTAAACCAGAAAGTATCAGTTTGGCGATTAGCGAAACAATCCCTGGTAACGTAACTTTTCGCGGTGGCGAAGGATCGACCTGGATACCACCAGAAATCTCAGATGGCGAACCTTCACTAATTGCAATAAGTCAATACTACCACTTTACTCGAATTGACGAGCGACCTAATACAGTTAACTTACCAATCCGCGCCCTTAGAAAAGTAGGAATTACTCCTCGTAGTACCCACTCCTTGGATTTATATCGTCCCGCTGAAATTAAGCCTAAACAATTCAGTAAAGACCATAACTCCTCATTTTGGCGGTGTAATCCAGAAACAGGGGAATTGTCTGAGTGCCGTAATTATGAAGAGGCAGCACAAGATACGCAACCATTAGCGCATTCTTGTTCTGCCAGCCCAATTAGTGCAGTGGATATTCGGGCTGTACGGGGAGATACTCCCACTCCTGCTTATACTCTAACCCCCAGTCATCCCTCACTTATCTGCGATCCTTTAGGGGAAGCATTACTAGAACGAGTTGTTTTGTACAGTGATGAACCCGCCAACCTTAATTTATTAGATGTGCGCCGGATTATTTTGGGAAGCCAGTACACTATCAAGTTTCACAATTCTCCAATTGACGAAATTCGAGGAATAGTCGGTTTCAGAAAAGATGAAGATAACCTTACTAATTGTGCTTTAGGCTACCAAATTTTGACAGAAGGTGTAAGTTTTGACCTTAATCTCAACTTCCTAGCGACACTTAACTTATCTGTTTCTACACAAGCTAATTTACGTTACAATGCTATCCGCCATGCTTTTGTTACTACTCTAACTGTCGAATACTCAGAAAACTACTTTGCGGCTGAAAATTTGGTAGATGTACTGCTGACTATGGCAGATGAATGGTGTAGTGATAAGGGAGGAACATCAGAAGGAATGAGTGATTGGTTCAATCGCGGTAATAATCAGTTTGAAAAATGGTTGAAAGAAGGAATTAAGGAAATACATCAACTGTCACCTAAAAATGAAGAAGCTATTTACAAATTGATAGTTAACGAAAATGATTATCTATCACTTTTTCTAAATTTATACGCGGAAGTTTGTAGTGGAGGATTGCGCTATCAGCAATATCTGCGAGACAGCTTCCAGTACAGTCTTACTCAAGCCCTGAAGTCGGTAGCGCAAGAAGTTGCAGGTGTTGAAGCACTCAATTACGTGGCGGCGTGGACTGAATTACAGGCAGACTTTGAAGGGCGTGCTGCTAACCGCATCTGGCTTTACGAAATCGGTATAGGGGGTATTGGCGTTATGCGAGCAACCCATGACCTATTACGGAAAAATCCAGATCGATTTTGGACAGCCCTCGCTGATAAAATGACGACTTGCTCTACAGCTTCTGATGAAGCTTTTCTGCGCCATTTATTAGCACAGCCAATTGAGTGGCTACAAGAATGCGGAGAGTTAGTAAATATAGTGACGGCAACGGGTAGTTCCAGCGATCGCCAAACTGCTATACAAGAGTTATTGGCACGAGTGCGGCGACAACTAAGTACACCCGTGCGTCAAGCCCAACTCAAAAGCCTACTGCGAGTCTTTATCCCCGACTATACCCAGGAAATAGACGGCAGTCCCTTGGTTAATTGGCGCATTTTCCGCGAAATCAACCATGAGTTTCTTCCCCGGTGTACTCAGCAGTTCGGTCGAGATCCAACATTTACCGAAGCACGGGCGATGTTGTACCACAAAATCGTTAAAGCAAGACAAAATCAGCTTCAACCCCCCTATCCAGAATCAGAACGGCTACTGAAACTTTATGAAGTGGAATATAGTTCGTTAGCTGATGAGGCGCGTAAAGCTTTCGAGGCAGCAGTTGAACGGCGGATGCTTTTGAATTGCCGCTGCAACTGTTCCACCTGTCTGGACGATCGCAGTGGCGATATTGAAGCACCTGGTCTTTCTCGCAATCTCCTCAACCGTCCCCTGTTAATAGAATGGCTAAATCGGGTTCGCACCCAGCAAACTCTGGAATTAAATAGCGCTAACACTGGTGCTGATGTTTGCGAAAAAATGCGGTTGTTGCTGGAAGATGGTTGTCAGGCAATCTACCTGCGGGTAAGAAGCGATCGCTTAACCTCTCTCTGCACCACGATAAGCTACCTGACAGATGCAGGCATCGATACAGATATCGGCATGGTCTACCCTATGATTACCGATATCCAAACAGTATATTCCAACGATTTAAGCTCAACTGAACCGCCTTTAATTGAAGTAACAGTTCGTCCTATTAAGTGAGGGTTTTCCTGTGGCAAAGCAATCAACAAAATTGCAACCTAGCGGTCAGGCCATGCTCTATAATTTTTTACTTAACGAGCTTTTGGCTTCACAATTAGAGGCGAATTACGAGTTTTGGATTGTGTCGCCTTGGGTAACTAATTTTCGTTTAGATACTCCTTACTATGTATCGTTTCAAGAAATTGTAGAAACCAAACAAGAAGCACTGCACTTATTTGATATCCTACACCAAATTGCTGCTAACGGAGGTAATGTTTATATTACAATTGTTTCTGATAATTCTGATTCTCAGTATCATCCTCCGTTAAGACAACTCAGCAGAAGCAACGATCGTATTCAGATCCGGCGTCTTACTGAATTGCATACTAAAGCCTATGTAGGCCGTTACGGAGCTATTGAGGGTTCCTTAAATTTGACTGGTGGAGGAGTTAATAAAAATATTGAGCTATACACTTATTATCACGACGAACGTAACATTGCCCAGTTGCGTCAGTTTTGCAAAGATCATTTTAATCTTAAACAGGGGTTACCGCTCTAATGTCGTTTAAATATGAGATTGACTCCAAATTAGGAGGTTCCGATCAGGTTGGACTACGCCTTCAGTGTAAGGATCAAAGTCAAGCTGAGGAAATTCACCGACGACTTCGGCAGGCAGGATTTCGTGTTACCAATTTGATGAATTCAAAACATTCTAGCTATACCCATTTTATTTATATTACAAGCACAGAAAACGATCTTCGTAATGCCATGCTAAATTTAGTAGCTAATATTAGCTTTGCAACTGATAGCTGTAATGTTAAAATTGCAGCTATTTCCCAAGATATAAAAGTACCAAATGCACAAAATTATAAGCTGTGGCAAAATCAATTTCGTAAAGCTATAAAACAACTTAACAGCGACGCTCCTCGTATAACCAGTTCAGTTCAAGAAATAGACCGAAACAGCCTCGAAAAGCAGATTGCTGCTGGACGTACCACTGAAGTTGAAGATCGGCTACTGCGGCAAACAACTATTGATGACAGTAACACGCTTCGAGCTTTAATTGCACTTTATGCTAGAACACAACAGAGCGAACAGTTAGTAGAACTTTGCAAGTCTAGACGCTCTGAAGTTCTTGCCTTACCTGTTTCTGGACGGATGGTTGAGCAATTGGTATCTGCTCATCTTCAGCATTACCAGCAAACCAATACATTAGAATCATTGCGTGCTGCTAAAGAATTTGCACAAGAGTTTTTACCCGAATTAGAGCGATTGCGTCAGGCGAATGGTGTACGTCAACTGCTACATCAGCCCCTTATTTCACAAGAGCCACTGCCAACGGTAGAAGGAGCTACACTTGGGGAACAATTGGTACGGCTATTAGAAATAGAACCAGGTGAGCGTATTCTTCACCTAGAATCCCTCAAAAATAAATATCCAAAAGCTACTAATGTACTTCTGGCATTAGCAGAATCTTATGCAGCGATCGACAAGACAGAAGAGGCTTTAAAAATATATCAATCATTTCCAGAACAAACAGATGAGATTAAACAACGATGTGCAGAATTATTACTGGCTAGCCAGCGTTTTCAAGAGGTTATCGAGCTATTACCAGCTTCAATTTCAGACCTGTCACCAGCTTTGGCTGGATTGCGGGGTGCTGCCCTTTATAACTCAGGGCAAAAAACACAAGCTCGTGAATTTTTGGAAAAAGCATGGCAAGGGGGTGAACGTATTGTTCAGATCTTGCTGCCATTAGCAAGGTTATGGGCAACAGTTGGTGACTTAGAAAAAGCGGGTGCTGTATATCAAGTTTTGCAAGAAACAGCGAATGAGAATTTAATATTGGAAGACTATGTTCATATAGCAGTAGTTGCTAATATGGGTGGTTTTGGAGATATTGATGACGAGCAAAAGATTGTTTATTACGAACAATGTCTAAGTTTTGCCGAAACGCACCTGTTTAATTTACCAATACTAGAAGACATACTGAAAGAAAGATTAGATCTCTCTAAGTCAGTACAGAATGCTGAAAAACTTGTCAATGCTTATGCTGACTTCCTAGATTGGTTTGTGAATGTGCGATCGCGCAGCAATACCTAACATTATCGCACTTTTTCCTGCTGTTGGGAAAGAAATGATACATCAGCACTTTGTCCTGGGGTCAAGCTAGCTTGATCTTGGGTGGAATCGCCTTGCAGCTTCACTTTTTTATTAATGCGTTTCCGGTTTATTAAATTAGTAGCAATTATCCAAGTAAGTAAGCCTGTAGCAAAACTGAGACAGATAATTAATATGAAGGTAGCCAAGGCACTAAAATTCAATGGTTTATTAATGTTTATTACTCCTGGTTCTTGCTTGATCCAGTAGGGGGCGCTAGTTGCTACAACTCCCGCAGTGCCTATACTAAAGCCTACTGCTTGGATGGTGTTTTGTAGGTTGCGATCGCTTTCTGCTTGCTCGACTTCTACTATACCCCGAATAGTGCCAATCATCTGCTCAAATAGTTGCTTGCCTGGGTTAAGATAACCTAAGTCAACTTTAATCTGTTCGGTTAAAGTTTGGTCGCTATATTTAAGCCATTCCTCTAAGAATTCTAAATTATCTTTATCTTGTAAAGCGTAACTCTGTAATTTACTTAGGAATAATCGATAATTTTTAACGTTTGTTTCAATGGTTTTTATATGAACTTCTAAATCTCGTAAGTAACGGGAATATTCTAGAATTAGTTTGGGTATCTCAATTAGCCATGTTTTCAGTTCGTTGAGGCGTTCTTCCGTTTCTGGAGGTATATTTTTGAACGCTTCAATCCTTTCTTCTAGCTGTTTATATAAGCGTCGTGCCTGGGCATTGCACCAACGGGATTGGGTATAAGTGTAAATAATTTTATTCCGGCAGCATAAAAGATTAATCAAGGGTTGATAGTAGTTACCCTTTGCTTCTAATTCTTCTGTTTTAAGGTCGCAATTTAACCAAACTAAAACATGAAGCTTTTGGGCTAAGTTCTCGGCGCTGATATCATATTCAAAGATAGGGCTACCTAAAAAATAGCCAGTGTTGGGGGGATAAAGCAAAAGTTTTTTTGGTTCTATATTTGGGAATAAATTGGTAATACAAGCATCTGCGAACGTTTGAGGATTTTCAACCTTTTCAAGTGGTTGGGCAAACAATACGAAAGTTTTTCCTAGAGAGGCTTGAATTTGATTGGGTGATAGATAGCTTTCAGGGTTTAATCCACTTAGTTGAGTAATTTCAACGTTGGAGTAGGGATATCGCAGGGTAATATCAACGGCAAAAGTATCGTGAATCTGTAGGGGATAAACTTCGCCTCGGAGTTGTAGGGAAGTGCCATCAGGATTAGCTGAAAAATCTAGGAATGGTTCTGATGTTAGTAATTCTAAGTAATTACTGGCTGGGCTTTCGCTGCCTGGAAAAATGCCAATTTTATTGTTGCTGTCTTTTTTAAGTTTATCGATTAACGATTCTAGCCGAACAACGCCGAGCTTCTGTCCTAATTTTTGGCAATCTTCCCATAAAAGATTGGCATTTTTTACTGTTTCTTCAGAACCTTGAGCTAAGTTATTACGCAAATGAAAAGCGAATAGGGTTAGCTTTGGGTTGGCAATTTTTCCAGGTGGGGCGATATCGCTCATTTGCTAGCAGAAGATGAGGAGGAACTGCCAGTGACGGAACTTTGCTGAATGGCATTTTGTAAGACTTGTTTATTCAGTTGGTAGTCGGGAGTTTTGATGTTTGCTACTTTACTACCAGGGAGTCGATCGAAACTCGCACCACTACTTAATTGAGTATTGAGTTGTGCTAATTGTGCGTCAAGAATTTTAGGGTGTTTTTCATACCAAGCCGCGATCGCAACCGAAAGTTTTTCGATATCATCGGGTAAAGGCTTGATTAACTGCGCTAATTCAGCCCGATCTTGAGCGGAAAATAGAGACGATCTCTTATCATTTAATAATTCAATAAAAGCTTCCAGATTTTGTTCGTAAAATGACATGATTTAAACTCCTACTGTCCGATTGCACAGAACGCCGCCCAATGATCAGGTGACTCAAAAGGTTTAGTATTGGCATCAATGTTTTTCAATTCAACTCTTAACTGCATTCTCTGGGCGGCATTGAGATCTAATTGGTTGATTAATTCCTCTTTTGTAGCATTTCTCAGCCAAGTCTGGGCGGTATTGAGGGCAAGGGTGACGGTTAAACCTGCTTTGAGATTCTGATAGAATTTCATCATCAACAAGGCGGTAGATAGATCATTGACAGCCCAAAGGCTACTAACGACGCTGGGACTACCCGCTACCAGGAAACCGCTAGGTAAGCCGATGTACTCATCGCTGAGGGAACTGAAATCAGTTAACCCTGTTTCGCAAGCGGAGAGGACGACTAGGCGGCAAGCACTGAAGTCACGGGTGAAGATATTATCTAGGGTAAGACATTTGCTGAGGTCGATCGCACTACCATCTTCCGTGAGCAGATATCGATTCGGGTCAGCTTCCGGTGGGGCTGGTGAAATGCGACAATCTGCTAACAGGAGTGCGGACTGTAGGGGATTGGCAAAGTTAAAGTAGCCGTGACAGGAGAAGTGGGCGCAGTGGGCATTGCGGAGTCGTTGTTCGTCGAGGGCTTCAATTTTGGCGGTGGCGTTGGCTAAAATATCGCTGGGGTCGAAATGCTGGGCGATCGCTTGTACTTCCAAATCGGTATACTGTAGGTCGTTGGTAGGGTTTTGGATGGCGAACAGGTGGGAGAAATTGGGGCGCTGTCGCATTTGTGCTTGTTGCAGCAATTGACAACTGGGGGCGTAACCTACGCCACCAACGAAGCAGTCTAACAGATAAGGATTGGCGGGTGAGAAATCGGTGTTTGGGTTAAACTGCGACCAAGTTTCTTGGCTGACAGGTAGGGCGTGAAGGGGAAACAGGTGCAGGAAGCGGTGGGGAATTAAAATGAGTCGATCGCACTGTTTCGGAATACTCTTTAAAATCTCATCAAGATGCAAAATTTTCGCCAGCAGACGCAATCGTACAGTCAGTCGCCGCTTCCAGTGATGTTTATTGTTAAGGTATGCTTGAAGATATCTTGTAGCCCACCTTTTCAATTTTTCCAGGTCTGCTGTTGAAGATTGCCAGATGATGGGTGTTGGGGATTGCGGGGTGATGATAAAGGTGAGAAATTTATAGTCTGTATCGTCTATAACGTACCACTCAAGAATAGCGGTTTTTTCACCTGTTAAAGATTGAATCTCATTGTAGGGAATGGGTTCAACTTTTTGGACGAAGCTGAAGTTAGGATCGATGGGCGCGATATTGCGGGCTATCAATTCATCAAGTTGTTGCTGTAATTGATTGAGATGACTGCGATCGAGAATGCTAAATTGTACTTCTTTTGGTATTTGGCTGCGTTCTCTCGATATTGTACTTTCATAACTGTTTTGAATTGTTTGCTCATTGTTGAGGCGTCGCTGTTCGGCAGTAATTTCTCGACGCAGGCGATCGAGTTCGTTTAAAATACTTTGGGGAATATTGCCTTTAGGGTATAGGTCGCGGGTAGTAATTAATTCAACTAGATTTCGAGTTTTGCTGCGTTCGACGAATTCAATGGCTTGATTATCTTTCTTCATTTCTAAGCAAACTTCTACCATTGCTTGATAAAGCTTATTCCAATCTTCTGCTAATTGTTGTCTACTTTCTTCTCTAGAATAATTATCATATCTTATTAATTCTACGCTCTCAATACAATCAAAAAAAGTAATATAGGCACTTTCTATTAATTTCTTATTTTTTGTTTCTTTGTAACCTTGTTTATAAGCTCTCCCTAAATTAAATAAAGTTTCTGCATGATTTGTGGTATATTTTTGATGAGTACGGATTTTTAAAGCTTCCTTACAACACTCAATTGCTTTATCTAAATTTTTAAATTCCTTATCCAACATATAAATATCAGTATAAGTGGCTCCTAAATTATTTTTAATCATTCCCCATTGGTAAGGATAATCTTCATAACTGAAAACTTTCAAAGCTTCATTATACGCTTTAATTCCCTCTTTAAGGTCGTTAACAGAGTTACGATATCCTCGCTCGCAATATGCTACTGCCAAATTCATTTGCGTCGCAGCCCACTGTTGAGGCGAAGATTTTCTAATCTTAAGAGCATTATTATAAGCATCAATTGCCAATTTAAGATTATCTATTTTTTTTCCTTTAATGCGACGGCGATATGTTGCTCCTAGATTATGCTGTACGGTCGCCCAATCCCAAGGAAATTTATGAAAATTGTAAATTTCTAGCGCCTTATTAAAAAATATAATTGCTTTCTCAATATTATCACTTATTTTTCCCTGAATAAGCCTACAGTATGCTGTACCCAAATTTTGTTGAATTTTTGCCCAGTCTTCAGGGAATGTTTCTTTTTTAAAGAAAGTTAATGCTTTTAAAGAACAGGCGATCGCATCTTGTTGGTTTTCAGATAGGTCTCCATGAATACGTTCTAAATAGGCTACCCCTAAATTAAGCTGTGTCATTGCCCTAATCTCAGATGAATTTGTTGATAATGTCAATTCTTCTAAAACATTTTTTAAAATAGCAATACCTTTTTCGATATTATCGGCTCTATTTTCATCAAAGCACCTAATATATGCTGTTGCTAAATTAATATTTAAATTACTTTTTAAATCTACCGCATTCTCTAACAGATTAAAATTATTTTTAACTAATAATAGTCCACTTTGTAAATATTCAATAGCTTTTTGAATATTGTCGGTTTTTTTTCCTTCAATGCGTTCATTATATAACGCGCCTAAAGTGTTATGTGCTACAACACATTCTTTAGAAGAAGATAAATTATTGGCTTTGGAGATGTAAAACGTGAGTGCGGCGGTGAGAAATTCGATCGCTTTTTCAATATTCTCTGCCTTTTCTTTCCTAATTCTATATAAGTAGGTAAGTCCCAGATTGTTTTGCGTCATTGCCCGTTGTTCAAGAAAGGCTTCGCGGGTGTAAAAGGTGAGTGCAGCGGTGTAATACTCGATCGCTTTTTCTATATTATCTGCCTTTTCTCCCTTAATTCTGTTACTGTACGCAAGTCCCAGATTATATTGCGTCATTGCCCACTTTTCGGGAAAGTCTTCGCGCTTGTAAACAGTGAGTGTCTCGGTGTGATATTCGATCGCTTTTTCTATATTATCTGCCTTTTCTCCCTTAATTCTGTTACTGTACGCAAGTCCCAGATTATTTTGCGTGATTGCCCAGTCTTGGGGAAAGTCTTTGCGGGTACGAACAAAGAGTGAATCGGTATAACATTTGATCGCTTTTTCGATATTCTCTGCTCTCACTCCTCTAACTTTGGAATAATAGGCATTTCCCAGATTCATCTGTATCATCGCCCAATCTTCGGGAAAGGCTTGGTTGGTGTAGACATTGAGCGCAGCGGTGAAATATGCGATCGAATCTTCAATATTCTGTGCCTTCTCTTCCCTGATTCTGTATAAGTAGGCAGTTCCCAGATTATTTTGCGTCATTGCCCAAAGATTGGGCAATGCTTTGGGAGTGAGGATTTCGAGCGTGGCAGTGCATAATTCGATCGCTTTCTCTAGATTATCAGCCCTCTCTCCCTCTATTCTGTATAAGTAGGCATTTCCCAGATTACTTTGCGTCATTGCCCATTGTTGGGGAAAGGCTTCGCGGGTGCGAACTTTCAGTGCATCGGTAAAATATGCGATCGCACTTTCGATATTCTCTGCCCTGTCTCCTCTGATTCTGTCAGTGTAAGCAGCACCCAGCCTATTTTGCATTATTGCCCATTTTTCTGGGTTACTTTCAAAGGTATGAACCGAAAGCACGATTTTGTAGGCTGCGATCGCAATTTCTATATTGTCAGCCCTACTTCCTCTAGGAAATTCGATAATCTTAATAGCAATATTTTCAATTAAATCAGCATATAATTTAGGTACTTTTGAATCATTTATTTTACCCAGCCTTCCTTGAAGAACTGGAATAAAATTAAGATTCAGCTTATCCAAATTTGCTTCCAATACTGCATAAATGTGTCTCGCATCTCCACCGAAATTCTCAAATTCCTTATCCAACAGCAATTCCAAAAATTTTAAATAATCATCTGGGGAGTTATTCTCCACATCATTACCATCAGTAGATATAAAGCCCAAAAACTCTCTTAGCTGACTGGCAAGATTTCGTAAAAAATTAATTAGCTGCATTCTCTTCTCCTTCCTCCGCCAACCTTGCTGCGACTCCCTCGCAAGCTCGCAGAAACCCTAAATCCAGCAATACCGAGTTTGCCTGTAAAATCTTTGGTTCCTCACCGCTAGGATAACTCAGCAGTTGTTGAATTAGATTCAGATAAGCTTGGTGACGGCTTTCATCCATTGTGCGTAACCTTCAGCACTCCTACCGATCGAGTCTAACCACCAACACTGCCAACTTCCCGAAAATGCCAAAATTTTTTAACTCCCTCAGCCACAGCGTCTCAGAGCGTCGCACAAGGCCAATACCTCCGTTTTAAGCAGTAACCCTTAGACTGACGAAGATAACCAGCGCGTAAGCGAGATTTTGAGCGGTGACTGACTCTGCCCCATCATCCCAACTCAGTTTAACTGACCCGTTTGTGCGATCGCTCGCCTGTGCAGCCATCAGTCCGGGTCTGCGAAGTATCCTGGCGTTCGATACTTCTCCCGCAGCATTGCGACAAACCGCACAAATCCTAGCCCAAATGTTGGCAGTTGTCGCTGGCTATCCAGTTGACTCGGTAACATTGGGAACCTTAGAAGCTGAGGATGATTTGTGGGGAAGTTTAGGGCTGGGCGTTGCATCGGAAGCACAACCTTTTCAATGGAAATCGGGGTTACTCTCAGCCGGACAGCAGGACTCGCAACTGCGGTTAGTCGTGATTCCAGACTTGACCAAGTTGAGTCTAGCAGCAGCACGCGCTTGTGTAGTGCTGATGGGGGCAGATGTAGCCCATTTAGAACGTCACGGACAGCAGGCGCACTGGCAACCGAATCTTTGCTGGTTGGCAGGTTGTGCCAGTAGTGAAGTGGGGATGGTTTCGCCTCATCTGCTCGATCGCTTTGCCTTGCGGTTGAGCGGACGGGTAACAAAAACTACAGATAGAACAGTAGAAATCCTGAATTGGATCGATCGCCAGACATCGGAGAAGGAAACCAAGTCTGAACCTCTGCCAGCTGAGATTTGCGATCGCCTCCGCCAAGCTACCCAACACCGAGTTGCGATCGCAGACAAAGCCAAAGCGAGGATACTCGATTACATCTCCACTCTGGAAGTATACAGCCCTCGCCGGGAGATTGCCTTAGCTCGATTAGCTGTAGCCAATGCGCGACTAGAGGGTGTAGCGGAAGTGACCGTCGATCGTGTCGATGCTGCGGCTAGGATGATGGCGCTAAAACCAGTGTTTACCGGGGCAAGCAACAACCCAAGATTTGTTATTCTTCATTTATACGTTGATGTGTGTCTACTATGGCAACCCGATGACGTTACTCTGACTTACCCCACCAGAAAGACAAGCTAATGTTCGATCGTTATCAGTTACTCTTTTCTGTTCAGCCGAAAATTAGCCACCTCCGTCAAGCGCAGGTAGGTAAAACTCCTTCTGAAATAGCAGATAAATATGAAGGATGAAGTAAATTGGAGTCAATATCTAGAATCAATCTGTAGTGACGAAAAATATCTGGGTTGGCAAGATTTTTATACGCCAACCGATGCTTTACACCGTCAACGCATCGAGAAGAAGCAACCGCCGCGACGGTTAAATTTAAGCTTGATGGTGCAAACGATAGTACCGCCACCAGAAACAGAAGCGCCGGGAGAAGAAAAAGCAGAAAAAGAACAAGTCGAACGGATGGAGGTACTGGCAGGTTTACGCAAGTATGCCGAAAATCATCTGTTATTGGTGGGAAAACCCGGTTCGGGGAAATCGACAGCTTTAGAACGGCTATTGTGGGAAGAGGCAGAGAAAGCGAGAACGCAACCGCAAGAGAAAATACCCGTTTTGGTGGAACTGCGCCGCTATAAAACTTCCGTATTGGGGATTATTGGCGATTTTTTGTTTCAGCATCGATGCAGGTTAAACGAGGCGGAAATCGAACAACTGCTGTTAGCGGGAAGATTTTTGCTACTTGTCGATGGGTGGAATGAATTGCCAGATGACAAGGCGAGAGGAGATGTCAAGATATTTCGGGAGAAATACCAGCGCCTTACGCCGATGATTTTTACCACGCGGGAGTTAGCGGGGGATATTGGCATTGAAAAAAAGCTGGAAATGCAGCCGCTGACGGAAGCACAAATGCGGCAGTTTGTTCTTACTTATTTGCCAGAAGCAGGGGAACGTTTATTACAGCAATTGCAGGGACGTTTGCGAGAGTTGGGGGAAACGCCGCTATTGCTGTGGATGCTATGCGAACTATTTAATAACACAGGCAATATACCGCCGAATCTCGGTTTAGTGTTTCGCTGTTTCGCACAAAGTTATGATAGCCAAATCAAACAGGATGTCTCAACTGATGAGTCTCGCAGTCGATGGTTTTTGCTATTGCAGCATTTAGCATTTGAGATGATGCGCGGCAAAACGGCAATAGATTTGCGAGTGACGATACCGAAACAGGAAGCTGAAAATATTCTGACTTGGTTTTTAACTGCAAATCAGTTTGACAAGCCTCGCGAATGTGCTTTTTACTGGCTGAACGATTTACTAAAATATCACCTGATTCAACTTACAAATAGCAATCGGGAAATAGAATTTCATCACCAGTTGCTTCAGGAATATTACGCGGCTGAAAGGCTACTGGTGCAGTTGCCTCAACTTAGTGATGATACGCTGAAACGAGATTATCTCAATTATTTGAAATGGACAGAACCACTGACGCTAATGTTGGCGTTGGTGGAGGATGAGGGGCAGGCGTTGCGAGTGGTGAAGTTAGCGCTTGAGGTGGATTTGCAGTTAGGGGCGAGGTTGGCGGGGGAGGTAAAACCACAGTTTCAGGAGAAGACAGTTGATTTAGTGGTTAAACTAGAAATTCCTCCTGTTTTGAAAATTCAATTTTTGGATTTAACCCGTTCTCAAAAAGCTGTTAAGGCTTTAATTCAGGCTTTAAATGATGAATACGTTGATGTTCGTGGAAGGGCGGCTGAAGCATTAGGAAATATCGGCAATCAAGCAGCGGTTTCCGCTTTGATAAACGCTTTAAATCATGAAAAATCTGATATTCGTAGTAACGCGGCTGAAGCATTAGGAAATATCGGCAATCAAGCGGCGGTTTC
>CAZJJR010000038.1:0-13553 GCA_964546365.1 uncultured bacterium | reverse complement strand
TAAATCATGAAGACTTTTATGTTCGTACGAACGCGGCTAAAGCATTAGGAAATATCGGCAATGAAGCGGCGGTTTCCGCTTTGATAAACGCTTTAAATCATGAAAACTATTATGTTCGTAGTAACGCGGCTAAAGCATTAGGAAATATCGGCAATGAAGCGGCGGTTTCGGCTTTGATAAACGCTTTAAATGATAAAAACTCTGATGTTCGTATGAGGGCGACTATAGGATTAGGAAAAATCGGCAATGAAGTGGCGGTTTCCGCTTTGATAAACGCTTTAAATCATGAAAACTATTATGTTCGTAGTAACGCGGCTGAAGCATTAGGAAATATCGGCAATCAAGCGGCGGTTTCCGCTTTGATAAACGCTTTAAATGATAAAAACTCTGATGTTCGTAGTAACGCGGCTGAAGCATTAGGAAATATCGGCAATCAAGCGGCGGTTTCCGCTTTGATAAACGCTTTAAATGATGAAAGCTCTGATGTTCGTATGAGGGCGGCTGAAGTATTAGGAAAAATCGGCAATCCTGAATTATTACCTAGCCTCACTCCATATTTGAGAACGAAAAATGCACTCGATGCACTAAAAGCAATTACTGCTATTCAAAACCGTTGCAAATTCTATAATTATGAAATATACACATCTCCCGCACCTGAAAAACAAAAGCTCGAAAATCCTATAATAAATACATTAAACACGCTCAATCTAACCCTCAAAACTATGTCAGAAACTCCTACAAATGATTTTCGTGGTGCCAACTTCAGTAATTTTGGCAGCGTTACTGGAAATATCCAAGGTGATGTTAATAATATCGGCACTCAACATAACTACGCCGCAAAACAAAATCTCGCAGAATCCGCAGCCGAAATTCAGCAATTGCTAGAACAACTAGCTAAAAATAACCAAACAATCGTCCAATCAGACAATCGAGATGTTGTAGTTTCAGCCATTCACGAAGAAATCAAGCGCAATCCCACAATAAAAGCGCGGTTGTGGAGTGCTTTAAAAGCTGGTGGAACTGAGGCTTTGAAGGTAGCATTAGATACGATATTTAAAAATCCAGCCGTCAGCATTTCAGTGGAAACAATCAAAGGGTATATTGAAGCGGAGTAAGGTTTGTTGATTTGTACAATTAGTCCGTCTGCGAATCAATTTGCAGGCGGACTGACAACGAAAACCACAAAGTTCAATTGGGTAAAAATTTGAAGAGTATTTTCACCTCCCCGTCAATCTCCTATAATCATATCGAGCCTTCTTAAAAGCCCTAGAATCGATAACTTCCACCCCAACAACATCACACCAAACAGCCGGAATAATAACTTTCAATCGCCGTTCTCCCTTAGCCCAAAATTCATGGATTCTTTCCAGCCGCACTAAGTCTTCATTATTAGGTTGTAAAATAGCCGATTCTGCTAGTTCAATCCTACCATCAACTTGCTTAAAATCCGTGCCGTCACTCAACCTCGAACCCCCAGAACTCCCATTAACTTTAACTTTAAACAAATCCACAATTTTAATAGATAACGGTAATTGCTTAATCGGCTGCAAATTCATCGGACGATTACCATCTTTAACTTCCGAATAATAGTGATGTGTAGGATGCCTAATTTTCTTATCTCCAATTGCCCCAGTAGCAAGACAGATATATTTATTATCCATAACTTCGCAAGCCCAACGATACAAATCCTTCCGTTTAGCTTCCGACATCATCTTATTCGACGTTTGCACGTAATGTCTAAGCGCATCATTAAATAGCAACGATACAAAGCAAGTCCGATAATATCCATCAATCCCAAGCGCAGCAACATTATACGAATGATTCATCCCGATAAAATTAATATACTTCTTCCTTCCCCCAGTACCAAAACTCCGGTAAGTATTCTGGATAAATTCCACCGCAGCTTTCCCAGCACCGCGTTTACCCTCCTTCTCATCCACCAAAGATTTAATCGCATCCAGAGTTTCCGCAATCTCATCAAAAAATATAATTAAACGATTCACTTTTGTACCAGGTTTGCGCTTATCGTACTCCGATTTTAACAATTTAAACTGTTCGTAAATAGCCATTGGCTCATCAATGCACAATATCCCCATCTCATCCCACGTACTAGAGTGATGCTTGTCCATCGCAATGCACATTGCACCAGTTGGGTCGATTAAGTCATCGATCGCCTTTGAAGATAACTCTTGTGCAATGATAGAATTAGCAACATAAATAGCCCCAGTCGTCTTACCGCTTCCAGGTTCACCAATCAGAAAATATCCCAAATTTTTAGATACCGTCATCTCAACAGGAAGCATCGATTTCTCAAACGCTTCCCGTTGAGTTAAGACTTTTTTGTATATTCTGCTAATGACTCTCCCTTCGGGTCATAAGTAATCCGAATTGCTGCACCCACCTGGTCAATCTTAATCGCACCGGAATCATTAAATAACGCCTCAAGCTGCATCCTAAACTCATCCGACTTCTTAATAATTTGAGGGATAAACTTAGAATCCCTTGGATACAGCAGAAACACCTCCTTACTCAAATCGCACATTGGTTCTTCCTTCGAGCAATCTAAAACAATTTCACTGCGCCAAAAGATATGCTGAATCCGATGACATCTAATATCGATATCTCTGATACCTTTTGGTGGAATTGGGTAATTAGCCAATCTCAATTGCTCGATTAATTGTTGGTTTTGTTGCTTAACACTAGCAATTTCCCGTTCGTAACGCGCCACTAAAGCTTCTGTATTTCTAGCAATTTGACCTTTCTCAATTTCTAAGGACTCAGATGCACGTTGCAAGCGTTCTTGCAGCATTGCTAAATCTTGTTTAGCCTGTTCCTTAAGGCGCTGTCGCTCCTGCTCCATAAACTTAGTAAATTGAGCGCGATCGCTATTTAATTTTTCCCTAGCTTCAGTGATAAAATTGCGATCGCTTTCTCTTTGAGCATCAATCAGTTTGCGCTGCTCCAACAGATAATTCTGTATTTTAATACGCTCTTGTTCCAATGATTCTTTAATCCCTTGAATTTTCTGACGCTCTGTAGCAATCCATTCCTCTTGAGTAACCCTATTTTTTGCTAGTTTATCCGCTTCTTCCTTCAGTCGTTGTTCAATCTTTGATGGAAGGCGATCGCAACTACTCAAATAAGCAATCCCAGCCGCAACACCAGTCAATCTAACAGAAAAACCAACCCAACGCCACTCACTCGAAGCAGGAATCGCAAGCCCGACAATTAAAGTCAGGCTTGCATAGCCAATTAGGATATAATTGCTGCTCATCAAAACCTCACAACAAAGTTCCCAATAAAGCTCCCAAAGCCCCCGAAAACAATACCAACATTGGTAAAGACAGTCCCTTAAAATTATTGAAAACGGGGAATTTTGGAGAATTTGATAAATTATTGATTTGATGGAGATACCACAATCCCCACCAACCCAATGAAACTATCCCAATTCCCACCATTAAAAATCCACCCATCCGGTCATTAATTATGCGTTCGCTCCATGCCCACATCAATCCTTGAAATAGACAAGAGTAAACCAAACAAACCGTAAGGCAGAGAGTGAAATTGTAACTCAGGGAATCATCGCGAATCACGATTACCAGCCCTCCAAAGCGCGACGTTTTTCCTCAAGCTTGATTTCAAATTCGCGGA
This sequence comes from uncultured bacterium, assembly GCA_964546365.1. Taxonomy (GTDB): domain Bacteria; phylum Cyanobacteriota; class Cyanobacteriia; order Cyanobacteriales; family Aerosakkonemataceae; genus DATNQN01. The sequence goes on along the minus strand of CAZJJR010000038.1, from coordinate 9,902 downwards.
TAGTCAGATCCATTTCTTCCCCCTTGAGTACCCATTGTTGCTGGTTGAAAGCTTGGGTAGTCAAAGTGCCGAAATAGTTATCGCGATCGATATCTACCTGCACTCCCGCCGTCAGGGTTTTATACTCCTGACTTTGCAGTTTGTAATTCATTTCATCTACCTTACTCCATTGAATTACCGCATTGATGCGCTTTTGTTCCACAATGGCAGTTTCGGCATTTTCATCATGCAATAATCCTTGGATTTTCAGGTCGCGAATCCGCCCCATAATTTCCTCAGATTGCCGTTTGAATTCTGATTCTTTCATATTTGGGATTACCTCGATAATGCTACACCACGCTCTAAACCGCGAATTTCAGCTTCCTTAAGAGCTAATTGGCGTTGGTACTCTTTATGTAACTGCGATATTTGCGATTCGTAAGTTTTTTTGATCAGCGTTATTTCTTCTCGCTGAGATTCTTTCTGTTGAGAAATAGCCGATTCTAAATTCCAATTGCGAAAACTTAGAACGGCTATCACTGCGGTAATTAATGCCAAAGTGGTTAAATCGATGAATGTGAATTGTTTGGATTGTGTGGAATCTTCTTCCATGATTGATTTCTCTCAATTTGAGGATTGTGCATTTGAGTAGGATTTGGATTCGCCGTCGGTATGAAGTAACGGCGAATATTGACAACAATGCTGAAACTGCTCACAGCAGCAGCCACGACCAAACAAATTGCGATCGCTACATGAGATAATTTGATTTCAGTAATCGTAGTAGTCGCGCTGTTTGCAGCAGAGTGTTTCGTTTCTGATGTCGATCGCGATGATGTGCTATTGTTTCTCTGTTGGATTGCCACCTCGTAGCCAGAACGCAAAGCTAACAGAAAAGGTTCAATGTTTCCTCGTCTGAGTTGTTCTCGAACAGCTTTCCCAAGTCCAAAGGGTCAGAAGAATCCTCCTCATCTTCTGCATCCTCTGTATCCACATTCCCCAGAACTTTATCGAGCGCTTGTTGCAATTCATCGCCCATCGATGCGTCGGTGTGCTGTCGAAGCTTTTGGAGTTGTTCGTCCAACTCCTCACTATCGCGTTCTTTGGATTTAGTCAGCCCGTAAAGCAAGCCGAGTTGATAACCTTTACGGATATCCTTCGCATCTTCAATACCTTCGCGTATTCCCGTTTCCAAACGTTGCTGTTTAGAACGCTTATCCGCTTTGATAAGTTCTTGAGCTTGTTGGGATGTCTTTGAGGCTAAGGTATCAGAGGCTTTTTTCGCGATCGCTCCATCACCGCTGCGATCGTTACTTTGCGATTTACGCTGCTTAGAATTCCCAGAACTATTGGAATGATTGGATTGGGGAGATTCATCGGTATTGGTGGTGCGATCGCCGTCCGTTCCGTCCGCTTCCGTCCCTCCATTCCGTCCGTTTGAGTTAGCCCTAGATTGCCTCAAAAGCTCCTCAACACTAGGCAAATCATCAGTTTGAGCATTTTGAGGGCGATCGTTGCAACCGTCCGTTTCGACGGACGTTTTCACAGAAACTTCCTCAGAATTATCGCCAGCGGACGGCTCAAGATGCCTGTCGTTGCTTGGGTTTCCTTGATTTCCCAAACCGTCCGTCCGCTCCTCGACGCTTGGGGATGGCGCTGGAGATTTGGAACGCCTGCGTTTGTTGTTTGTATTGCTCATAGAGATTCCTAAACTCCCTGTCTGGATTGATTCCGTAGTGGTTAAACACTTTCTCCACCGCACCGGGGATACGGCGCAAATTGGCGTACATGGCGTGGCTGTGGTAGCCCCAATGAGCGCCCAGAAATAGCTTGAGAGCCAGGATTTCCTTGATTTCGCGCCATCCCAGCCGTTGGTTGATTTCCAAGGTAGTAAGGTATTCCTCAAAAGTGCAGTAGTGCTTGATTTCAAGCATTTTCCTGACTTCTTTTTTCGTGAAAAAGCGCTCTGTGTCTACTTCGTAGCTGTTAATCTCAACGGTTTGATTAAGCAAAAATACTCACCTCCGAATCCATGAGTTTTTGGAGTGGTTTCACTACTGATTGCTAATATAGCATCAACTGCATCATATACGGCAAGTGCATCAAAGATGTAGTTCGCCATTGGATGTAGTTGAAGTAAACTCATGGGATGGGTAGAACTACTGTGGATTTAGGAGAAATAGAGGATTTGGTAGAAAATGCCTATTCCGATTCGTTGTGGCAAGAGCTATCCTTGCCACAGAAGATAAAGTTTTTGCTCAAACAGCATTTGGGTCTTGTCGATCCGTCAGAGGCAAGACCGTTACCGTTGCGTCCATACGAGCGCTATGTGCAAGGTTTTGTGAAGGGATGGGATATGCACAAGCTCAACTCAATTTCACAAATTCCGATCGAGCGTTTAGAAGAGTTTGCGACAGGAAAGTTTAGCGAACCTCTCACTGCTGACGAAGCCACAAGCTTGATTAACGCAGGAATGGATGCAGAAAAGCTAAAGCCTTATTTCCCTATGGTCAAGCCGTGAATAGTTTTTCCGGTCGCTACAGTTACCCCTGGAATTCAGGTTAGAAAGGAATCTCAGAAAAAGTTAATATTTTAATGTAAAATTTACATTATTAATTCGGTATTTGTTACCTCATAGAAAAGTAAGGGCTATTCATTATGCTTGGATAGAATATCTTCTATGGTTTTACACTCACCTGCGATTTCGGAGATGCGACGGAGGCGATCGAGATAGCTGAGGGTGATTTTGTGTTGGAGAGGGATTTTCTCGTATCGTTTACCCCAACGCTTGATTCCTTCGTCGGATTCCATACCCAACGCTTCTTTGAGAAGGCGATTGCATTTACCCTTGTAAGTTTTCGTCTCTTCTTCTTCCGGGGATGGTTTGAACCAGTTCCGGCAAAATTCCCAGGCATCCATTGTGGTACTTAAGCACTTGTAAATAAGTTTCATGGATGTACTCGATACACTAAAATGCTATTTTTAGACTAGCACGGTGTATCGACTACACCAAATTCAGCCTATCATTATTGGAGTGGAATGCTTTTGGTGGCCTGGGATTTAGACGTTTCAAAGCTTGTAAATTTACCTTTGAGTCAACGTAAGCTATCACCCTCAGTGGCAGTAGTGTATTTCGTTGTTCTTGCCTTCCTGCGGTCAACCAGTGAATAATTTTCCCGTTTATCCACTGATGTCAGCGGGCAGTATAGTTTTCGTGGTACATTAGCCTACAGGAAAGCAACCTATAGGAGCAAAAGTGACAGCACCAGGGTTAGAACGAGATTCGTTAGGGCGATTTGTAGAGTCAGATGAATCTCTCTACCCGAAAACCATCGGTTTGCGCGTATCCAAAAGCCGTTGGGATAAATTGCAGGCGATCGCTAAAGCCAAAGGTAAAACAATTGCTGAAATTGCTAGAGAAGTTTTGCACCAATATATCGATACCACCGAACTAGATTCCCAGCAGCCAGAAAAATAGTTCTCAAGCTAAGACACAAGAGTTCGATCGATTGACTCTGCACAATAAAATTCGTTTTTCGGACAATCCTAATAATTTTATTCAAACCATTGACATCAACCGACATCCATCGCTAATATACAGCTATACCCTCAAAGCCTTAAAAATAGCTAACTCTTCAATAAGGCTCATCAATTAAGTTTGGTTAAACAAGTTGATTACCAGCTATGCGATCGCCAAACTTCCCAAAGCGATCGCTAACTAATTATTCCTCTCAAATCACCACATTTAACAGCGAGAAAAACCATGAATAACCAAAAAGATTGGATAGTTGCTATGTTATCCGATTGCCGAGATTTCAGAATGGACAAACAAATTGACAATTGCTATTTTTGGGTATTCCTTTGCCAAAATCAAGGCTGGACTACAGACAGAAACAGCAACCATATCGCCAAATTTACCAAACAAGAAGCCATCCAGAAAGCATCCGAAAAACAAAGTGAAAGAATCGCAGTAGAAGTCAAACCGCGTCCAGCATCTTGGTTAAAAAGCCATCAGTAAATAGTAAACCATTCCTATATTTTCAGGTGATTTATGTCCAAAAAGAATAAAGAGTGGATCATTTTCGCTACTCTTTCCATTCCAGTGCAAGTTAAAGTACAAAGTACAAGCAGCTAATTTAAAGCAAGCAGAAGCCTTGGCAGATAAGCTGCTAGAAGAATGCAGCTTAGATTATCCAAAAGGAATTGAACCTACCGAAGTATTTTCTTACGAGATTGACCCCATAGAGGATTAAGCTTTCCGCGATACTTTTTTCAAAAGCAATTAACCTCAGCTACGTTTAAGCTTTCTCAAACCAAATAGCTAGTTAAGAGAGCAATTTAACTGAACTTCAACACCTGCTTTAATTGCTGCTTGAATTTGAGGGCAATTGCTTTCGTGAAAAGTATGCGATCGCCCTTCGCCAAAACGTAAATTTTCGAGATTACCATGATACCAACATCCCTCGATTTTCTAACAGATCGAATCCAAGATATCGACATTCAGATGTTAGAACTCAAAACTCGTAAATCAGCCCTCAAAAAAACATTAAGTAAAATTGAGCGACTTTTGAGAAAAATTGATCGAGTAGTTGACTTTCTAGATGAAGATGCAGACTTACTTCAGATTTTGCGCTCGGAAGTTCTGAACCGCTTACCCACCGAAATTGAAATTAACTACCTAGAAAACGGCGTTACTGCAACCCCCGAATCTGAACCGCAGTCAGAATCCCAATCACAAACAAATTATCCCTTCTCAGTAGGTCAGTTAGTTCAGTGGACACAAAGCAATGGCAATATTCAAACTGGAACTATTGCAGAACTCACCCCTAATGGCGCACATATCGACCAAGGACATCCATACAAATCTTGGCTTGAATATCACCATCTGTCCCCTGTGGTTCCGCAACAGCTAACCCAGGAACTTACTACGGGAGAAAATCCCCAACTGGAGTTGCAGGAACAACCCGAAGCAGTCACCGCTGAGTCTACTAATTTCGAGCGATTGGAAAATGCGATCGATCTTCAACAACCAACATCCCAGCAACCACCCTCCGAACAACTCACTCAGCAGTCAGAAAATCTTCCTATTTCGGATAGCGAAATTGAAAAAATAGGCGATTTAATTTTATTTGATAACCGCCAGCAACAAGCAGTCATCAAATTTAGATCTAAAAGCCGTGCTGAAAGGTGGGCAATATTCCTTACTCAAACTACTATCTTAGCCGATTCCTACAAGTATCGCCCCAGCCAATCCTTGGATATGAAACATGAAATTATTATCCAAGGTATTTCTTACGATACTTTGGAAAAATTAGATCAACTCAACATTCTTAAATCTAATTTTCCATCAGAACAGTGGGAAAAGAAATTCGGTAATATTCCCAAGCGACCATTACCAGAAAGCTACAAAAAGCCCATTAATGGTTATCGAGTAAATCGTAACTTAGATGAAATCTGCAATACGCTCGATCTAGAAGAAGCTAAAGCCATATTTGAATCAGCTAAAGCAGACCCCAAATCAAAACAAGTTATTTTGTATGCATTAGATGCTCAACAGATTGATTATTGGAAACCAGTACAAAAACACTCTTACGAGTTAGAAGCCGAAAATATAGACGTGACTGAAAATAAAGAGCATCAATGACTAAGAGCATCCGCGCTGCGAACCTATTCGTTATCCAACTTATGAAGTGATTAATTTACCTACTAATAGTCGGAATTGAATTAATGCCAGATTAGCACAGTATATAAGCCAGCAACGGTTAGTTACAGAGGGTAAGGCGTTCGCTTGATGTTTTAGCAATAGAATCACAGAAATTGCTAGATTAAAAAATCGAAGAATGAGTAGCGATCGCACTTTGGTTTTGGAAGGCGATCGCGCTCATATTTTGGGATGTGATCCCACTCTCCAAGCACAGCTGAGGTATTATCTAAAGACTAAGCAAATAAGCCAGGAACCAAAGTGACGTAATTGCCATTCAGGTCAGACATATTAGGCGCATCTTTTACCTTAACGAAGTTGCCGTTAGAGTAAGTCAAGAATTCCACATCATTTACACCATCTACCCAACTATTTTTTTCTTGGCGAATGATGTCATCAGCGCCACCACCTGTCAAATCTCCGACAATTAGGTTAACATTATCACCATTCATTGCTGAGGCATTATTCATTAAAGTTCTGGACTTAAAGCCCCAGTTTCCATCGGAAATGTATATTTCAGCATCCCGAATACCATCGATCCTGGAGCCTTTCTCTTGCCGAATGATGTCAGTGATACCATCGCGATTAAAGTCTCCGGCAATTAAATTGACAAAATCGCCATTCATTGCGCCCATATCAGGCACATCTTTGACTTTAATAAAGTTGCCATTGGAGAAAGTGCGGAATTCAACATCATTTATGCCGTTGACCCAATTGCCTTTCTCTTGACGGATAATATCATCTGCCCCACCACCTGTAAAATCGCCGATTATTAAATTGACAACATTCCCATTCATAACGTCAGCATTATTCATTAATATGGGGTTTTTAAAAGTGCCATTACCATTAGAAAGATAGATTTCCACATCCCGAATACCATTCACCCAGGGACCTTTTTCTTGCCGGATGATATCGGTATATTTATCCCCGTTAAAGTCGCCCGCAATTAAATTGACAAAGTTACCGTTCATGGCAGCCATATCCGTCATTTGGATTGGATTCTTAAAAGTACCATTGCCAGCGCCAAGATAAACTTGAGCATCGTTAATACCATTCACCCAATTACCTTTTTCTTGGCGAATAAAGTCACTTATGCCATTCCCATCAAAGTCACCAGCGATTAAGTTAACAAAATCGCCATTCATGGCTCCCATATTAGGCAATTGGATTCGCTTGTTAAAAGTCCAATCGCCTTTGGACTGAAAAATTTCAGCATCATTAATATTATTGACCCAGGAACCTCTTTCTTGTCGAATTAGATCGATGACGCGATCATTACCAATATTAGGTTTTTTCATAGCCAAAATTCCCTCAGCTAACGTGGGCATATTGACCCGCTTGAAGTTCAGCCCAGTATTGGTGACATTATCATTCTCGTTATCACCATCGTTAATTGTTACGCCAGTTGACTGTAAGAGATTTTTAAACTCGTTTAGAGTCAGACGGCGACCGAGTTCTTTAACGGCTAACTGTTGTGCGAGTACCGCAATTCCGGCAATATGAGGTGCTGCTTGGCTGGTGCCACCCATTTGCACTGTCCCTCCATTAGGCCCAGCACCAGTAATATATGCTCCTGGAGCAAATATACTTGTCAAAGTTGAGTGGCGTTGGGAAAAGCTGACGATTCGATCGGCACCTGTACTGAAGTCTTTTGCACCATTACTCCACTGCCAATTGTCCCCATAATTTCCATCCCACACAGCCCCTACTGAGAGCGAATTTGGATCGGCTGAGGGATAAGACACACCCTGTTTGCTGCCATGTGGGTAAAAATCGTTACCAGAGGCGGAAACAACGATTACATTCTTTGCTGCCAATGCTGCTAACTCATCGCCCAAGCCATAATCGGAACCTGCTGTAGTCCGATTTTGATCGTCACCCAAGGACATATTGACGCTAGCGATGTTGTATTTCTCTGCATTAGCCACTACCCATTGCAAGGCTTGTTCTGTATATCCAAAGTTTCCCTTCCCATTGTTGTGAAGAACTTTGAGGTGAATAATGTTTGCCCCTGGTGCCATCCCTTTGTAAGTTCCGTCTTGGGAAGCGACAATGCTAGAGACATTCGATCCGTGTCCATTAACATCGCTAGCGTTCGCATCGCCATCGGCAAAATCGTAATTGTAAACTATGCGATCGGCAATGCCGTTAGAGTTGTTATCAGGGCCGAAAAATTGATGATCCAAGTCAATCCCAGTGTCCAAAATTACCGATGCAAAACCTTTACCATCAATGCCAGCAAAACGGGAATCAGCACGGAATTTGTCCATCCCAATTAGGGAACTCGCGCTAGGATTGCTTTGAGGCGTTATAGTTGAGCCGTTTGTAATTGAGATTGGCACATCATCGATCTTCATCGGGACATTCGATCCTGTGGTCGTGATGCCATCGATCAGTGATGTAATGCTTAGATTCAGATTGTAGGAAGTGTTGGCATTGGCGACTGGAGAAACCTGAAGGTAGTACGTTCCTGCATCTAAGGTGCGGCTAATTGACTCTGCTAACTTGCCAGAATTTGTTGAACTTTGGATTACTGTTCCATTGCTGTTAAGCAGTTGCACATTAGCATCCGCATTCAGACCATCAAGTGAGAGGTTCAATTTATTACTTATTCCCAGGCTGAAGCGGTAATAATCATTGGTGTCAGTACCCCCAATCTGACCGCTATAGGTTTTACGATCGGAGGAGAGAAGAATTTCGCGAGCAGTATAAAGCGTGTTCCCAGCATTGTCTGGCGGTTCGGTATCAACTGGGGATGCTTCTTTCACATAATCAAGCACTTCCTTACCCAGCTTAGTACCCCGCCAATCCCTCGCTGGATTCATCACATTATCCAGTGCTACAGCTTTCCCTATCGCACCACTCAATTTGAAAATAATATCGTTGTAATCTTTATCTGCCCCAGCATTAACCCGCAGATCCTCGATCGCAAATGCAGTACCCGCACCGTTGATATCCGCAATTTGTCCGACAGCAGAACCTTGGGTTACGAAAGAGAATATCGGACTTTTACTACCGCCAATAGCTGGATTGTTGAATACTTCCTGTACTTTGCCATTTGGCACTAGCATCACGCCAAATTTATCCCCTGGCTTCATGGCAAGTTTCTTGATACCAAGGTATTGTCCCTCGTTATAATTGCTATCTTTTAAATTGCCAGTAAATTTGGCTCCTTCTGTGGGGTCAGAAATTGCTACGTAACCTTGTGGTGAACTGCTTAATGCTCTTGTAGCTGCTTCTTTGATAAACTCTTTGGAATTAGCGACAAATTTATCCATCCCATCCAAGCTGAAAATAGCTGTTTCTCCTTTGTACCAGCCACCATCAAATACAAATTCAACACCTACTTCTCCTGTTTGTCCGACGGTAAAGTAGCCGGATTCTATTTTTAGTCCGGTGATGGGATCGACTGAGTTATTTGTACTAGAGATATTGCCTTTATTATCGAGCGTTATACTTAAGTTGTAGTTCGTATCTCCACCGATTTTTAAAACTCGGACAGAATAATTACCCGCTGTTAAATTATCAAGAATAATCGATTCTGAACTCGTTGTTGGGTTAGTGGAACTGTACATTAAATTGCCGCTGCTATTAAGCAGTTGTACGTCTGCATTATTACTAATACCGCCCAGTGCAAGTTTAAAATTTCCTGTTCCAGCAATGTTAAATTTGTAGAGATCGTTTGGATCGGTGGTGTCAACAAAACCTGAATAGTTTTGGTTTCCGCTCAGACTTCCGATATCAATTGTAGACATATTTCTGCTCCTTAGAAGATGGACTTTATGTAGCTATTGGACAGCTAAAATGCGATCGAGCAACATTCAGTGGTGCATTCTTAATCTGTCAGAGCGAAGCATTTGGACAAAAAATCTATAAATTTGAATCATAAATTGTCGTCCGTTGCGGTATGCTTCACTCTGACATTACAAATAACTTGACAAAAAAAGTTTTTATGGTTGTACACTCCTTGGCATCAACTAACATTCTTAGAATCCATTAGCCTCTATATTTCTCTCTGGGGAAACCTCTGCTGTTTTACGCAAAAAAGCAAAACTTGTTACATTTCTTTACAATTAACTCGCCCAAAGGGGAATCACAGATAAAGGAAGAATTGTAAAGGAAGGTTTTCTGGTTTTATCTATTGATCGGCCCTAACATTTTTGGAATCTATAAACCTCAATCTTTCTGTCTGGTGAAACCGCTGCTGGATATATTAATTTTTGTA
>CAZJJR010000037.1:3503-30690 GCA_964546365.1 uncultured bacterium | reverse complement strand
CTTAGTAAGGGGAGGGTTGGGAGGGGTTTAGTTGTTGGCAATTTATTTAGGATCGCTATAGCTAATTGCCATTAATGACCAATAACCAATGACTAATAGCCATTATCAAACTTTCCGCTTGAGAGCTAGTAACATTTCTACATTACTAGTTGAGCGATCTGGTTGATTTGCAGTAATGCCAATACCGCGAATCGAATTAAGAATGGCGGTTGTTTCTGGCGGAATGGCAGTCTTTTGCGGTTCTGGTAAATGACGATTCACTAGCACCATTAATTTTTCCACATCTATGTAAAAATAACCGACATTTGGCTGTTGTAAAGAACTCGTGATAGCTTTAAATGATTCCCCACTATTTAACCCACTAGAATTAGTCGCCATTACATCGATAATCGGTTGACCAACAGCAACAAATACCGATTCTCGGTCTAGCCACCCGTGACCCAACCATGTTTGCTCGTTGGGTAATTTCCATTCGGTAATAGTTTTTCCTTGAATGTCTCTTTGGGAAATACTAATTTGGTTGGTTTTAGCGATTTCATCTAGCTTGGCAAAAGTGGCTTCGGCGGTAGCGCGATCGCTTGTTTTCAAAACCAAAGCACCCCCCACTCCGATGGGTTCTAATATTCCTTGATTAGATGCGATCGCGCCCAAAGCAAATTCCCCATTCATCCAACTAAAAACATCTTTATCCAAGTCAAGATTGTAGGTAGTTTTTAATTGTTGTTTCGTCTGTTCGAGTTGTTGTTGAATTTGAGCATCATTTTTAGCTTGATTGACAAAAACCGACCAACCAGTGCTGATCCCGTGTCCGCTAATTAAAGCAATTGTTTCGAGGGGAAATTGACTTACTACTTTCCCTGGACTCGGTTTATATTCTACCTGAATTAAAGATGGATCTACTTTGCCGATCGCCTTCATCCGCAAACCATCATTATCGATCCCCAATCCCATCACCAAAGACTTCACCTGCTTCAATTGGTCGAGAGATTGTTGAGGTAACGCCGTCGTGCTGGGATTGCTAGCCAGTAACTTTTGAATTGAGTTACCGTATTCTGGGATGTAGATTTGCGCGATCGTATTTTGCATATCTACACCTTTACTTAGGATAGTAGCAGCATCTTGTTTACTAGCAAATGAACGCTGACCCTTGAAAGTGTCGATCGCTAATTCTACTGGCTTTCTTTCCGAAGACCAAACTAAATGATTATTCAAAACAGCGAGATAATCTTTTTTGGTATCGCCCGTTTCGATCACCTTAATTCCTTTATAGTCAGTCTCTTTAGTTTGAGTTTCTGATTTAAATTTATTGGCGAAATTCCAAGCACTGATTTTATTTTTAATTCCCACTACAGCTAGCACGCTGGATTTTTGTCCACCCTCTGCCGAATTGGATGGAATGACGGCAAACATCACGTTACCAAGCCAAGGTTTGATATCTTTTTCGTAATTAATCTTGGAGTCAGTAAATACTTGTTTGTTAAACTCGTTTAATCCTTGGTTAACGGCAGCTTGCGCTTCGGGGGTGCCAAACTTTTGCAACTGCGCCCAAGCTTGGGGGTCTGTAGAGATCGTACCAGCCATTAATGCGTCACTTGGCACGATTTTGGCGCTAGCTAAAGGGCTGGTAGCATCTCCAAAGTTACCGTTTAAGTAAAAATAAGCAACTATGCCACCTGTAGCAATTACGGCAGCACCAATTAGCCAAGGAGTTAAGGAACGCGGCTTTTTTTCTGGCATTTTTGTTATCCTCAATGTTTTTTGTTGATTTGAAAAATGTGTTTGAATTAAGAGACGATCGCGGCAAGAGTTGTTAGCTGTTTTTTAACCGCAGATGTTCGCAGATGGACGCAGATAAACGCAGATGAAATTAATCGCAAAAACCAAGCATATTTTTGGTTTTGCAGAATAAAAATGGTAAATTATCATCTTTGTCTAAGTTATTTTTAGTTAGCCTATTGACGCCATAGGTATTTTTGCTATTTACCGATCTAGCAGTTAAGGGATGACTTCATTTTCTAAGGCAGAGAATCCGCAAATGATAATGATTAAAAAAAAATTATAATAATCGGGTTTTGTAAATTAATGTGCATTCAAATCACGCATTTTCCAATAAAGGTAAAAATTCTCTAATTCTCTTTCCCCCTGTCCCCTGCCTTCTGCCTCCTGCCCTCTATCCCTAAAGGCGCTACCCTGGAAAATATACCCGATCGCTTTTACCGACTTGGCTATCCGTTCAACATACTTAATTACAGATGAAATTGCAGTCCTATTTTGATTCGGAAAATAATCGTCATAAGTCTTTTGAGTTGCCCGGTGCCCGACCTCACTATAACCCCGATCGGCCCGGACAGGTAGAGCATATTTTCCTAGACTTGGCACTTGACATTGCCAACCAAACCTGTCGAGGCACCTGCACCATTACGATAACGCCAGTCCGGGATGGGATCGATCGTTTAACCTTGGACGCAGTTAATCTGAATATTCAATCGGTTGAGGTTGATGGTTCGCCCCAGCAGTTTGAATATTACGATGACGAACAGTTGCACATCAAGTTGGCGACACCTACCAAAGGAGGGAAGCAAATCAAGGTTGCGATCGCTTATGCAGCGGAAAAACCCCAGCGTGGTATTTATTTTATCCATCCCGATAAAGATTATCCCCACAAACCAATTCAAGTTTGGACGCAGGGAGAAGATGAAGATTCCCGTTTTTGGTTTCCCTGTTTCGACTATCCCGGACAATTGGCAACTTCTGAAATCAGAGTGCGAGTTCCCAAACCTTATGTTGCCATTTCTAACGGCGTACTAATTAATGCCGAAGATGCCGAAAACGAAAAAATTTATCATTGGTCGCAACAAGAAGTTCATCCTACTTATTTAATGACTTTAGCAGTAGGAGATTTTGCCGAAATCAAAGATGATTGTGATGGCAAACCCGTTACTTATTATGTAGAAAAAGGAAGAGAAGAAGACGCCCGTCGCACGATGGGCAAAACTCCCAAAATGATCGAATTTTTCACTCAAAAATTCGGTTATCCTTATCCTTTTCCCAAGTACGCCCAAGTTTGCGTCGATGATTTTATTTTTGGGGGAATGGAAAACACTTCGACTACCTTATTAACAGACAGATGTTTGTTAGATGAAAGGGCATCTTTAGATAATCGAATCAGTGAAAGTTTAGTCGCCCACGAACTCGCCCATCAATGGTTTGGCGATTTAGTAGTAATCAAGCCTTGGTCTCATGCTTGGATTAAAGAAGGAATGGCATCTTATTCCGAAGTAATTTGGACGGAAAGCGAGTATGGTTTAGAAGATGCGGCATATTATCGATTAAATGAATCGCGCAATTACATTATTGAAGATAGCAGCCGTTATCGCCGTCCAATTGTAACTCACGTCTACCGAGAACCGATCGAACTTTACGATCGACACCTCTACGAAAAAGGTGCTTGCGTCTACCACATGATCCGCGCTGAGTTGGGCGATGAATTGTTTTATCGGGCAATTCATACTTTCGTCCGAGATAATGCCCATAAAACAGTAGAAACCATCGATTTGTTAAGGGCAATTGAAAAAGCCACCGGTCGCAATTTAACATTTTTATTCGACCAGTACGTTTATCGAGGCGGACATCCCGATTATAAGGTTGCTTATTCCTGGGATGGCGATAGCAAATTGGCGAAAGTAACGGTTACTCAAACTCAAGCCAAAGATGGAAATAATGGTAGTAATAGTGAATTGTTCGATCTGAAAATTCCCATTGGTTTTGGTTATATTGAGGACAATCAGTTCAAAGAGTTTAAGACTTTTACGGTCAGAGTTTACGAACGGGAACAAAGTTTTTACTTTCCATTGCCAGAAAAACCTCTATTTGTCAGTTTTGATGTTGGCAATCACTACCTCAAAACAGTTTCTCTGGAATATTCAGTGGCAGAACTGAAAGGACAACTGGAATTCGATCCCGATCCGATTTCTCGCATTTTTGCTGCCGAAGCTTTAGCGAAAAAAGGCGGTTTGGAAGCTGTCAAAGCCCTTTCTCAAGCATTGGAAAAAGACCGTTTCTGGGGTGTTCGCGCCGAAGTTGCCAAACAATTAGCGGAAGTTAAACTAGACCAAGCTGGAGAAGCTTTAATTAAAGGTTTGCAGGATGAAAATCCCTTAGTGCGTCGTGCGGTAGTGGAAGCTTTAGGGAAAATCAAAACCCCTGAAAGTTACGACGCCGTGAAAAATGTGGTAGAAAAAGGCGACACTAGTTACTACGTGGAAACTTCGGCTAGCCGTAGTATTGGGGGAATGGTAGCATCACCGATTTTGAAAGATAAAGAAGATGAAGTTATCGGCTTGCTAAGTACGATTTTACGGGAAAAAGCAGGCTGGAACGAGGTGGTGCGGACGGGTGCGATCGCAGGATTGAGCGAGTTAAAATCATCACCAGTAGCCCTCAATCTCATTTTAGAATACACTCGCCCTGGTATTCCCCAAGCTTTGCGATTAGCTGCCATTCGTTCTCTCGGTGCAATTTCCACCGGACAAACACCAAACAATGTCGAGTGGATTTTGGAACAATTAGCAGAATTATCGAAAGAAACTTTCTTCTTAACTCAAGTCGCAGTTGTCACCGCATTAGGGCAAATGGAAACTGCTAAAGCAATCCCCGTATTGCAATCTTTGGCAAATCAAACACCAGATGGAAGAGTGCGCCGCATCGCTGAAGAAGCAGTGCAGAAAGTACAAACAAAAGTAGGTTCTCAAGAATCGGTAAAACAATTACGCGATGAATTAGAACAGTTGAAAAAGGAAAATCAACAACTCAGAAGTCGAGTAGAAAATTTGGAAGCAAAGTCTAATTTAACAACGGCTTAAAACCTCGCCACCTCCCCTTTTACGGGGAGGTGAGAAAGAGATAATGTAGTTTAATTAGAAAAAAATTTTACTAATTATGACTATCTTTTGAGATTGGTATATTCTTATGAAAGAAAGTTTAAGTGAAGAAGTTAATCGGAAAATAAATGCAGCAGCACCTCTTATCGTCTTTTTCGGTTTGCCTGCAAAACAGCAAATCAAAATTTTACCTATTTTAGAAAAAGAGACTTTATATGATTTTCCAGAAGGAGACTTGCTAACAAACGATGCTCTTGATGTCTTAACAGATGGTTATCAATCTTATTTAAATTCAATTTTGCTTTGGTTAACGGTGATGCCAGATAATTCAAATAATGAATATATCGATCATTTTGCTGACCTTGCAGGAGAACTTTTAGACGAAACCAGCAAAACTTTTGAGTGGCTTTATTATGAGAGCCTTGAAAAAGAAGAAAGCCTTAACTCCCCTAGATGGGACAAAATTCGTCAGCTTTCCCAAACTCTTCAACAGGAGCTTTGTATTGAATTAGAAGTCAACACAGCGATCCTAACCAATTGTATAGATTCTTGGCTTCATTCATAAGAAACCAGAACAACAAATAAGTTATTGGTTAGATTAATTAGACAATAAGTTGCACTTGCCCCTAAAATAAGTATATGAATTACTCTTAAATTTTTAGGAGTTTTACCAATGTTTGCCAGTAAAAGCAATATTTATATTACTCGCGAAGATTACCTAAAAGGTGAGGAAATCAGTCCTGTTAGACATGAGTACGTGCGAGGTGAAGTTTATGCAATGGCTGGCGGTACTCAAGCACATAACACTATAGCTGGTAATTTATTTACTTTACTGAGAAATCACGTTCGGGAAACGGGATCTCGAGCTTTTGTAGAAAATATGAAAGTCTTTATAAAAGCTGCGGATGTCTATTACTACCCAGATGTAACGATAACTTGCGATGAAAGAGATAGAAATTTATTCGATTCTTTTATTTCTTATCCATCTTTGGTTGTAGAGGTGTTATCAGATAATTATGAGGACGTAGAAGAGTTGGGTTAAATCTAATCCAAGCTGTTTTAATCCTTTGCCAATATTTCCAAAAATTCCTGTACGACTCGATCTTGTTCTTCGCTGCATCTGGTAGCATCGTAATATTGAATGATGGAAATACCGTGAGATAGAAAAATGCGATCTCACGCCAATCACCTAACTTAGTTACCCAATATATCCCTATTTTATCTATTCAACTTCTGCGCTACATTATGCCAAATTAACCCCACTACAATTAATGCTAATCCTGTTAACCAAATTAGCTTTTCTACCCAAAAAGCTAAAAACAAACAAGCTAATAAACCCAACCATGCCAACCATTTTGGATAAAGCCTTTCTTCTACTGGTAATTTCAGTGCTGCAAAATTGGTGATGGCATAATAAATCAAAACTGAAAAAGCACTAAAAGACCAAGTTGTTTTTACATTGCCAATTAACACCAATCCAGCAATCGCTACTCCCACTAAAATTACTGCCCAAAAAGGCGTATTAGCTGCGCTATTTAATCTGGTAAAAATAATTGGTAAATCGCGCCGCCTTCCCATTGCCAATACTACGCGAGATAATCCTAAAATCAAATTTAGCAGTACTCCTAACATGGCAGTAATTGCGCCGATTGCTAAAATTTGCGGGCTACCAGGAATGGCAAAGCTACGCGCTGCCACTTCTAAAGGTGCGGCTTTTGCACCTGCGGCTTGACTTAATGCTGCTGCGCCGACTGTCCCTACACTAACAATTGCTACGGACATATATAGCAGCATTGTTAATATCATGGTAATAATAATTGCTTTAGGAATAGTTTGTCTGGGTTCTCTTACTTCTTCCCCTAAAGTAGCGATTCGACCGTAGCCAGTGTAAGCGACAAACATCAAAGCACTGGCATGAAGTATGGATTGAATAACATTAGTTGATCCTGCATTAGGACTTTGGAAAAATGGTATAAGGTTGGTCGATCCTGCTGACAATAAAATGGGTAATCCGGCAATGATAAAAAAGCAGAGTGACAATAAAGTGAGCGACACGATAATGATGTTGGCAAAGTTCGATCGCTTTATACCGCTGAGAACTATTAAGGTAAAAATAGTAACCGTCACCAACGCGATCGGCACTATCCAATTTTGAGCCGAAACACCAAAAGCATTCAGCAAATAGCCAGCAAAACCCAATGCAGCAGTAGCCGCAGAAGCCATTTTTGCTACCAGAAACATCCACCCGGCAGTAAATCCCAACCACGGATTTAGATATCGATACCCGTATTCATAAGTACCCCCACTTACCGCATGATTGGCAGCAAGTTGGGCGCTGTTTAATCCATTAAAAATAGCCACTAATGCGCCAATTGCTACCGCTAAAATCACCGCTGGGCCAGCAATTCCAGCAGCAATACCGATGCTAACAAATACGCCGGTGCCAATAATTGACCCCAAGCCCATCACGATCGCACCCAATACTCCTAATTCTCTAGTTAGTTGCGGGGATGAAGCCATAAGATTTTACATTTTCGATCGAGTTTTTTCGGCTCGGCAATATTGATAAAAGTTCGTAGTGAGGACTTCAGTCCTCTTACCGCCAACCAATATTGTCACAACTATTAAAAACTACCAGAAAAGCAGTAAGTGATGTCATAATCTACCATGATCCCCAAAAAGGTCTTACATGAAGAAAATCTTAGGTTTAGCTGCCTTAATTTCTTTCATCGCTGGCGGCGCTACTTCCTTAGTAGGTTTCCGATTTTGGCTAAATAAGCCCGTTCAGGCAATTTCTCAACCTGTGGTTTCCCTCCCCAGTGAGAATTTAGAAAAGCCAAATCCGCTACCCGATTTAAAAACTAAAGAAGTGGTTGGGGATCGGGAATCGTTGGGACGTTTTGAACGATTGATGCAGTATGCTACCGAGCAGAAATTGAGCGATCGCCCGATGGGAGAAATTATACAAGTTATCTCTAAACAATTGCTTGGCGCTCAGTATAAAGCAAATTTATTAGATCGGTCGCCAGAAGAAACATTATTTATATCTTTTGACAAATTTGACTGCGTACTATTTGTAGAGACGGTATTAGCGATCGCGCGCGGCGTCGCCATCCAAGATTACTCGTATCAAACCTTTACCGATCGCTTAACCGATCAACGTTACCGCGATGGACAATTGAACGGATATTGCAGCCGATTACATTATTTTTCGGAATGGATTACTGATAATCAAAAACGCAATACAGTAAACAATATCACCCAGACTATTAGTAGTGGAAGCCTGCTCAATAAAAAACTTAATTTTATCAGTAACAACAGGCGAAATTATCCGCAACTTGTCAGCAATGATGCGAATTACCAGTGCATTGTTGAAATGGAAAATAAACTTGATGGATTAACTATTAATTATATTCCGAAAACCCAGATTCGCGGCATATATAACAAACTTCAGCCAGGTGACATTATAGGAGTAGCTACTAGCATCAAAGGTTTAGATGTCACTCACACTGGCTTTGTTTACAAAACCCAAAATGGCAATCTCGGTTTAATTCATGCCTCACCCAATGGAATAGTCAGGATTTCCCAAGATTTGCAAGTATATGTAGCAAACGTACCAAATTCAATTGGTATTACTGTTGCTCGACCAAAAGATCCACGATAAAAAGGATGAGGAGATAGGAGGGATGGGGAAGTGGGGAGATGGAGAGAATTTAAAATTCAAAATTCAAAATTCAAAATTAAATTCTTTTTACTTCATCCTTCATCCTTCACCCTTCAATTGACGATTTCACTTCCAGAAGTTTTAGTTTGGATTAGCGGATTAGGAATGAATTCTGCTGGCAAAGAGGTAACCTCTCCCCACTTTTGGAGAAAACTACTTAGCAAACTTTCTTGCTGAAGGCGTAATTCATCTGTATTTTCTCCTACATTCATAATGGCAAACCAAACATTTCCTTGCTGCTGAGTAGGAAAAGTGCCTGCCAAAGAACTGACATTATTTAAAGTTCCCGATTTCACTATTACTAACGATGGCAAATTCCGTTTATCCAAAGTTCCTTCGTCTTTTCCAACAATAGCAAATACATCACCAATACTCATTTGATAAGCTGCGAGATAGCGTTCGATCGCTAAAAACATTGCCGTAGCAGCACGGGGAGAAATGCGATTATCTACGCTTAATCCAGAACCGTTTACTAGTTTAATTTCATTTTGCGGAACGCCAGCAGCTTGAGCGGCTTTTTGCGCTACTATCTTTGCGCCTCCAACCGAATTGGCGATCATATCAGCCATGTAATTATTGCTATACCGATTCATTCTTTTTAAAAGTTCGGCAAGGGGGAAAGAATTATGACGTACTAAAGTTTTTAGGTTACTAGGAATTACAGATATCGTTTTTACCTTACCGTCAATAGTTATTTGCGGTTTGGCTGTACCTGGTGGCAAAGTAAGATATTGTTTTTCTACTTGTTGAGGCCAATTTTTACTATCTAAAGCTTGTTTTAAGAAGTTACCCGAAGCTTGCGGGCTAGTTTTAAAGTTCATGTAAAAATTACTGGCAACAATCAAATTGCCAGTTACTTTTTGAATTCCCATTTGGTTTAAAGTATTGCCTAAAGCAATGGCTTCTTCCCACACAAATAAGGGGTCTTCTCCTCCTTGCACTACTAAATCACCTTTTAAAACTCCATTTTCAATGGGCCCAGTTGCACCAATTGTCGTGACAAATCGATGTTCTGGGCCAAAAGTTTGTAAAGCGGCCAGACTAGTTGCTACTTTTGTGACGGAAGCAGCAGGTAGGGGAATCGTACCTCGATAATTTGCTAAAAGTGTATTACCAGCTTGCATCCATACGCCTTGAGTTTGTGAGGAAAAACCCTTCTCGGTTAAATTTTTGATATATTGTTCAATTTCCCCATTAATTGTCGGTTCTGGTTTATTTGGATCGGCAATTCCTGGAATATTATTCACTTTTGTTAATTGAGCATTAGCGATCTTTTCTGTTTTCTTATCTGATGCTTCTAAAGCATCTGCTTGAGGATTTTCTGTTTTATCTGCGGGAGCTTGGGGAGTAGAACATCCACTAATCATTACTAATACAGCGATGTACAAGGCGGCGGTTAAACGAAGTTTCTTTTGCATAAAATAAGAACACTAGAAAGTGTCTGGCTATTTTAGATTCTAGATTTTATATTTGGGATTTGCGAGCTTTGGTGTTGATTAGTAGTTAATCAAAGACTGAGCAATTAGCCAAACAGTTACAGTTAACTCATGACTAATAACAAATGACTAATGACTATATCAGGTTGTTTGCTCCCTAAATGGCAAAATTTAACGTAAATAACGGTTTAAAATTATATACTAAATAAGTATATTTGTCAAACCAACTGATATTCTTTGGCGAGGTATTAGTATTTCTCGATCGACAAACTACCGATCTCTACTAAAGAAAGAATAGTTTGTGTAGTTCTGTATACTATAATTAAGACCAAATTAATAAATAAACAAAAAATGATATATCAGCAGGGGTAGATTTCCGCAGTAATACGAAGGAAGTCTTGTATGTCTAACTGATTAGCTTAGAGAGAGGCTCCTGTCGGTAAGGCGTTCTCAACAATAGTTTCAAATTATTAAGAGGCAGACAACAGCGTGAATCAGCATCCACTGGCTCGGTTAAAACGCTACGATCCAAATGCGATCGCACGTTACTACAGCAAACGTCCCTGGCTAGCCATCTGGCGTACTATCACCATAATTTGGTATTTTGCTGGATTTCTGTTGGGGTTGAAATGGGACGAATGGCAAAATCGGGTTGAGCAGAACAAATTTAAAAGAGCGGCGCAGCTACGAAAAATTCTCACCAAATTAGGGCCTACATATATTAAAGTCGGTCAAGCCTTATCGACGCGACCCGATTTGATCCGAAAAGACTTCTTAGACGAGTTGATCAAATTGCAGGATCAACTGCCACCCTTTGATACTCGCATTGCCTTTAATATCATAGAATCCGAGCTAGACAGGTCTGTAGAAGAAACATACAGTCAAATTTCTCCCCAACCGATCGCAGCTGCTAGCTTAGGACAAGTTTATCGAGCCAGACTTTACACTGGGGAAGAAGTAGCGGTTAAGGTACAGCGACCGAACTTAATTCCCATCCTGACACTAGACTTATACTTAATTCGTTGGGCATCTGGTTGGCTAGCACCTTGGCTTCCCCTGAATTTGGGACATGATTTGACCCTGATCGTCGATGAATTCGGCATTAAATTATTTGAGGAAATCGATTACCTCAACGAAGGACGCAACGCCGAAAAATTTGCTGCCAACTTCCGCGATAATCCAGAGGTAAAAGTTCCCGCTATCTATTGGCGCTACAGCAGTAATCGCGTCCTTACTTTAGAGTGGATACACGGTCTTAAGCTAACGGACACCGAACAAATTAAAAAAGCCGGACTCGATAGCGATTCTTTGATCCGAATCGGGGTAACTTCCGGATTGCAACAACTTTTAGAACATGGATTTTTCCATGCTGACCCTCACCCAGGTAATTTGTTCGGTCTACAACCGCAATGTCCGGTAGATGCTGAAAAGCAACCGACTAAATGGGTGCAGGGCGGTCAGATGGCTTACATCGATTTTGGCATGATGGATCAGTTAGACCAGGGAACGAAAGAAACTCTGGTCGATGCAGTCGTCCATCTGATCAATAAGGATTATTCGGATTTAGCGGCAGATTTTGTCAAACTCGGTTTTTTGACGCCAGAAACGGATATTCGCCCGATCGTACCTGCTTTAGAAGCGGTGTTAGGAGATGTGATTGGCAAAAATGTTAGGGATTTCAACTTTAAAACGATTACCGATCGCTTTTCGGAGTTGATGTTCGACTATCCTTTCCGCGTTCCGGCGAAGTTTGCGCTGATTATTCGTTCTCTGGTAACTCAGGAAGGTTTAGCTCTGAGTATCAATCCTAATTTTAAGATCGTGGAAGTAGCTTATCCTTATGTGGCGCGACGACTACTAACGGGAGAAACACCGGAATTGCGGCGGCGTTTGATCGAGGTTTTATTTAAAGATGGTAAGTTCCAATGGCAGCGTTTGGAAAATATGATTTCGATCGCAAGAACTGACAACAACTTCGATCTATTGCCAACAGCCCAACTCGGTCTACAATATTTGCTTTCCGATGAAGGTAAGTTTCTCCGTCGCCAATTAGTGCTTGCGCTGACGGAAGATGAAAGACTTCACACCGAAGAAGTCCAACGGTTGTGGAACTTAATCAAGGATGATATCAAGCCAGCACAAATATTTAATGCTGCTTTGGGTGCTTTAGCTGAATTATCCACTGAAGGAGCAGCCGCTATTTTACCTTCTATCGGTGTTTTGGCAGCTTTCTCAGGCAAAAACTGATTGGGGAAGGATGAAGGATGAAGGATGAAAATTAAACAATTTACCCCATTTTCTTGATTCCCTCTTTTCCCTTTCCCCCTGCCCCCTGCCCCCTGCCCCCTGCCCCCACTCCTCCTACCCCATCCTCCTTTGCCCTAACCTGCTATGATTGACCATCAGTTTGTCGATCGCAAAGGAGTAATCCCCTTGTTCTTTTTTCCACAACCTCCCTACTTCTTATTGTTAGCTGGGTTATTGGCAGGGATCGCATCTGGTTTGGCTTTTGAAGCTAGTCTCAAGCAATTGACCCAGGAATGGGTGAGAAGCCGTTCTACACGAACTCTTGCTCATCTACAAGGGGTACAATTACAGCTTCCTTTTTTAGGAATTTGTATTGGGATTTGCGTTTTTTTAGGTTCTGGTTTAGAGATTTTTGGCTTTCCTACTAATCTTTCTTACCTGATCGCTATACCTTTAACTGTTCTAATCGCTTTACTGGTTTGGTCACAACTTAGCAAACTCTTAGTGCAATTGGAACGAGGGGGCTCGCGAGCAATAGATTTAGACTTTTTAAGTTAAGAGCTAATTCTGAATAAAATTTTTTTGGGCTAGCATCTGTACCTAGAAACAATTAAGATGCTACTGGAAAACAAGTCATTTCTCTACCTTAATGTAGGGTATGACTTTTTTTATAGGTAAATATGAAATTTCCTCTTTTCAAAGCACTGCGTCCCCACCAGTGGACGAAGAATTTAATTGTGTTTGCTGCGCCTTTGTTTGCTTTTAGTATAAACTTGTCATCTTTATTAGGGAGTTTGTTGGCGTTTGTACTTTTTTGTAGTGCTTCTAGTAGCTTTTATTTACTTAATGATATTGCCGATATAGAATCCGATCGCAAACATCCGGTGAAGTGCAATCGTCCCATCGCAGCGGGACTGGTGAGTATTCCGATCGCGATCGCAACGGCAGTAACTTTATTGAGTTTAGCGATCGTTCTCGGTTGGTTGCGATCGCCTTGGTTGGGCGTAACTATTATCAGTTATGCGGTTTTGCAAATCGCTTATAACTGGCAATTAAAGCATATCGTCATTTTGGATATTTTAGCGATCGCCACTGGATTTGTCTTGCGAGCCTATGCCGGTGCAGCAGCAACCAGCATTTACTTGTCTTCTTGGTTTTTACTTTGTACTGCAATGCTGGCTTTATTTTTAGGTGTAGAAAAGCGCAAAGCAGAACTGCGATTAATTGAGATTAAAAGTAGCAAAACTCGTTCTGTCCTGATCCGTTACTCTATGGGACTGCTCAATCGCATGGAAAATATAGTTACGAATGGTGCTATTTTAAGTTATGCCATTTGGAGTTCTGGGCCGCAAGTAGGCGGCGCTTCTACTCGCTGGATGTTACTAACATTACCCTTTGTTTTATATGGCATATTTCGTTATCAACTCTTGAGCGATCCCGCAGAAATTGCTCGTCGCAATAAGCCAGGTATGATTTCAGGCGGACAAAGCGAACGTCCAGAAGAAATTTTATTAACAGACTTGCCGATTTTATTAACAGTTTTATACTGGATTACCACTAGTTATATTATTTTATTACTTAAACATTATGGCGTCATTATATAAAATATAGATCCAAATATGAGAAAGTCCTATTTTATCACGCAAGAGTACAGGCTAGCTTCAATCAAACTTGAATTGCTTAAACAGGCTGACATTCAAGGGATAATTTTGGATTTAGATAATACGATTGTTTCAGAGGACGATCGTTATCTATCCCCTCATGCAGAAGCTTGGATTGCAGAAGCAAAATCAGCTGGATTTAAGTTTTACATCCTTTCCAATGGTAAACGCAAATACCGAGTAAAGTATTGGTCACATCGTCTCGGTATTCCCGCAATTAATCCCGCCAGAAAACCATTTCCATGTGCATTTCGCAAAGCCATCACACAAATGAAATTGACACCAAAACAAGTAATAGTAATTGGTGATAGTCGCCATACAGATATGTTAGGGGCATTTCTAGTTGGCTGTCATTTCATTCAAGTTGCCACGCTGCCCCATCCTTTTCGCTGGTGGGAAAAATTATTTGGCAAAAGAGTACAAATTCCTTATCCTGTTAATGAAGAAATTTGGGATTTTGAAGGATTTCTATAATACAGGGACACAGAAACCCGGTTTCTTGAAGAAACTGGGTTTCTAGCAAGGATTTGACAATAACTGTTCTGGCTGATGCCGATCGCTATCGCTATCAAAATAAACTTTTAACCTTATCCTTCATGCGCCGCCAAAGAGGTTTTGATGCAACCTTTTTGGTTTGAGGTGGTTTCGGTTCGTTCAAATAACGATAATGTTCCCAAATATCCCAATAAGGACAACCCGGTTCAATTCTAATTCCCGCCCAGTGCAGATATTGTAGCGGTTGGTTAACCTTCGGATCGATTAACTTTTTTCCTTCATATTTAAAATGTCGGCTACCCGCCCAATTTCCAGGTGCTTTACCGGTTCTACGCACGATATTAAAGCGGCGATGTACGCGCTTCAATATCATATAATTAATGATAGGTTGGTCGGAAGTTTTTTGAGAAAAGTCAAAGTATTCTGGATGAGCGGCGCATTCGGCAAATGTTTCGTATAAATCATTTTCGGAAATTAATTGTTTTTTAGAAGCCCAAAATCCGCCATTAAAGATATCCTTGAGTTCTGCTTCGGTAAATACGTTATCTTCTATTACTTTAGGCGTAAATACGTTAGTAATTCCGCCACCATGTTGGTAATCACAACATAAAAAATCGTAATCAGCTAGATAATTTAAGTTATCGCTAATTTTTTCAAATACGACTACATCTGTGTCTATATACAGAAATTCATCGAATGGGCCAAACCAACAAGCTTGTTTGCGAAATTGATTCGGTCTAGCAAAAAATTGCTCTCCAAAAATTTGCTGTAGTTTTTTGGAGAGGCGTTCAATAAATTCTAAATCTTCGTAAATTTTTACGTTATATTTTTCAGAGAGGAGAGCGGCTATCTGTTGGTAATTGTCATCGTAGGGAATTAGGACAATGGGCGTGTCTCGATCGTAATAACGGATACTATTGAGGAGTGCGATCGCCTGTTCGATTACCTTATCGTTAGCAGTGATGTAAATTCCACGAGACATAGTTAAAATCTCTGTAATTCAAATAAATATTTTCGCCAAGTAAAATTTTAACAAATATAAATATTATCCCAACCAACTGACTAAAAATCTTTTAATTTCATAAATCTTTACTTTATAAAATGTTGTAAAAAGTAGGTCAACAGCTATATCTCGTTTATCGTAAGGAACGAGCGCAGTAGAAGTAACTAGTTGTCAAGGTCTATACAATTATCAGAACAGATAGCCGAGCCGCTCTATTTAACTCAGCAATACTTTCAATACCTCGACGCATGACTAGACGATCGACTATAATATCGGATTAAGAACAATAATTGGAGTTCTAGCATTAACAAAAATATTGTTTGTCAGACTAATTGAAAAATTGTAATTATTTTGCTCTTATTTAAATCTGCAAATTTCCCCTAATTTACTCAATATGTTATTTAACTCTCCAGAATTTATTTTTTTGTTCTTGCCGATCGCACTGTTAATTTTCTTTATAATCAGCAGACAAGGCGATCGTCGAATGGCGATCGTTTGGTTGATAGCAGCCTCATTATTTTTTTACGCCAAAACGAACCCAGCCTTTTTGCTGCTACTAATCTCTTCAATAAT
Source organism: uncultured bacterium (assembly GCA_964546365.1). Lineage (GTDB taxonomy): Bacteria > Cyanobacteriota > Cyanobacteriia > Cyanobacteriales > Aerosakkonemataceae > DATNQN01. The sequence goes on along the minus strand of CAZJJR010000037.1, from coordinate 14,671 downwards.
ATTCAACTACTACGCGGGATTAGCTTTAAACAATCAACTCGCGTTCGAGCGATGGAAAATTCCCCTATCTCGAAAATGGCTTTTGGGCATCGGAATTGCGGTCAACCTAATTTTACTAGCTTATTTTAAATACGCCAACTTCTTTATTACGACCATCAATCAAATAAGCGGTACAAATTTTAGCATTGGAAAAATATTTTTGCCTCTAGCGATATCTTTCTTTACTTTCCAACAAATTGCTTACTTAGTAGATGTTTACCGAGCAGAAACTAAAGAAGATAGTTTTCTTAACTATTTGCTTTTTGTTAGCTTCTTTCCCAAACTAATAGCGGGGCCGATCGTTCGCCATCAAGACATAATGCCTCAGTTTCGCGAGGCTTCCACTTATCGATTTAGTCAAGAAAACTTAGTAGTGGGAATCACGATTTTTTCAATGGGGTTCTTTAAAAAAGCTATATTTGCTAACAGCATGGCCTTTTTTGCTAACCCAGTTTTTGACTCTGCTGCTCAAGGAATAAATCTTACATTATTTGAAGTTTGGGTTGGTGCGCTTGCCTACACGTTGCAGCTTTATTTCGATTTTTCAGGTTATTCAGATATGGCGATCGGTATTGCTCGGATGTTTGGCATCCAAATACCGCTAAATTTTGACTCACCTTACAAAGCTCTTAATATCTCTGACTTTTGGCGTAGGTGGCACATTACCCTTTCTAACTTTTTGCGAGATTACATTTACATTCCCTTAGGCGGTAATCGTAAGGGAAATTTGCGGCGATACGTCAATCTGATGCTTACTATGCTGTTAGGAGGTCTATGGCATGGTGCGGGTTGGAATTTTGTAATTTGGGGCGGACTACATGGCGCTTACTTAGTCATCCATCGACAATGGCAATTGTTTAGAAAAGCTCTTGGTCAAGATTTACAAAAAAGCTCTTGGTGGAGCAGGTGGTTAGCGCGGCTCGTCACTTTTTTAGCCGTAGTTATTTCTTGGATTTTCTTTAGAGCAGAAAATATGAAAGCAGCCAGCATTATGGTAGCAGGGGGAATCGGTTTTAACGGTTTCTCGTTACCGCCATTTTTATCGGGATGGCTACCATTTATGCAGAATTTTGGCGCTCGATTTGATGGGTTAATGCCTAATTTACAAACAAATCCTTGGTATGCGATTAGTGGGATTTGCTTGTTACTGGCGATCGCGTGGTTTGCACCTAACACTCAAGAATGGTTGGCTCAATACAAACCAGCTCTTGATTATCAACCCGCAAAGCTTATTCATCCTGTCTGGCCAAAATTACAATGGCAACCAAACATAGTTTTTGGGATTTTGTTTGGCTTTATGTTATTCTTCTGCTTCAAAACTTTTTTAGAAGCAACTCCTAGTGATTTTATTTACTTTAATTTCTAAGTTTATGCTATACAGCAAATATCTCAAATACATCTTAATAGGGTTCGCGATCGCATCCCTAATTTTTGGATGCTTGGTCTTTTACCAAATGGGTGGTCCTACGCAAACTTCCCGCTGGATTTACGAATTAGATACCATCAAAACCAGCTATGCTAAATCGCTCGAAAATCCGAAAATTTTGTTAGTTTCAGGTTCAAATACACTCTACGGAGTTAGTTGCGATACGATTTGGCAAGAAACAAAAGTGCCTTGCGTTAATACCGCTATTACTCAAGAACTAGGTCTTGATTATATCCTCAGTCACGCTCGGAAGTTAGCAAATCCGAAAGATACCATTATTATGCCCCTAGAATACCAGCTTTATGGGGCTAAAGGTTCACCTAGCGAATTGTCGATCGACTACGTATTTGCATACGACCCAAATTATTTTAAATCTGTTGATTTATTCACTCAAATTAGATATATGGGCGGCATTTCATTCGATAGACTAATGCAGGGTATATTAACCAAGCTTAAACCATCTCCACCTCCTAGAAAGTATCAAGGCAGAATTAATCAGTATGGAGATACGTTGGACAATGGTAAAAATGCTATGACGGAACAGCAATTTAAGCTCATGGATAGCTGGGTTCCTTTTACTTTGGATGAATATGCGATCGACAATTATGCAAAAAATAAAATCACTGAATTTATAAATTGGAGCAAGAAAAATAATATAAATATTCTCGCTACATGGCCGAGTACGGTTAATTTCGACGCTTACAAAAAGCCCGGTACTAAAGCTTTTTTTCAAAAGATTGCTGGTTTTTATCAAAGTCAGGGAGTACCTCTTTTAGGTAAAGCAGAAGATTTCCTATACGAAAAACCCCTATTTTTTAATTCTGTTTATCACTTAAATGACTTAGGAAGGAGCCAACGAACTAAACAAATAATCCAACTAATTCAACCTTATTTGAAATGAGTTAGAGGTTTTGTTGGGGCGGCTTTTATCCTTGAAATTGTTTGTGAAAAGGTTATTTGTTAAATCCGCCCCAACTATGTTGTTGTACATTAATAGGATAGAAAACCAGTATTAAATCCTATTTAATCAACAGTAAACCAGCTATCAGGAAAAATTTGCTGTAAAATTGGAGAGCCATTCAAGTAAGTTTAGTTTGTTTAGGATAATCTGCCTTGCTTCTGCGATCGCATCCTTCGCTGCATACCAAGCATCTGGTGTAGCCGTCACTTCTTTGATGTATGCCAAGCCTTTTTCATCCATACTTGGCAACCTCAAAAAACTACCAGGCGGTAACAACTTATCAGCAGCAGGCCCACCATAGTAAATTGGCAGGCACCAAGCTAAAAGAGCATCCCATAATTTTTCGCTCACATACCAATCGTTATCAACATAATTTTCGATCGTTAAATTGTAATAATAAGGTGCCATTCCATACCACTTATTACCAATTTCTCCTAAGTTACGAGTCCATGTAGGTAAATCTCGACCGTATAAATCGAAATCAAAATCGCTATCTTGGAGTAACTTCAAAAAATCGAACCGCTTAGCATGATTGGCAGCACGATTAACACCCGAAACAATCCAACTACAAGTTTTTACCTTTTCCGGTGGATTCATTTCATTGAGATCCCGAAATGAATTGCCGATATACCAAATCGCAGGCATATAATCTGGATGAGGCGCGTAATCATCAGGCCCAGAAACGTACCCGCAGTATATTTGCGCTCTTTGATAGTGAGCAAGAGTTCTTTGCAAAACCTCCTCAAGAGGGGGTTCCCGCCACAGAAAAATTATCCGTTCTTTAGGAACTCCTCGCAGTTTAGCTTGTATTGATTCAATTTCTCGTTCGTAAGTTCTTTTTCGTTTTTGATTGACTAACCACCAAGGGCTTTTTTCAGGTGCTTTTGGAAAATTTAAAAAATTATATAAAAGCATGAAATCCGGGTTTGGTTCTTGGGCGTGCATTTCAATATTGCCCCAAGTACCAAATGGATGGGGCGTTTGATGCCATAACCAACTACATTGAGTCAGCCCTGGATAGCTGCTAATCATTCCAACAGTATTCCTACGCATATATGAAATTCTCACTTATTACAGAGGATCAGTCGTTTAATGAAAATTTAAAGCTATTTTAAAAAACAGCTAGTTTATCCTCCCAAATGCCAAAAGGGTGCGGGGTTTGTTTCCATAGGGAATCGCTTTGGGAAATCCCTGTGTAGATTATAATCATCCCGACATTTTTTTTGCCCATATAGTCACTCGACTTTTTCAATTAATCAAATATTTGTGGACGCATAGACTCATTTACATAATTGAGAATCTTGGCAATTCTGTTTTCCCAAGAAAACTGCCTTGCAAAATCAATACTTTCCCAATACCCTTCTATTTTTCTAGGATATTTGTCTAAAATCTGTTCGATAATTTTGGTAAATGCAATTGGATTATCTGCTTCACACCAAAGTGCAATCATAGGTGATGATTTAAATTGCATCAACGGTGGTATCTCCGTGATAGCGATAGGAGTTCCGGAAGCCATGTACTGAAAAAACTTTACGGGGTTTGTGAAATCTGCGGCTTCTCCATAACAGTGAGGATGAGCTAAAACATCAGCTGCTTGGAACAAGCTTGGTAATCTTTTTCGTAGTATCCAGCCTAAAAATTTAACGTTATTAACTTGTTTTTCTATAGCTTGTTGCTGATAAGCTTTTACCTGAGATTCAGTTCCGCCTGTGAGTACAAACTGAATATTGGGCAATTCTTTAGCAGCATCAATTAAAACATCTATTCCTTTAAAGCGATATAAAGCACCTGAGTAAACAACCAGATACTTAGTTCCATTCGCCAGCAATTCTTGCCGCCATGCTTCGGCCTCTTGAGGTTGCCTGACTAAATATGATTGCTCAAATCCGTTATGCAGCCAAACAACTTTTTCCTCAGGCATTCCATGTTCGATCAAACTTTGCCTGATTGGTTCTGATTGAGTTATTGCTATTTGGAAAAATGGACTTTTAACAACTTCTGGTTCACAAGCTTTTTCCTGATAGTAGTGTCGTTCATAGATGGTAGGAACTTGATGTTTAATTGCTGCTTTTACAAAGCTCCAATCCCTAGTATGTATGATTTTAGTATGGTGAAGTATATGGAAAGGAAAATAGTATTTATTGACTAGTTTACTAGAGTTAAGCCATTTGCTAGCTATTCTATCAACAGGCCAAGGAATTGGTAAGGGAGCTAATTTTAACTTGTCTTCAATATCGTATGATTCAATAAATTGTTGGTCAGCTTTCCTTGTTTGAAAAGGATACAGCCATCTAACAGGATTAACCAGCTTTTCCTTTTTACATGGATATGTGAAAACTACTGAGTAGCCCAGATTCGCTGCTGCATTTGCACAGACAAGATCATGAATTTCGTGAGCCGAATCCGGTTCTTGTGATGTATTTCTTGTAAAGAAAAGATAATGCTTTTTCATAGTACTTTTTTATCTCTTCATTTAAGTTAATTTTATTTGAGGCATTATTTCTAATTTTTTTAGCTAATGATTTAAACTCAGTATAAAATTTACTGACGAAATATTCGTATATAGTTTAGCTTAAGATAGCTATTTTTACTACTTTAGGGGTAGTTTTGTACTATTTTCAAATAACTCGATCGTATTGAGAAGACTAATGGCTGAACTATAAGATTCCTCAAGTAATTCATTTTGTTCTTCTGGAGTGTCGATCAAATCATCAGCTAATAAACGCAATGAACCAATCATACTGTTAAGACGGGTACGAACTTCATAAGAAAGACGGTTGCGGATTTGTTCGTTACGGTTAAATACATTTTCAGGACGTTCGGCAAATTGCATCGAGTAAAGTCTGGCATAGTAACCACCTTTGTTGAGGAGTTCTTCATGATTTCCAGTTTCTACCACCCGTCCTTGATCTAATACGGCAATTTGATGGGCTCTTTGCACGGTGGAAAGGCGGTGTGCAATTACTAGGGTAGTGCGATCGCGACTTAATTCTTCGATCGCCGATTGTACTAATCGTTCCGAAACCGTATCTAAAGCACTGGTTGCCTCATCGAGAATTAAGATATCAGGGTCTTGCAAAAGCGCTCTAGCAATTGCCAACCTCTGCCTTTGCCCTCCAGATAATAACACTCCGCGATCGCCAATTAGAGTATTAAATCCCTGTGGTAGTTTTTCAATAAATTCATAAGCATTTGCTCGTTTAGAAGCAGCAATCACTTCCTCTTCAGTTGCATCAGGTCGCCCATAAGCTATGTTATTACGAATTGAGTCATTAAATAGAAAGGTATCTTGACTTACCATCCCCATACAACTTCTAAGAGTTGCTATATTAAAATCCCGCAGATCTGTATCATCTATAGTGATACAACCACTATCGGGGTCATAAAATCGCGGTAATAGATCTGCCACAGTCGATTTACCTGCACCAGATCCCCCCACCAAAGCCAGAGTCGTGCCGCGAGGCAAATATAAATCAACATCTTTTAACACCCAATTCTCATGATTGGGATAGCGAAAGGAAATTTGATGGAAACGAATACCTTCGCGGATTTCTTTGTAAATTAGAGAACCATTTTTCATAAACGGTTTATCATCCCGCCGCAAAAATTCATTAGCTACCTCTACGCTACCGAAGGTGCTAGCCAGGTTTCCACGGGAATTATTTAACTGGGAAATAAATGGTAATAGCCGGAAAAGTACTAATAAGTAAGTAAGTAGTACAGCCGAAAGAGAACCAATTTGGTTAATAAAAAATAACCGCCCCAAAATGACGATCGCCATAATCACCACAATTCCAGTTACTTCGCTGATTGGGACAATAGCAGCCGAATTAACCTGTGATTGGAAATCCGCTTGTTCGCGAGCGCGAATTAAACTACGCAGTTTTTTATATTCTTTTTCTTCATTTCCTGTTGATTTAACCAGCCGTATTCCACTGAGTATTTCTAGTAAACCAATCGAATAAGCTTTTGACATCTCTGACAACTGCTTACCAAAATATCTAGAACGGTTTATTGAATATTGATTAATTAATCCAACTATAGCCAGTAAAATGGTTGTCACGATTGTCAGTTGCCAAGAAATTGCCAGTAACAACGCCACAAAAACTAAGATAGTGATCGCATTAATAATGAGCTTAATTAGTGTACCAACCGTTCCAGCAGCACGACCTATTTCCACTCCCAAACGGTTGATTAAATCCCCTACTTTCATCTTGGAATGATAATCCAAGTCTACTTCTAACAACAACCTTAATCCCTCTTCACGCAAATCGGAAGTTAGTGTCCGAAGTAGGGAACTAGAGACTAAAGTACTCACGTAGATAGCCAGGTTTTTCAATACAATAGCTAATATAATTGCTACTGCCATCACTGATAGACGATATTGCTCTGGTATTCGGTCAAAGGGCGTCATTAATGCCTGAATAAGAGGCGGCGCTCCTTTTAAATCTACTTTTTGACCTAAAAAATTTAATAGTATCGGTACAATTAGGGTTGTACTCACCCCATTAAATAATGCGCCTGAAAATCCCAGAATGATTGTTAGTGACATCCACACTGGATAGCGGCGACCAAATTTTAGTAAAAGTTTACTAGAAGACATATAGCGTCCCTGCTATAAGTAAATTTGAAGCAATATTTAGACCTATTCCCACTTTTAACTTATGACAACTCATTTGGCTATAATTTTGCTATCAATTGTGAAAGTATATCTGACATCGCATCAAGGCTGTAGTGTTTTACACATCTTTCTCTCGCTTGCTTTCCTCGCTGTACAGCCTCATCAAAATTCTGGAATATCAATTTAATCTTCTCCCCTATTTCATCGGGACTACCAGGCTCAACTAAATAACCCGTTCCATCTAAAATTTCTGGGATATCTCCCACCTTTGTAGACAAAATAGGTTTAGCCATTGCCATTCCATCAGTTAATTTTAGAGGAAATTGAGCTTGAGCAGCAATGTCATTCCGTTGGGGAACAACCACAACATCCGCAGTAGCTAATACTTTTGGCATTTCTTCCACTGGACACCTTGGTAATTTAATAATCCAGCGACCCCACTGCTGAATAAGTTTATCATCATAATCATCATAGGGACTTCCCCCCACTATTACCAGTCTTAAATCTGGTTCGTTAAGTCTTTCCAGGGCTATTAAAACATCTTCCACACCTTTGTGAGGCCGTGGCGCTCCGGGAAACATTAGAATTCGATATGGAGATAAACCATAAATAGCTTTGCTAGCGGCGCGATCGTATTTCCCAGGATCGAACATTTCAGTGTCTTTACCATTGGGCAAATAAACACCGCCAAAACGATTTTTCAAAAACTGAGTATCGAGCGTAATTGCATCTGCCTTTTGCACTAAACTTTCCATCCATCTGACGTACAGGGGATGATCTGCATATCGAAGTTCCCCATCTTTTTTGAAAATATCCCTATAAAGCTTTTTAACCGTTGGCTGATATTTCCATTCATCTCCTCCATGCCAACTCATCTCCCAGTCATCCATATCTAAAATTAAAGGACGGCGATTGAAAAATTTTTTAATTATCGATATTCCAAAACTTGTAGGCTTTGGTTTGACTGCATAAATTATATCTCCATCTATTTCATTGAGAAATTTAGGAACGGTTTTCAATAATTCGGGATACTTTTTACCTTGCAGTTCCCTAACTGTCATTCCTCCAGGCGGAATAGCATATAATTCTTTCCCAAAAAGGAACCCTACAATTTCTACTTCATACTTCAGTTTTTTGAGTACTTGCCCTAGCAAAAATGCTCGTACAGCTCCTCCACCTGATAAGTCACTTACTACTACCGAAACTTTTCCTTTCATAATTTTTATTAGATGAATTTGGTTAGCATTCTATATATTATTAGCGAAAACTAATAAACTATTTTCCTGTTCTCTGGATTTAAACGAGATTACCAACATTTATTTATTCCTCTAATTTATTGTTGCGAAGGCATTAGCGAACGAAAAATACAATTAGCAAAGAGAATCAAGCAAACAATTATTCTATTTCATTTACAGGCTCAGATCGGAAATGTGTATCTGTATCGTATTTGAAGAGTTTTATACTCAACCATGACGTTTTTGATGCCATTGCCAAGCATGAGACATAATATCCGTCAAGTTTTGATATTGAGGATGCCACCCTAATATTTTTCTGGCTTTTTCGCCACTGCCAGCTAAAATGGGGGGATCGCCGGCACGCCGATCGCACTCCACTGCTTTAATCTCTTTGCCCGTTACTTCCCTAGCCGTTTCGATTGCTTCTTTCACTGAAAAACCATTGCCATTTCCTAAATTAAATATCGCACTATCACCTCCTTCTAATAAGTATTTCATTCCCAAAATATGAGCGTCGGCTAAGTCATTAACGTGAATATAATCTCGAATACAAGTACCATCAGTAGTTGGGTAATCCGTGCCTAAAATAGAAACAGAATCTAGTTTTCCTAAGGCAGTTAATAACACTAAGGGAATCAAGTGCGTTTCCGGCGAGTGATCTTCTCCTAGTAAACCAGATGGGTCTGCACCAGCCGCGTTAAAATAGCGGAAACAAACATATTTCAAATCATAAGCTGCATCAAAATCCTTCAGGATTTTTTCCACCATCAATTTACTAGCGCCATAGGGATTGATGGGATTTTGGGGATGGTCTTCTGGAATGGGAATCACTTGTGGTACACCATAAGTAGCGCAAGTGGAAGAAAAGACAAATTTCTTTACTTTGGCTGCTAACATGGCTTCTAGCAAAGTCAGCGTTCCGTCTACGTTATTGCGGTAGTATTTGGCTGGATTGGTGACGGACTCGCCAACGTAAGCATAAGCCGCAAAGTGCATTACGGCGGCAATATCGAACTGGGAAAACAAGCGATCGACTAAAGAACGATCGCTAATATCACCCATCACAAGCTCTACTTTTAAAACCTTCTCTACCAAATCTCGATGTCCGTAGACAAGGTTGTCCAGAATCACTACCTGGTAACCAGCACGTAACAGTGCTAGAACGGTATGGGAGCCAATGTATCCAGCGCCCCCCGTAACCAAAATAGTCGGTTTATCTTGTAACACTTTTTTAAGATATGGTTAGTCAACTAATTTGAGGCGGCCTACTTGAATATAGTCAAAAATATGATTGATTTGCCGACGCTCTTCATCTGTAAGTTGTTGGTCTGAGAGAATTGCCGAAGTCAGCAACATATATTGCTTGCGACTCATCTGACCGGAAACTAGAATCTGGTCGATAATCTGTTTAGCGTTGACGCTTGATTTATTCTGAACTCCTCCTCTCATAATTCCCTGACTCCTTTTATACTCTGTAAATCTTGGCACTAAATTATGATTAATGCAAAGTTACCGTAAAAAAATGATGAAGTCGTTTAACAGTGATTTTAATTATCCAAGGTTGTCAAGAACTTATATATTTATTTTAAGAAATTAGTAATCTTTTCAGAGGTATTCTTCATGCAGGTTTATCGACTGCCAGCACTCTCTGATAACTATATTTTCGTGCTGCACGATCCTAAAGATAATGTAGCAGCTGTAGTCGATCCGGCAGAAGCAGGGCCAGTATTAAGACAATTAGAGGCAATTGGGGCTGAATTAGTCGCTATTTTTAACACTCACCACCACAGCGATCACGTAGGTGGGAATCTAAAATTACTCGAAAGATTTCCCCATCTCTGCGTTTACGGTGGGGCGGAAGATCGCGGGAGAATACCGGGACAACAAATATTTTTGCAGGAAGGCGATCGCATTTCCTTCGCTGGTAGAATGGGGCAAGTACTCTTCGTCCCAGGACACACCCGCGCCCACATCGCCTACTATTTTCCTCCCACCACACCTCACGAAACAGGCGAGTTATTCTGCGGCGATACCTTATTTGCAGGAGGATGCGGCAGATTATTTGAAGGAACGCCATCTCAGATGATAATCTCTTTGAGCAAACTACGCGCTTTACCAGATAATACAAGAGTTTGGTGTGCTCACGAATATACCTTAAAAAATCTTCAATTTGCCATAACCGTAGATGGTAGCAATCCAGATTTACAAGCTAGATATGCCGAAGTGAAGGCAATTCGCAGCCGTAGAGAACCTACCATACCATCGATTTTGGGAATAGAAAAACAAACCAATCCCTTTTTACGGTGGGATCGCCCCAGTTTACAATCAGCAACAAACAGCCAAGAACCAGCACAAACGTTTGCCAGACTGCGTGGAATGAAAGACCAATTTTAGCTCGTATTCTTTCCACAGAAGCGGGAATAAATTTTTACTAACGATGTGCTAGTTGCGATCGGCCCCCCTGTTTCGCTATGATTATACGTTTGGATCTATTTAAGCAAGGCTCACCAGAAAAGCTCATGGCCAAACGCATTCAATTAGTGCTGACTCAAGATGTCAGCAAACTGGGAAAATCCGGCGATTTAGTAGACGTAGCCCCAGGATACGCCCGTAACTATCTCCTTCCCAAACAATTTGCTACTTTTGCCACTCCAGCAATTCTCAAACAAGTAGAAAAGCGGAGAGAAAAAGAACGGCAGCGGCTTTTGGAACTCAAAGAAGAAGCAACTACCATTAAAGCTGCTATTGAAGCGATCGATCGCTATACCATTCACAAGCAGGTCGGAGAAGGAGATGCTATCTTTGGTACAGTTACCGATCCGGAAGTAGCAGACGCCATTCAGCAAGCTACTGGTAAAGAAGTGGATCGTCGCGGTATTACCCTCC
>CAZJJR010000037.1:0-3398 GCA_964546365.1 uncultured bacterium | reverse complement strand
GGTCATTAGTCATTAGTTATTGGTCATCTACTTCTAGCTGTTCGTCAAGCCATGAATAATAACTAAGCGATGAAAAATAACCAATAGACTAGACAAGTGGCTAATGACGAATATAAATCTAAAATCTAAAATTTATTATGGTTGACTCAGTAAACTTTCCAACTATTATCGATCGCCAACCTCCCCAAAACATTGAGGCAGAAGAAGCTATTTTAGGCGGTATACTGATCGATCCGGAAGCAATTAGCAGAGTCATCGACTTACTAGTTACAGAAGCTTTTTCTATCGAAGCTCATAAAATTATCTATCGTGCTGCTTTATCCCTCTACAATCAAAGCAAGCCAACTGATTTAATGACGGTAGCCGTTTGGTTACAAGACCACCAACAACTCGAACAAATTGGCGGTCAAATTAAATTAGCTCAACTAGTCGATCGCACGGTTTCCGCCGTTAATATTGACAAATATGCCGAATTAGTTACCGACAAATATTTACGGCGAAAATTAATCCAAGCCGGTCATAAAATAGTCGATTTAGGTTACCAAACCGCCACTGAATTACCAGTAGTTTTAGACCGAGCAGAACAAGAAGTTTTTAACCTTACTCAGGATAAACCAAAAGAAGGTTTAATTCCCATTGCCGAAACGCTGATCGATACTTTTCACGATTTGCAAAGTCGGAGTGAAAGTTCGGCATTGCCGGGACTTACCTGCGGTTTTTACGATTTGGATGCCATGACTAGCGGTTTCCAGCGCTCTGACTTAATCATAATTGCCGCTCGCCCATCAATGGGAAAAACCGCTTTATCAGTTGGTTTCGCTCACAATATTGCTAGTAAATATCATCTACCAGTTGCTATTTTTAGTTTAGAAATGTCTAAAGAACAACTGGTACAGCGATTAATAGCTAACCGAGCAGAAATTGAAAGCAATCGATTGCGATCGGGCAGAATATCTCAAGAGGAATGGGATAAACTCAATCAGGCGATCGGTACTTTATCCGACCTGCCTATTTTTATTAATGATGCTGCCAATATATCCGTTACTGAAATGCGGAGTGAAGCACGGCGTCTGCAAGCAGAACATAGCGGCGAATTGGGATTAATTTTAATTGATTACCTGCAATTAATGGAAGGCAGTAGTGACAATCGGGTGCAAGAATTATCGAAAATTACTCGTAGTTTAAAAGGTTTAGCCCGTGAATTAAATACGCCTGTCATAGCCTTATCTCAGTTAAGTAGAGGAGTCGAATCTCGCACGAATAAACGCCCGATGATGTCCGATTTGAGGGAATCTGGTTCGATTGAGCAAGACGCCGATGTAGTAATCATGTTATATCGAGATGAATATTACAACGAAAATACCCCAGACCGAGGTATTGCCGAAGTAATTATTACCAAACACAGAAATGGCCCTACGGGAACCGTCAAATTATTATTCGATCCTCAGTTTACTCGCTTCCTAAATTTAGCGTCTCCCCATCGATCGTAATTGAAAATTCTCGCCCGTCAGTTGTCAGCATTCAAAAGCCAGAATTGAAAGGAAAGAGGAGTGCTATTCAGAAATCAGAAAATGATTAATCTAAAGCCTTTTATTAATCTGTTGGCATTCCTTTACTTTATCCAGCAAAGTTATTCTGAATTCTGATTCCTAAATTCTGACTTCTGAATTCTGACTCCTTCGATTAACGAATTTCCAGCAATTCCACATCAAAAATCAGAGTTGCGTTGGGAGGAATTACACCGCCAGCACCGCGTGCGCCATAACCCAATTCTGCGGGAATGATTAACTGACGACGACCGCCAACGCGCATCGTGCTAAGACCTTCATCCCAGCCTTTAATTACTTGGCCTATACCGAGTTTAAAAGAAAAAGGCTGATTGCGATCGCGAGAACTATCAAACTTTTTCCCATTTTCCAGCGTGCCAGTGTAATGCACCACTACAGTTTGACCGGTTTTCGGAGTCGCGCCAGTTCCCTTCTCTAAATCCACGTATTTTAAGCCTGAAGGGTTAGTAACGGTATCCTTTTGCGGTGTCCCTTCATTTTCTGTATTAGACATTATGTTATCTGCAACCAATGTTTGATTAATCGTTGACCCTACAATTGTAGGTTGAGTTTGAGTTAGCTCAGATGCGATCGCATCTATTTGCGGACTGATAATTTGAGCAAACACCACAATCAACCCACAGACTAGGGTAATCCCCAAGCTGATAATAATCGCCTTCACAATTCAGACCTCTATCGAGCAAATACCTCAGATCTCAAATCCTAACAGCTTTTTTAACGCCAAAGCTTATTTTCTAAATCCCGCACTTGACGTTCCAAGCGATCGATCCTTCCCCGCAACTCATCCACCTCAGACTGACGCGCCACCCCCAAATCCTGCATCATATTACGCATCTGTCGTTGCATCTGCGCTTCCCAATTACCCTGATCGCTCTTCAACTGATTCATCAAATCATCCACCAACCCCTTCGCTTGCTCTGGGTTGATTTTGCCCTCCTTTACCCATTCATCGCTGACTTCCCGAATTTTTTCCGCTACCAACGATGTCGTACCAACACCAAGCATCAATAGCTGTTTCATCCAGTTGTTGCTGTCCATGCTGCCTTCCACTCACTTGCTTAAAAATTGGCAACTAAAACTATGCTGGGATCTCGACGTTCCTGCATACAGTACCATTTTACGAACTACACCACTTACCTGAAGGTGAGGATAATACCTCCTCAAAAATGGGGGATGGAGGGATGGGGGGATGGGGAGGTAGGCAGATGGGATAATTCAAGTTGCTAGTTACGATCGATCCCCCCTAACCCCCCCTAAAAAGGGGGGAACAGGAATTCAAAGTCCTCCTTTGTAAGGAGGGAACAGGAATAAAGTCACCCTTAATAAGGGGGATTTAGGGGGTCTAAAACGCCTAAACTCGTAACTAGCAACTTGGATTAATACATATACATAATATTGATTATTCTTCCTTTCCCCTTCCTCTTTCTGTAAAAAATTATTATGGAGATATCTAATGGTTATTGAGTGGCTCAAATTTAAAGTAGATCCCGAAAAAAGAGAAGAATTTATCCAGAAGGATGCCCAAATTTGGACACCATCGATCGCCAATAGTCCGGGTTTTATCAGTAAAGAAGTTTGGATCGATCCTCACGATGCTAGCCAAGTGGTAGTAGTAATTCGCTGGGAATCTCGCGAACAGTGGTATAGCTTTCCCAAAGACTTACTAGATAAAACAGAAGCGGAATTTGCTTTGGCAATGGGAAACTCATATCAGATGATAGAGTCAGGGGAGTACCAGGTTAGAAAATTTCCTCATTAGGGAACAGAGATGGGGGGATGGGGAGATGGTGGAGAATTCAAAATTCAAAATTCAAAATTCAAAATTAAATT
>CAZJJR010000036.1:0-30722 GCA_964546365.1 uncultured bacterium | reverse complement strand
GGAGGGACCTACAGGTAACCACCAACTAGCTAAAAAAGCTACGTAACTCCCACCAATTAAGCTACCTGCACCGAGGGAAACCGCACTCCCGAATGCTAACCATTTGAAGGAAAGATTATTTTTTAACAGGTTGGTCTGAAGGAGATTCCAACTACCAGTTGCGCCGATAAAAGACCAAGTAATAATCCATAACCATTCGATTTTTTTTGGTCAAACTTGAATAAAAGGGCGTCCTTCTAACGCACCGCTAATAATTTGGCTGGCTAAATTAGCATGAATAATTACCCCTGGCGTTCGTTGGGGACTGGTGAAAAAATTACTACTATAAGGAGTAAAAAAAAGGTCGTTAAGGCTAGCTCCCGTTGCACCGATTAGTACGATGCGATCGCGCAAACTACCGGACGGTGTGCGGTTTTCTAATACATCTTTGAGCGGTACTGTATAAAAGTTTGTTAAATCTCCGCGATAATTCAATAAAATTTGGTAACCACCAGCATTAGCGTTAACGTACCCTCCTTCATTACCAGTTAAAGGCACGAATACTGCTTTACCTAACCCCAAATGCTTTTTTTTCGCATCGACCATCCGGAGATTAATGCCTTCTTTTTCCAGATAGATCAAAGCTAATTTGGTTGCCAAACTTAATTTAGTTTTCCCATCTTCGCCTCTGACTGATAGTAAACCTCGACGCACTTTACCATCAGCATCTAAGACTAAATCAGCCATGCCTACGCGATCGAGTTTGCTTAAAGTTGATGGGGGAGGAACGCTATCTCCCACCACTTTTTCCACGCCGATTAAATTTGGAGTGGATTTAAATACATCGACTAACTTTTGGTGACCTGGCTCTACAGGTAAATCTCGATAAAGGTCTAAACCAATGGCTCTTGGTCGTTCTTTTTTGATATTTTCGATTAATTTAGCGAGAATTTCATCGGAAATCGGCCATCGACCAACATGAGTAATATCTGGTTCGTCAATTGTCACGATCGCAATTCGAGGATCGATCGGTTCGCGGGGACGCCAGCGAAAAAATCGATCGAGAGTGGCCCATTCTAAAAGCTGGAATACGCCGATATAATTAGCTGCGATCGCTAATCCTGCCACGCTGGATGCTGTAATTAATAAGCTGCTCCATCGACTAATAGGCTTTTTTAGTTTTGGCCACATCGATAATAAGGGAACTGAAAATGAGACCTAGCGCTAGGTAGATAGCAAAATTCTAGCCTTAAAATCTCAAAGCACCCTCGATGTCGATCGGCGATCGATCCTTATTAATGGAGTTTAGTAGATCAACGGCTTAGTTGCGATCGCATTTAATCCCACTGATTTTAATAGGTTTTGCCAGGTAAGTTCTAAATCAGGGTTTGATTTTCTAGCTTCTGCCAAACTAGTTAATGTTTCGTACCAAATCCCGTTTTTGCCATACAAAACTGCCTGTTGTACGAGAGATTGATTTTGTAACTGACTGACTAAGGTGGGATTTGCTACTACTCGTTGAATACTTCCCTCTACTCCCCGACTATCTGCTCGGAGTCCCTGTTCGTCAATAATAATAAAAGTCCAACGATAATTTTTCCCCACTTCTAACGCTGGTGCGTTAGCTGGCAGTTGAAACCGGAGAATACCAGATTTGCCTTCGATCGGAATTTTTGTTTGGTAATAATTTTGATTATTTTCGTCGTTCAATCCGAAAAATATTTCTTTAGCAGAAGTTTCCGGTACGTACACGAAAAATGTCGGACGTTCGGCAATCGTTAACCCGTTTTTGGTATTTGGCATTACAGGAACGACGCATACACTAGCCGATTCTGACGGACATCCTTCACCGCGAGACGCACCCCCTGCCGTGTCATCCGGGCGATCGCCTGCGGGGGGATCGAATGTAACGCTCGCTACAGAATTATTGCGGATAGTTTGAGACCGATCGGCGGAAGTTTGGGCTTGTACTTTAGTTAAAAAGCCTGGAACGATAGCTAGTTCTAGGGATAGAGCGATCGAAAAAAGACTGACAGGTATAAGATTTTTTGTTTTAGTCATGATTCGCTTACCGATGAAACTTACTTTAAAGTATTTTCACCCAATTATCGTCTTTATACTAATTGATAATCCTCAGCTAAAATGCTGAAAATTAAACTGATATTTGTATAAAAACTTCACCAAGGAGATGAATAGAAACACAGAGTGCAAAAGCGTACTATACAGATAACAGTAAACTTTGTTACTTTATCCCAATTTCATACTTTTCCGACTCGTCCCACTTAATTCTTCATACTTCATCCTTCATACTTCATCCTTCATACTTCATCCTTCATACTTCATACTTCATCCTTCATCCTTTTTCATAGCCAATTTCCCACCAAAATAAAAGGCGACCAATAAAAAGGATGTTGATATTTAGGTTGCTTGTATAAAGTTAATTGTGCTTGACGGAGAGCTTCTGCTTTGCTGACACCCCGCGATATCTGTTGATAAAATTCTGCCATTAAAATCGCTGTCGATTGGTCTTTGACCGACCACAGCGTTCCCAGAGTGCTGCGTGCGCCCGATCGCACTGCTACGCCCGCCAATCCCAAAGCCGCCCGCCGATCGCCCGATGCAGTTTGACAAGCACTCAAAACCAGCAATTCGATCGGATTTGTCGTTCCCTGTTCGCTAAAACGCAACAAATCTTCAAACTGCTTTACTTTAATTTTGTCATTCCAAGTCAGGATAAACGTTTCTTCTGGGTTAGAACTAAATTGTCCGTGAGTAGCCAAATGAACGATCGGAAAAGAATTTGCTTGAATTTGATTTTGCAAATTAGTCGGCGTAAATTCCCGGTCTAAAAACAACTTAGCAGGCAATTCAGCCGCAATTTCTGCTACTTCTAATTTAACTCCAGGCAAAGCCGAAAAACCTTGACGAGCTTCCGTAATTCCGGCTGTTAAAACTTTCAGTTGTTGTTGAGCAAGAGAGCGCGGTGCTAGCAACTGCAAACCAGGAGTTACTGCTAAAGCATACTTTTCAATGAGATATTGCTTACCATCATAAAGAGCGGTCATCGGCAAATTTCGCAACGCCCCATCCAGCACGAACACAAGGGTTTTAATTTTATTTTCAGCTAATTTTGCTTCCTCCGGTCGAATTAGCCAATCGTAAATTTGTTGAGAAAACTTTAAACGATCTTGACTAGAAAAAAATGGGTTGAATGACTCTAACAAAGAATCCACTGTTTTTTCCACATCTGCTTGGGAAGCCGTCGATTGATAGTATTGTAATGGTTTACCAGGTAAAGAAACAATCACTGCCAAACGGTCTGGTAAAATAATCGGATAAATTACGGCGGCTGTCGGATCTATACTATCGATTCTTTGTGGTTGAACATCCAAACAAGCTTCCCGGAAAAAGTTATCTAATTCTGCTAGTTGTAGCGCTTCGATTACTTCTCTCGCTTTTTCCAAATCAGTTTGACCGGGATTGTATTGCAACAACAAACCTACTAATTGACGATAAACAGGCTCGACACTTTCTTGAAAAGAAAACTGCACGTCTGGATTAATTGCCACTAAATCTGTCCGCAGAGATTTTAAGTTATTGACAGCTTCCGTGTAAGCAACGATCGCTTTAGTAACTTCTCCCTGTTGTTGAAAAAGTCTACCCAAATGTGATTGCCAACGAGCAATAATATCAGAAGCATTAATTTGTTGTGCTAAAATCAACGCTTGTTTTGTTAAATCTTCCGCCGCTTCCCATTGTTGGGTTTTTTCATATACTTCTGCTAATTGTCCGAGTGAATAAGATTCCGCTCTAGGATCTTTAAGTATTCTGGCTGCTTGCACTGCTTTAGCCAAATTTCGACCGATCTCTTGGTAATTGGCGATCGCAGAAACGGAAATCTTCGTCTGCGGATCGGCTATTTTCATCAAACTTTGGG
This sequence comes from uncultured bacterium, assembly GCA_964546365.1. GTDB lineage: Bacteria > Cyanobacteriota > Cyanobacteriia > Cyanobacteriales > Aerosakkonemataceae > DATNQN01. The sequence continues at coordinate 26,806 of CAZJJR010000036.1, read as the reverse complement.
CAAAATTCACTTCTGCATAAATAGCTTCTCGACTGGGTGATAATTTTGCTAGCTGTGTTTGAATAATCGGTAATAAAGTTTCGGCTTTCGTTATTTCTTTGGTTTCTAATAACAAGCTTAATTCGTTTAATTGCGCGGTTACTTTAGCCAGAGAATTAGTAGCAATTCGTGCTGATTGGCGATAAAATTCTAAAGCTTCTTGAGGCTTTTTTAAACTGCGGAGGGTATTCGCCAAACTAAACATTGCGTTGCTGACATCAGCAGGAGAGTTTAACTGTTCGCTCATGGTTAAACTTTGTTGTAAAACTTGTTGCGATCGCGTTAAATCTCCTACTACTTGCAACGCTACGCCTAAACTTCTCAATCCAGCCGCTTTAATCGGAGAATCGGACATAGTTTGTAGGCGAGAATTTACCTCCTCTAAGGTAACTTTTGCCCGCCGATACATTCCCAAATTTTGCAAAGCTTGGGCTTGATTAATTTGACTACCTAAAATTCCCGTTTCGTCGCCAGCTTCTCGGTATATTTTTTCGGCTTGTTTCCACGTATCCAAAGCGGTTTCTGTTTGTCCTCTGGCTAATTGGATACTGCCTTGAGTATTCAAAGATCGGGCGAGAATAGCTGCATTTGGTTGATTTTTTAAGATGGTTAAACTTCGATCGATCGCAATTTTCGCTGCTTCCCACTGTCCCAATTCTTGATAAGCGTTAGACAGGTAACTCAACGTGAGGGCAAGTTGTGGGGAATCCCCATTTTTTTCTAATTCTTTAACAGCTTGTTGCCAAATTTCTACTGCGTCAGCAAATCTCCCATTATTGTATAAATTTCGGCCTGATTCTAATAAGCTATTATCATTATTTTTAACGGCTGATTTTAAATGATTATTTTGAATATCTGCATTTTGAATCGCTCGAAAATCTAAACTCGAAAATTGAAAATTTTCTCGGGCGATCGCTGGTGAAACTGCGATGACAATTAAGAAAGTCAACAATCCCCACCAGACGGGATAATTAATGTGTTTGATTATAGAACGAATATTTAGCATTATTTGATTAACCGCTGCAATTAGCAGCATTATAAAATTGAGACGTACTATTTCCAGAGCTTGCCACCAATTCTACTTCACCATTGGTATTAATTACCCATTCAGTTGCTTCAAGCATTGGGGAATGGGTAATGGGGGATGGGTAATGGGAACTGACAGAATTACGATCGCTCATATCGATCGGGCGTAAATCTCGCCAAACCGTCCTCCCCCTCAGTATCTGGGAAGGATCGGGAGGTAAACCGCCCCTTCCTGTAACCACAAAGCGATTACCGCGATCGGCAGGACAACCTGCCACAATTTGATTGCTGAGGTCGGAAAAATTTTCTGGCAACTCAATAAACACCGTTCCCGGCGTAACATCAGGGGTGTTAATTTGCACCGTTCCATTTAAATCTGGCGTTCCACCAGTTGCCGTAATATCGCTTTCGGAAGTAGGAAATAAACGAGGTTGAATGCCAAAAATTCCTTGAGCGTTGATAAATACTCTTCCCCCTTGTCTGGTGAGAGAATTTGCCGTGATATCGCTATTTTCCAAAGCAACTAAAGTATCTGCATTGATACTGATATTCCCGCCATTTCCATCACCGCCATCCGTACCGGCAGTAGCCGAAATAAAACTATTGCGCCGCATTTGAATATTACGCGATCGCACGGTGAAATTTCCCCCTTCTCCAGAAACAGAAGTACCTTCCAAACCTCCATCATTATCCATCAAAATCGAATTAGCATTTAATATTAAGTTGCCTGCATCTCCGCTACCTCGCGATCGAATGCTCACTCTTCCGCCATCTCGTAAAATTACGCGATCGGTTTCTATACTTAAATTTCCTCCCCTACCCGTAGATCCCGGTTCGGTAACGGAAGTAATCGCGCTTAAAAGTTGCCCATCAGGCGAATTTCCCACTAATTCCACCGATTCGCTTGCTTTAATCGTGATATCTCCTCCTTCTCCTTGGGCAAAAGAACTAGCAGCTAAAGCCGCACCACTGCGAAGAATTAATTGCCTGGTATTAACGCGCAATTCCCCCGCATCTCCCATCCCCAAACCGCTAGTAAAAATACCACCAAATGCCCTAGCTGTAGGGGAAAGAGGAATCGGTTTACTGCTAGTAATATCGATCGAATCAGACGCATTTACTTCAATATCGCCACCTCTACCGGTGCCAAAACTAGAAGTTACCAAAATGCCGTTATTTTTGGCGATAAACCTACTAGTATTCAAGGTTAATTTACCAGCATCACCAGCATTGCCAACTCCCGTTCCCGTAGCGATAAAAGTAGCGTTAAGTTGCACGGAACTAGCAGCATTTAACGTTACGTTTCCCCCTAAACCGCCTATTCCAAATGTAGAAGCAGCAATATAAGAGCCGTTACTAGCGATAATATCGCGGGTATTGACGGTAATATCTCCCGCTTTTCCCGATCCAAAAGTTAAAGTGAATAAGCCGTTGCGGAGGTTATTTGGCGTAACAGTTCCAGTTACGAATCTCAACACATTTTCTTCATAGCCTCCCGTCCCGATGATTTCGATCGATTCGGAGGCATTCACCGTCATATTTCCCCCAGGCAAATTGCCTAAAGTAAAAGATGAAAAGCGAGAACCTTCCTTAATTCGTAAATTTCTAGCTTGAATTTGAATTTCTCCGCCACCAGTACCGCTGGTATCGACTTTGGCTAATTCAGAAAGTTCGATATTGCCGAAATTCGGGATATTTAAATAACTAAATGCAAAACCTTTATCTGTGGGAGTAAAAGAAACGTTACCCTGCATGACGCTACCTAATTCTATCCTTCCTCCCGGCGTAGTTGGAATGGCGTTTCCTTCAACAATGGCGATCGGAATTCCCCCAGCCGTTAAACCGGTGGCTGATGGGTTGTTACCACCAGAAATCGAGACATCGCCGCCCACCAAACCTAAGGTTTTGCCTGTTTCCACAGAAAGATTTGCACCTCGCACTTCGATCGCACCGGGTAAATTTGGCCCGAATTGTAAACCAACGGGTACGCTAACCGTGAGTAAAGGCGCAGCAGTCGGTTGCGTAGCAGAAAAGTTACTGCCATCAGCAAATGTCACGTTGTTAGCAGTAGATGCAATAAAAGAACCACCGATATTTAATCTGGCATTACTACCAAAAATAATGCCGTTGGGATTAATTAAAAATAAATTTGCAGTGCCGTTAGCGCGAATTAATCCATCAATATTCGATATGTTAGTGCCAGTGACGCGAGAGATAATATTTTGAATATCTATGTTGTTATTAAAAAATGCTTCTGTCCCGGTTGGTAAGGAAAATTCACTGAAGCTATGAAATAAGTTACCGCCGGAATTGATGCCACCTTCGATGCGGATGGAATTACCGTCGGGAATGGCGATCGTATTATTCAGTAGAGTGCGATCGGGAACGATTTGTGCGGAAATCGTACTAGCCGTAGTCAAGTACAAACTAAAAATCGTACTCGTTAGCCATCGCCAGCAATCAGGCTGCTTCATATGTTTTGAGCATCAAGGTAGAGATAACCAATTGAAATAGCACCCATTTCTGCCCATTATTTTGACTTTATTCTGCATTTTAAAACTAGATTCTAAAGATTTTATGTGGTTTTTTATGAGTTGGAATACCAAAATGGGAGACGGCTTTATCGATCGCGCAGGTGTAGCGTTTCACTTAAGCATTGTCACTTTTACGATTCACCGCAGGTGGGCACAGACAGAATGTAAGCGATCGCATTCTCAAACACCGCACCTAGTTGCAGCGTTCCCATCACTTCCAACACTCCCATTCGCAATACTCGCTACCAATTCTACTTCCCCTTTTCGATTAATTTCCCATCTGGTTGCTTCTAAAATCGGTGATGGTAGCGAGAGAGAATTTTCCCTGTTTTGATTTTCTACTGGTCTCGGTAAAGACATTGGTTTGGTGCGATACCAACCAGTAAAAAAATCGTCGGGAGTAGAGGGTAAACCACCACTGCCAACAATAGCAAAACGATTTCCCGTATTGGAATTACAAGCAGTCACAATGCGCGAATTCTCATCCATATAGTTAGTCGATAACTCCACTAATCCCGAACTGGGGTCAACATCCGGTGTATTGATTTCTACAGTGCCGTTAAACTGGGGGCCAAGTTCAGAAGTGGCTGTAATATCGCTTTGGGGAGTCAGTTCATCTCGGAACTGAGTACCGAAAATACCTCGCGCAGTGATACTCACCCTTCCTCCAGAACCGCTGACTGCATTAGCAGTAATATCGCTGTTTTCCAAAGCAACTAAGGTATTGGTATTGACATCAATGTTCCCGCCATTAGAATTACCCGCATCAGTAGCAACTCGACTGTGGCGGCGCAATTGGATCTCCCGCGCTTGCAGGTTAATATTTGCTCCTGCACCCGATGCCGTTCTGCCATCAATGCTACTTTGGTTATCGAGAGCGATCGCATTTGCCACCACATTAACGTTACCAGCACCACCACTGCCGAAACTCCGGACGCCAAGTATTGACCCGTTGCGGAGAATCAACTGATTAGTATTCAAAGTCAGCGAACCCGCATTTGCCGTAGCATTGGGATTAGTGAAATTAGGAGTAATACCAACCGCAGCCAGAATTTGACTGTTAAATTCACTTGAATTATTACCGACAAGTTCGATCCGCGCTGCATCGATCGTAATATTTCCCGCATCTCCCCTGCCTAAAGACGAGGTAGAAATAGAACCCCCTTCCCTCAGTGTCAGCACGCCTGTAGAAATTTGGATATCACCCCCCCGATTCGAGGAAGCGGTTTCCGCATTGAGGAAGCTACCAAATTGAAATCCCACCGCAAAAACCCCTGAAATACCTGCAATGTCGATCGATTCCGTAGCTTTAATCGTGATATTGCCTCCCAGCCCCCCATTCGTACCAAAAACTGAGTTGGCGACAATTGCACCAGTCGCCGCACTGATTCCCGCGCCATCAGAAATCATCAATCGTTGCGTGTCGATATTGATATCCCCGGCTTTCCCATTCTGACCGATCGTAGTCGTACCGAGGAAAGTCGGCTGGATATTTCCATCCGGCGAACGTAAGATTTCTACCGATTCAGATGCTCGAATGTCGATATTTCCCGATGCTGTATCGCTGCGAGTCTGACTGAGTAAAACAGCGCCATCGCGCACGATTAACCTTTCTCCTTCAAAGGTGATATTTCCTCCCATACCCGTACTTCCTTGAATCGATCCGTTGGTGATTGCAGAACCAATCAGATCGAGTAATCTTGCACGAATAGTTATATCTGCGCCATTACCAGAACCAGAAGTACCATTAACTATGACGCTCCCATTTTCAATCGACAGTCGCCCCGTATCAATTGCGATCGCTCCTGCCGCTCCACTACCAGCAGCGCTACTATTGAGAATAATTTGCCGATCGAAGAGATTTGCCGAACCAGTTACTACAAACTGAAGAACAAATCTTTGAAAACTATCATATCCGATGCCACTGAGTTCCACCGAGTCAGTAGCACTGATATTGACAGCGACCCCCTTACCCGTTCCCAGCGTGCTGCTAAAGATTTGCGATCCACCTTCAGCCCTCAACTTTTGGCTATTAATATTGATGCCTCTACCATCAATATTTCCCAATGTCAGAGCGTAAATTAGTCCACCGTTAAGGCTGATATTTCCACCTCTAAGATCTACTTTGCCACCACCCAATCCGGTCGTGTTGACGAGCGCTCCATTTGATATTTGAATATTGCCAAAGTTAGTAATATTGTCATAGTTTAAAGTTAGACCGAAAGGAGTGGAAAAAAAACTAATTAAACCCGGACTTGCCACGCTACCCAAGAAAATTTGTCCGGTAGAAGCAGTTAAATTACCTCCGTCAAGTTGAATGTCACCACCAACTAAAGCTAATGTTTGACCGGGTGCTACTGCTAAACCTACTTTGTTGTCAAAAGGCAGTGGGATAGGAAGAGTTGGTAAATTTACTGGTGCGGTGGCTTGGGAGCGATTAACTATGCTACCTGGATTTGAGCCAAATTGTAAGCCACTTGGCACGTTAATTGTTAACAATGATGGTGCTGTGGAAGCGATCGCGCTAAATTCGCTGCCGTCTGCAAATTTGATACTGTTAGCAGTTGAGCCAACAAAAGAACCACCAACATTTAGTTGTGCATTTGCTCCAAAAATTATCCCGTTGGGGTTAATTAAAAATAAATTAGCAACACCGTTAGCTCTGATTAATCCATCAATATTAGAAATATTTTTTCCAGTGACGCGACTGAAGATATTTTGAATATCAACAGCGTTATTAAAAAATGCTTCGTTGCCAGTGGGAACAGAAAATTCTTGAAAACTGTGGAATAAATTGCCGCCAGCAGTTGTCCCACCTTCAATGCGGATGCTGTTACCGTTGGGAATGGCAATGCTGTTATTCGGTAGCGTGGTATCGGGGACTATCTGTGCAGTGGTGAGATGGGGGTAAAACAGGGACAAATAGGACAGGGTAGTTGCCAAATAGAGCGATCGATCGAGAAACTTCATATTATTTTGGGTTAAAGTTGCCAAAAGCACCCAGCTTTAGCGCTAATTGCCATTTTTTCCATTAGCACCCTCAGCGAGCATTTTACTCTGTTTGGCAAGCCGATCTGTTTTTACGCCACGTTTTTTTCTTTTTTCCCTGATATGACCGGAAAAAAAGGATTTCAACCCTCCCCTTTGCAGGGGAATCCTCAAAGAAATTCTCGCTTATTTCAAGCTTTGCCCGATCGTTTCGTTGCCCAGCCAATCTAAAATCTAAAATCGAATGACCACTTGCCTACCGCCCACACCCAGCTACTTTACTCCAAGCACTCTCGGCACTCGAATTAGCAGCATTAGCTACCAATTCCACTTCCCCTTTTTGATTAATTTCCCACCTTGTCACTTCCACTAGGGGAGACTGCGGCGAGTCGGAATTTCTCCTTCTAAGATCTCCTACTGCCCTTGGGGAAAGCATTAGTGCTGTGTTATACCAACCGCTAACCAGATCGAAAGGAGTCAAGGCTAAACCACTATTACCTGTAACTACAAAACGATTTCCCATATTGGTATTACAAGCAGTCACAATGCGCGAATTTTCATCAACGTAGTTTGCCGATAACTCTACTAACCCCGAACTGGGGTCAACATCCGGTGTATTAATTTCTACCGTCCCGCTAAACTCTGCACCAAGGTCAGAAGTAGCGGTGATATCGCTTTGGGGAGTCAGTTCATCTCGGAACTGAGTACCGAAAATACCTCGCGCAGTGATACTCACCCTTCCTCCAGAACCGCTGACTGCATTAGCAGTAATATCGCTGTTTTCCAAAGCAACTAAGGTATTGGTATTGACATCAATATTACCGCCGTTAGAATTACCCGCATCAGTTGCAATTCGACTGTTGCGGCGCAGTTGGATCTCCCGTGCTTGCAAGTTAATATTTGCTCCTGCACCCGATGCCGTTCTGCCATCAATGCTACCTTGGCGATCGACACTTAGAGCATCAGCTACCAAGTTTATATTACCAGCACGCCCCGTTCCCAGCGCCCGCACGGTGACTATTGCCCCATCCTTCACCGTCAACTCCCTTGCATTCACATTCAGCGAGCCTGCATTTCCCGTAGCGTTGGGATTAACAAAGATAGATGTGCTACCAGAGGAAGCTTCGATTTTACTATTCAAACCGCCGTTACTGCTAATGCCTTCTACTACGATCCTAGAAGCATTAATTGTAATATCTCCCGCATCTGCCGCACCCAAAGAACCCGCCGTAATTATTCCCCCACCTCGCACAGTTAGCAACGGCGTCCACAAGCTGATATCTCCACCCCGTCCTAAGCTAAAAGTTTGAGTGGAAAAACCGCTAGGCGCAAAGCCTGCATCCCCCAAAACTCCCGATACGCCGCTCACTTCTATAGACTCAGAAGCTCTGATGGTTAAATTTCCTCCCAGTCCGCCACTCGTAGAACGCACAAATTGGCCAATATTTCCACCCGTCGTTAAAGCTATTCCGGCTCCATCAGAAACAGTTAACCGCTTAGTGTCGATCGTAATATCTCCAGCTTTCCCATTTCCGTTGGAAGTGGTAGTGCCAATGATAGTTTGCGTCGTACTTCCAGGGATGCCTCCCGACAATTCTACAGATTCAGAAGTTTTAATCGTAATATTACCTGACGATCCATTACTATTACTGAGGCTGAGAAGATAGCTACCATCGCGCATGATTAACCGTGCTGCATCAATAGCGATACTTCCGCCCTGACCAATACTTTCCCTGATTGTTCCACTATTAATTGCTGAACCGATCATTTCGATGGTGTTGGCGCGGATAGCCAGATTTCCGCCATTTCCAACACCAAGGGTGGCAGTACCGCCCACTACTCCATTGCTCAACAGCAGGTGTCCGGTGTCAATGTTAATGTTTCCGGCAGCTCCACTGCCAACAGTGCTAGTCACCAGCACTAATTGAGGGTCAAAAGGACTGAGTATTACAGAACTTACATATTGGCTATAAAACCGCAGATAGCCCTCTATTCCCAGTCCCGTGATTTCTACTGCCTCAGTAGTGTGGATATTTATATTACCCCCTTTTCCCGCTCCCAATGCCAAGGTCGAAATTTGCGCCCCTCCTTCTACGCGCAAGTTTTGGGCATTAATATCAATCCCTCTGCCGTCTATATTTCCCAGCGTTAATCCATAAATTCGCGCACCGCTAAGGGTAACATTTCCGCCTCTGATATCTACTTTCCCACCACCTAATCCGCTAGTGTTGAGGAGCGCGACCTTTGATATTTCAATATTGCCAAGGTTGGGAATACTGTCATAATTTAAAGTTAAACCAAATGGTGTGGAAGTAAAATTAACTAAACCGGGACTCGCTACGCTACCTAAAATAATTTGTCCGGTACTAGTCGTTAAATAACCTCCATTGATTTGAATATCACCACCAACTAAGGCTAATGTTTGCCCTGGTTGTACTGCTAATCCTACTTTGTTATCTAAAAGAAACGGGATAGGAAGAGTTGGTAAATTTACCTGTGCGCTTGCTTGGGAGCGATTGACGATGCTACCTGGATTTATGTTAAATTGTAAGCCGATCGGCACGTTAATTGTTAACAATGATGGTGCGGTTGGATTGGTGGTGCTGAATTCGCTGCCATCGGCAAATTTAATACTGTTGGCAGTTGAGCTAAGAAAAGAACCGCCGATATTTAATTGGGCATTTTGCCCAAAGATAATGCCATTCGGATTAATTAAAAATAAATTAGCCGTGCCGTTAGCTCTGATTAACCCATCTATATTAGAAATATTTTTTCCAGTGACGCGAGTAAATATATTTTGGATGTCGAGAGTGTTATTAAAAAATGCTTCGCCGCTAGTGGGAATGGAAAATTCTTGAAAACTGTGGAAAAGATTGCTGCCGTTAGTCGTACCGCCTTCAATGCGAATGCTATTGCCGTTGGGAATCGCGATGCTATTACTCGGTAGGGTAGAATCTGGGATGATTTGTGCAATTGTTTGGTTATTGTTAGTTAAGCACAAGCAAGAAAAAGTGATAGCAAAATACAGAGTGCGATCGAGTTTTTTCATATTTTTTTCAACTTTGGGTAGCGATCGGGCTGTGACGTACCTTCGCCAAGAGCAAATTTTCTTTTCCCTAGAGCAGCACCCTATATAGATGATACCGCTAGTCATCTACCTTAAGTTAGATATTTTTAGTTTTTTACCAGTGCAATTCGGTTATGGTAGCGATCGCATTATTGACCGCCACAATTAGCTACCCGATACCAAAGATTTCCAGAATTCATCCTAGAAGCATTCGCCAGTAATTCTACTTCACCTTTTTGATTCCTCTGCCATCCGGTTGCTTCGATCGCTTCCGGTGAGTAATTATTCGATAAATTAGAAACCACTCGATTCCCATTCTCCTCCCCATTTCCCAAAGTACGCACATCCCGCCAAACCGTCCATGCAGTCAGATATTGCGTGGGGTCACGCGGTAAACCACCCCGTCCAGTAACGATAAAGCTATTTTTTTCAGAAGCGTGGCAACCTGTAGCAATGCTACTACTCACATCCTCAAAATTTGCCGACAACTCAACTAAGCCAGCACTGGGGTCAACATCAGGAGTATTAATTTCTACTGTACCGCTTAATTGGGGGCCAAGGTCAGAGGTAGCTGTAATATCGCTTTGGCTAGTCAAACTATCTCGAAACTGAGTACCAAAAATACCCGTAGCGGCGATACTGACTTGACCCCCAGAACCAGCTTTGGCATTAGCAGTAATATCGCTATTTTCTAAAGGCATCGCCACGATAAATTGAGAGCTAATATTTAAGTTGCCACCATTTCCAGTGCCTCCCAATGCTGTAGCAGTAATGGCACTGCCATTGCGGAGTAATAATAAAGAATTTACATTCAGGGAAATTTCACCGCCTAATCCGAAAGCAGTTGTAGCATTGATTTGGCCTTGGCGATCGAGCAAAATTGTATCGGCATTAATAGTTAACTTTCCCGCATCGCCATTTCCCTCATGTCTAACTCGAATTTGACCGCCATTTTGGATAGTTAATCGCTGTGTATTAACCGTAATTTCTCCCGTATTGCCCGTGAGTTCTTCAGGAAGGAAGAAATTCTGTTGGATGGCTCTGTTAAAGACTACAGCACTCCCCTCTACTCCAGCTGGAAAATTATCGGGAGCAGTGCCACTAATGAAAATCTCAGAGGCATCGATCGTCATCTTACCTCCATTTCCACTGGCACCTGTAGTTGAATCGACTATTCCCCCATCGATCAACCTCAGTTGGGGAGTGCTAATCACAGCAATACCTCCATTTCCCTTGCCCAAGGTTGCCGTTCCCAGTTGACTGGGGGCAACTAGCGAGGGACTGCTACCAATCACTTCAATAAATTGGGAAGCGCTGACAGTCAGATTACCGCCATTGCCCGTGCCAGAATTGGATAGAGGTTGTCCAAAGGTGAAAATGGACTGTGCAACCCCCGATGCTACCCCTGCGCCCTCCCTGATGCTTAGAGTTTCGGTAGTTAAAGTGAGATTCCCTCCGTTTCCCGAACCAGTGATAACATTAAATATTCCAGTAATATTGTCACGGGCTAGAGGGCTGCTTCCTACTACTTCCACCTGTGTTGCATTGACGGTGACATCCCCTGCATTACCTTCTCCAGCCCCTGGAAGTGGTTCGCCAATGAATTGGCTCAAACTAACTGAACCTACTTTGGCTCCTTCAAATACTCTTAATTGTGGGCTGGATAAATTAAGATTTCCGCTATCACCTTTTCCTAAAGTTAGTGCCACAATACCGCTAAAAAGTTGCGGCGCTAAGGGATTGAGTCCAGTTGCTTCTACAGACTCACTAACATTGACTTTGAGATCTCCTCCCTTTCCCGTTCCCCGAACTAAGGATAAGATTGCGCCTCCATCCGATAAGTTGATTCTGGATGCGGTTACATCCACATCTCCCCCTGTGCCTGCACCCAAGGTATAGCTAACAATTCCACTCGGAAAAAGCGGATTAAAAGTATTAGCTCGAATCGCAGTAATGGCGTTACTATTAACGGTAATTTTGCTGCCATTTCCCGTCGCTTGTGGTGCTACTAAAGTGGAAATTTGTCCGCCATCAATTAAGTTAATTTGTGCAGTGGCAACGTTAATATTTCCTCCTGCACCTGTGCCATAAGTTTCGCTGGCAATTCGACTGTTGAGGAGTTGGGTGAGAGGATTTTGATTGGGGTCGGGGGGACTAAAGCCACTAATAGTAATGTTTCCAGTGGTATTGACGGTAATATTGGGTGCAGTTTGGTTACTGATGGTGCGGGAAATGATTTGCGATCTCTTTAAGCTAATATTCTGTGCTTGTAGCTGAATACTACCATTTTCTGTAACTCCGATATTGGTATTCGTTACTGTACTATCTGTGAGGGAAATATTGCCGTTACTCTTGAGGATAAGATTTCCTCCTAGTGCTGTCAGAGAGCCGATGATAGTTACTTCATCTCCTTGCAAAGTTAAATTTTGTCCTGGTGCTACAGCTAAATTTCCTCGATTGACTAATTGGGCTGGCGAATTTCGCACCTCGTTGGTAAATAATGCCCCTGGTTGCACGCTTAACAAACTGCTATTGCTAATATCTTTGGCGCTAAAAAAGCCATTTTTTCCTAATGTGATGCCATCCGCAGTGCTGGCAGTAAAAGAACCACCGATATTTAATTGGGCGTTCTGTCCAAAGATAATGCCGTTGGGATTGATTAAAAATAAGTTCACCACACCGTTGGCACGAATTAAGCCATCTATATTCGAGATGTTGCTACCCGTGACTCGACTGAAGATATTTTGAATATCTAATGAGTTATTGAAAAATGCTTCGCCACCAGTAGGAATGGAAAATTCTTGAAAACTGTGAAATAAATTGCCACCAGTAGATGTACCGCCTTCGATGCGGATGCTGTTACCATTGGGAATGGCAATGCTGTTGAGAGGTAGGGTGGTATCGGGAACTATCTGTGCGGTGGTGGCGTTGGGGTAAAACAGGGACAAACAGGACAGGGTAGTTGCTAAATAGAAGGATAGCGATCGAAAAACCAGTTTCATATTTTTTGGGAGTAAAGCTTGCCAAAAGCACCCAACTTCAGCACTAATTACCATTTTTTTTTGGATTAGCACCCGCAGTGTTTATTTTACCATTTTTAAAAAGTCAATATACCAAAAGAATGATATTAGCAAGATCGTGCGATCGCGTAGCGTGACCTCAACTGCCGCACCCAGCTACTTTACTCCAAGCACTTCCATTGGCAGCATTCGCTACTAATACAACTTCTCCTTTTTGATTAATTTGCCATCTTGTCACTTCCACCAGGGGAGACTGTGGCGATCGAGAATTTTCCCTTCTGAGATCTTCTACTGCACTTGGGGAAAGTATTGATGTAGTTTTATACCAAACTCTGAGCGGATCGTAAGGACTCAAGGGTAAACCGCTATTGCCCGTAATTACAAAACTATTTCCCGTGTTAGCGGTACAAGTAGTGGCAATGCGCGAGTTTTCATCAACATAATTTGCCGACACTTCAACTAGCCCCGAACTGGGGTCAACATCAGGTGTATTAATTTCTACCGTACCGCTAAACTCAACACCCCGATCGGAAGTGGCGGTAATATCGTTTTGCGGTGTCAAACTTTCTCGGAACTGAGTGCCAAAAATACCTTGTGCGGCAATGGTGACCCGACCCCCAAAACCTCCTTGAGCGTTAGCTGTAATATCGGAATTGCCTAAAGCAGCCAAAGTCCGGGTATCGAGAGATATATCACCTCCATCGCTGCTGCCAGCATTTGTGGAGATGCTGCTGCCGTTAAGCAAAATGATATTCCCAGCTTGGACGTTAATATTACCTCCACCACCAGAGGAAGTCGCAGCCGTTAAACCGCCATTTTTATCTAGAACTACTAAGTTAGCATTAACGCCCAGCGTTCCGGCATTGCCTATGCCTTCGTTCCTCACGCTAGCTAAACCGCGATCGAACACCCGCAAGACTGGTGTATTAATGGTTACGTTACCTGCGTTGCCAGAAGGAACATCTGGTAATCTGGCTATTCTTCGGATCGATTCATTTTGAATGGTGGCGGAAGATGCGATCGAACTTGGATTGATGCTGGCTGCTGGTTTGCCACTGATTTCCACAAAATCGGTAGCATTGATGGTGATGCTGGCGGCTTCTCCACTGGCAAAGGTAGAGCCTTCTACCCTTCCGCCATCCCGAACGGTTATAGATGCAGCTTCTAGTGTCAAATTGCCAGCGTTACCAGTTCCTTAGCCAGAATGTAGGCAAAAGCATCGATGCCCGAACCATCGGATAATACTAACCGCTGGGATGAAATAGTGATGTTTGCCCCAGACCCAGCAAAACCATCGCTGACAATAGAAGTGTTAATTGTGGCATCTCCATTGGGGTTGCTCAACTCTACTAATCGGGAGGCACGAATTTCGATCGCGCCTGGGGGTAAAGGAGCGAAGTTTTGGCTCAACATCAGCGCAGCATCCTGCATCCTCAAGGAACCAGTTTGGACGAAAATCGAGCCACTCCCACCACCGGAAACATCGAGTAATGCTCTTGAGGTAAGTTGAATGTCGCCGTCGTTCTGCACGCCGAAATATCCCAAACTCCAACCAGAAATAGTCGAATCGATACTGACGGAACCTTCTTTAACGCTAGCTAACTCTATGCGTCCCGATGGTGCAGCTACGATGCCTCCTGATAGGTTGATGTCGCCACCGACGAGAGCGAAAGTTTTTCCCGGTTGCACCCGCAGTCCGGCATTGCTATTACCTCTTCGGAGGGGAAACCAGAATGGTTGTGGCCCACTAGGTGTGAAATCGTGACCGTTGCCGGAAACTGAGATTTGGCCTGGATTTGCGCCTAACTGCAAGCCGATGGGTACGTTAATCGAGAGTAGAGAAGGTGCGGTGGGATTGGTGGCGCTAAATTCTATTCCATCAGCAAATCTAATGCTAGAAGCAGTCGAACCGAGAAATGAACCACCGATATTTAATTGTGCGTTCGGGCCGAAAATAATCCCGTTGGGATTAATTAAAAATAAGTTAGCAACACCATTAGCTCTTATCAATCCATCGATATTCGAGATATTTTTTCCCGTGACGCGACTGAAAATATTTTGAATATCAAATCCGTTATTAAAAAAAGCTTCCTTGCCAGTAGGAAGGGAAAATTCTTGAAAACTGTGGAAGAGGTTGCTACCCGCTGTCGTACCACCTTCGATGCGAATAGTATTGCTATCTGGGATAGCAATGCTATTGCTGGGTAGGGTGGGATCTGGAACGATCTGTGCGGTAGTAATTTTGGGATAAAACAGCGATAAATAAGAGATTACGCTGGCAAAACAGAGCGATTTAGCCAAATTAATCATTTTTTTGAGTCGGTTTTAGGGTTGATGAAAGCACCCGGTTTTAGTAGTAATTGGGATTTTTGGCATTAGCACCCTCATTCCGTGATTTTATCTTTTTTTTTAAAAGTCAATCTACCCAAAGGATGATATTGTATTAAATCTACTTCGACTACTCCCTTCTGAACCAACCGCTCCAGAGAAGAAGAAGAAAATAAACGGTTTAACAACATATTCGGAATCTACCGATCCGGCTGGCCCAACCATAAATATATGGCCTTGCAAATCGAGTGGTAATTCTACTTACTGTTGTGTCAATGCCTTTTGATCGTTAGTGGAAGTGGCTGGCGTGCGGTATCTTGGCCGTAAAATTCCTATTGTCTCTTACTCAAAAAGGCAGTAAAAATAGAGCCAAAGCTAGGAACAGATTAGGTAGAGCGCACTTATCGGTTTCACGCAGACGTAACGATTTGGTATGCAAGTTAGCCCGACACGTCATGCAGTCTAACGACTTGGTAGCAGTGGAAAACCTACGAGTGCGAAACATGGTGAAAAACCATCATTTAGCCAAATCAATAAATGATGCTGCATGGTACAGATTCAGGGAATGGTTAGAATATTTTGGTAAAGTTTATGGCGTTCCAGTAATAGCCGTAGAACCTAAACTAACTAGCCAAAACTGTTCTAACTGTGGTGAAAAAGTTGTGAAAACTTTAAGTACCAGAACTCATCAATGCCCTCATTGCAAATACGTTGCCGATCGAAATGAGAACGCAGCCAAAAATATTTTAAAATCAGCCCTAAAACAATGGGCAAATACTGTCGGGCAGGCAGGAATCAACGCCAAGGCGAGAGAACGATCCCTGCTTGGATGGGGAAACTCAACCAAGTAAATCAACGAGAGCGAAAGAGGAAGTCTCAGAAGTGATTCTGGGAATCCCCGTGCGTTCACGCCCGGGAGGATGTCAACAGAATCTCTTTAATGAAAATGCGAATTGTAATCAGAATTTAACTTGGCATCGGGGCCGATCGCATCCCCACTTGACATATCACAAATTAATAATTTAGTCAATATTCGGAAAAATAAAATATTTTATTCTTTCCCTGATTGCTCAATCAGCAAAAGTAAAGATTAAATCCTTTAAAGTTAAACAAGTAAATAAAATCTAAATATTCCTCAAAAAGAGAACCATTAAGTATGCACCTGAGTGAAGTCACCCATCCCAACCAGTTGCACGGTCTTTCTACCCATCAACTCAAGCAAATTGCCCGTCAAATCCGGGACAAGCATCTGCAAACCGTAGCAACCAGTGGCGGACACCTTGGCCCTGGTTTGGGAGTTGTGGAACTGACGCTAGGGTTATATCAAACCCTAGATCTCGATCGCGATAAAGTAATCTGGGACGTAGGACACCAAGCCTATCCCCACAAACTGATCACGGGTCGCTACAGCCGCTTTCACACCTTGCGGCAAAAAGAAGGCGTTGCTGGCTACCTCAAGCGTTGTGAAAGCAAATTCGACCATTTCGGTGCGGGACACGCTTCTACCAGCATCTCCGCCGCCTTAGGTATGGCCTTAGCGCGAGACCTCAACGGCGACAACTTCAAAGTAGTAGCGGTAATCGGTGATGGTGCGATGACAGGCGGGATGGCATTAGAAGCCATCAACCACGCCGGACACCTGCCCAAAACCAACCTGCTGGTGGTACTCAACGACAACGAAATGTCCATTTCCCCCAACGTCGGCGCGATTCCCCGCTACTTGAACAAAATGCGCCTCAGTCCGCCGATGCAGTTTATCACCGATAACTTAGAGGAACAATTCAAGCACCTCCCCTTCGTTGGCGATTCGTTCACTCCCGAATTGGCACGCATCAAAGAAGGGATGAAGCGGTTAGCAGTTCCCAAAGTCGGTGCCGTATTTGAAGAATTAGGCTTCACTTACATGGGGCCAGTGGACGGTCATAATTTAGAAGAACTGATTGCCACTTTCCAACAAGCACACCAAATTCACGGGCCAGTTTTAGTTCACGTCGCCACCGTCAAAGGTAAGGGATACGAACTGGCAGAACAAGACCAAGTTGGCTACCATGCCCAAAGTCCGTTTAATTTGGCAACTGGTAAACCAATTCCCTCTAATAAACCAAAACCCCCCGCTTACTCAAAAGTTTTTGCCCATACTTTAGTAAAATTAGCCGAAAATAATCCCAAAATTGTCGGTATTACGGCAGCAATGGCTACGGGTACTGGTTTGGATAAATTGCAAGCCAAGTTACCCAAACAATATATCGATGTAGGCATTGCCGAACAACACGCGGTTACTTTAGCCGCCGGATTAGCTTGTGAAGGAATGCGTCCGGTAGTTGCCATTTATTCCACTTTCCTGCAACGCGCCTTCGACCAAATCATTCACGATGTTTGCATTCAAAAATTGCCCGTCTTCTTCTGCATGGATAGGGCGGGTATCGTGGGTGCGGATGGCCCGACTCACCAAGGAATGTACGATATTTCTTACTTGCGTTGCATTCCTAATATGGTGTTGATGGCACCGAAGGATGAAGCGGAATTGCAACAAATGTTGGTGACGGGGATTGAGTATACTGATGGTGCGATCGCCATGCGCTATCCTCGCGGTAACGGTTATGGTGTACCGTTGATGGAAGAAGGTTGGGAAGCGCTACCAATCGGTAAAGCAGAAATTCTTCGTTCCGGCGATGACGTGCTTTTACTAGGCTACGGTTCGATGGTTTATCCAGCCATGCAAACCGCCGAAATTCTCTCCGAACACGGCATCGAAGCCACCGTAATTAATGCCCGTTTTGCTAAACCTTTGGATACTGAATTGATCGTACCTTTAGCAAAACAAATCGGTCGCGTCGTTACTTTAGAAGAAGGCTGCATTATGGGCGGCTTTGGTTCTGCGGTAGCGGAAGCGTTGCTGGATGCTGATGTATTGGTGCCAGTAAAACGGATTGGCGTACCCGATATTTTAGTCGATCATGCCGAACCGAAAGAATCTTTTGCAGAACTTGGTTTGACGCCAGCACAAATGGCAGAACGAGTGCGGAATGCTTTCTTTAATAAGCAGGTATCTGTTGTTAGTTAGTCGGCCAATTTTTTAACCGCAGATGAACGCAGATGAATCAAAGAGCGATCTGTGTTTATCTGCGGTTATTCGTTTTAATATGGAGCTAAAGTCTGTGGATTAATATAGTTTGAAATTTATATCGGAGAATTAGATTATGAATCCAACAGAAACAAAAATTTTTCAAACTTCCCAACTGCAACTTTAAGCGAGTGTTGGGTTTCGTTACCTCAACCCAACCTACAGATATTACAAGGTTAATTATCTATATTCGATCGCATTCTCATAATTATTTTTGACTTTACTCTCATATGCTTCTTGATTAGCAGCATCTTGTTCCCCATAAATAAATGAAAGAAGTACGTAACGACAACCAGATGTCACATCAGTAGCTTCGTGAAGAAGGGAACAAGAGAAGATGACGGCGCTACCAGTATCAGGCTTATAAAGATGAGGCCCATGTTCTGGAAACCTTAAATATCCTCCTTGATATTCATCGGAATTGAGATTGAGAGTCATGGCGAAACGACGATGTGCAGTTCCGCCCGTGGTATTATCTCGGTGGGCGCGGAAAAAACCACCCCTGCTGGCGTCGTAACAACCGATGCGGTAATCTTCGCGGCGCGTTGCTTCAAACTGAAATGCTTTTTTGATTTGGGGAAATACTCGTCTTTGCATGATGCGATCGAGACGCATCAATATTTGTTCATCACTGATAAAGTGATCTCGCCTGATTTTATGACTGTAGTCGATAACTCCTATAGTCTTTTCACCATCCTGGTGCATAGAACCTGATTCACTATTACCTTGGGTTGCCCAAACATGAATCAGTTCGCGGCAAAATTCTGCCTCAAGTACGTTAGGAATCAGGAGAACAGGCGCTTGCATAGTGATGTGAAGGGGTTCTTCTCGTGGCAAGAGAGATTTGATATCTTTTAAAATTTCGCTAGTCGCTGTTTCCCAATTATTCAGAGCATAAATTCTGAGGATACGAAGGTTAACATCTAGTAAAATTGCTGTCCGAACATAAGTTAAGATTGGTTGGTTGTTAATAGGGGTTTCAAAAAGTACGCCATATTGCCTGCTTACATATCCATTTACATCTGAAAGAAGCGAAAAAGGAATGTTCTGTTCTGTAGCAAACTGCTGGCGAGATTGAGAAGTGTCTAAACTAATTCCGCATATTTGAATGCCTAGTTCCGTCCAAGTTGGCATCAGATCCCGAAACCAACAAGCGATATCTTTGCATTCGGGAATTTCATCTTTGGCATAAAAGAAGAGAATTATCGGTTTCCCAGCTTTATCGGCTAAAATTACAGGGTTTTCTTGTTGATCTGGCAAGTAAAAAAGAGGTGCGGGTTCGCCAAAACTCAAAGTTTTCGTTACTTGGATCATTTCAAAACCTCAATTTAACTGAAAATTTTTTAGGATGCCGCCGCAGTAATGCTTGCTACCATGGTAACGCTAAACTCTAATTAGAATAAACTAGCTGCCTGAATATCGATCGCCTTTGCTATGATGCCGATCTTCGCCAAGAGGTGGCAAGCAGACAGGCACGGTAAAAAAGAAGAGAAGTTACATAATTTATGTTCGATGCTCCATTGGCAATAAACTAGATATCACTACTGCTGAAGATTCGTTTGCAAAACTCAAAAATCTATAATCCATTTATGAACCCCGTTACCTCTCAAGTGTTCCCAGTGATTTGGCAAAACGATCGCGTTTTACTGATCGACCAAAATCGTCTACCAACTGAATACACTTTTGTCGAAATTACTCGTTGCCAAGACATGGCGCACGCGATTAAAACCATGATCGTGCGGGGAGCACCTGCGATCGGCGTTGCAGCAGCCTATGGGATGTACTTGGGAGCAAGAGATATTGAAACAGAAAACCGCGATGAATTTCTTAGTAAACTGGAAGAAATTGCCGAAATGTTGCGGCAAACTCGTCCAACCGCCGTTAATTTATTTTGGGCAATTCAAAGAATGCTAAATACGGCTCGTCAAACTTTAGGGCCAGTAGAATATCTGAAAACAGTATTATTAAAAACAGCGCAAACTATCAATGAAGAAGATATCCAAACTTGTCAGTCAATTGGTGACAAAGGTTTGGCAGTTTTACCCGCTACACATGAAAAATTAACTATTTTGACTCATTGCAATGCTGGTGCTTTGGCAACTGCTGGCTACGGTACGGCATTAGGAGTAGTTCGTTCTGCGTGGAAAGCCGGACGTTTGGCAAGGGTTTTTGCTGATGAAACTCGTCCCCGTTTGCAAGGCGCGAAATTAACAGCTTGGGAATGCGTGCAAGAAGGGATTCCCGTTACTTTAATTACCGATAATATGGCAGCGCATTGCATGAAACAAGGCTTAATTCATGCGGTTGTAGTTGGTGCAGATCGAATTGCTGCTAATGGAGATGCTGCTAATAAAATTGGTACTTACAGTTTGGCAATTGTGGCTAAAGCACATAAAGTTCCTTTCTTTGTGGCAGCACCTCTTTCGACAATTGATTTTTCCATATCTAATGGTAGTTTAATTCCCATTGAAGAACGCGATCCCGTAGAGATTTACCAAGTGGGAAATACCAGGCTAACGGCTGAGGGAGTAGAATTTTACAATCCTGCTTTCGACGTGACCCCTGCTGAATTGATTACCGCCATTATCACGGAACACGGTGCAGTTGCTCCCGCTGAGTTAATTAGTTTTCAGCAAAAACAAGTGGTTTAGGTGGGAGAATTCTCCGAGCCAAAATTCAGAATTCAGAAGTTAGTCTAATTCTGAATTCTGGATTTGATACTCTTAGTTTAGGTGAGTTTTATGAGAAAAAGATATAAAGATAGGTGGTTGCGATATCTGCTTCAGAAAAAAGAAAATAAAACTCATTTTAAAACTCTCCTGTTGATAGCGATCTTAATGGGAGGAATTTTATTAAGTAGTATTTTTATTGGATTTGTGCAATCTGCGGGTAGTTAGTAGTTAGGCGTTATAGCGATCGTAAATGAATTGCGAACAACTAAACCCCTCCCAACCCTCCCCTTACCAAGGGGAGGGCTAGGGTGGGGTTGATTACTTAAATAGGATCGCTATATATCATGTGCGGTAGCTTACTCATAGTAAAGCTTGTTCGTAGTGAGGAATTTATTCCTTAGATTGAGGACTAAAGTCCTCACTACAAACTATGCAAGGAAAATCGATTGTAAAAATGTAACTTGCGTTAATTAGGAAAGCCAATGAGAAGTCGATGAGTACTCAAAGAAGTCAGTGCAGATCTCGAACAGTGTTCTGATTTAATAGAGAATATAAACGAGAAGACAAGTTTAACTTCTCGCTTTACTTCCACAAGACTATGAGTACCGAACTGCGCGTTAAATTTCTGCAATATGTCGTCAAGAAAAATAACAGTCAAGGATTTACTTTTTTCGAGCTTCTGATTGTTATTTTTATTTTGGGAGGTTTAGTTGCGATCGCGATCGTTTTACCTAATTTTCTACATCCTGGAAATAAAGCAGTAGAAGCAGAAGCAAAACAATATGTTGGCTCAATGAACAGAGGGCAGCAGGCATATTATGTAGAAAATGGGAAATTTGTAACCAAAAGCGATCCAGAAAGCTGGAATAGCTTGGGTATTGGCATTAGAACTCAAACCACCAACTATACTTATTCTATAAGCGGTAACAAAAAAGCTGTATTTAACTACGGTATTCTTAGAGAAGATGCTCCCAACCAGACGAAAAAAAGTTATGTAGGGGGTGTTTTTGAGATATCTGATATAAGCCTTTCAGAAGAGAAAACTACAGTTGCCATTCTCTGCGAAACAAAATCACCTACCACTACTAAACCTGCCGAACCGATTTTACGAGATGATGTGATAACCTGCGGTGGAGATACTATTCCAATTACCGATCCGCAAAGCTTAATTTTAGCATCTGATTATGCTGAAGCCCTAACTGAAGCACAGGAAAAACATTATGCTCAAAAAGGCTCTTTTACCAATTCGCTGCCAGCTTTAGGTTTTAAAATCAAAGCTCAAACTGAATTTTATCAATACTCAGTTAATAGTAGTGCTAATGCTGCTTTTCATTATGCAAAATCCCTTTACCCTAAATATCCTAGTTATGTCGGAGGAGTATTTTTAGTTCCCGATTCTAATCAAGGTAAAGCTAAAACCGTCTCTATTTTTTGTCAAGATATAGCTCCCGGTAATCAGCAAACAGCTAATCCAACTTATAAAAATAATGTATTAAGCTGTGGTGCTAACACAAAGCAATTATCCACTTATAACGAATATCAATATTTGAAAAGTATCAACCAATCCCAACAAAGTTATTATTCACAACATCGTAGATTCGCTAATTCTATTCAAAAATTAGGAACTGGACTAATAGAGACAAACTTATACGAATATTCCTTGGTTACAACTCCTACTGCTACGTACAGTTATGTGCTAGCAAAAGCAAAAGTAAATTCATACGCTAATACTAACTATGTTGGGGGCGTTTTCGTCGTACCGGGAACGGCGAAAAATCAGCCCAAAACAGTAGCAATTATCTGTCGAGATTACTATTACAATGGGAAACTACCAGCCAATCCAACTTACAAAAACGGCGTTCTTGCTTGTGGCGATCGTACAACAGAAGTGAGCAGAAATTCACCCTAATGGATATATAGTATTACCAGTAGCCGGATCGAACGCGAATAACCGATCGAGATTGCATTGTATAGAAATACGATCGTCCACACTCACCCGCACATCCGGCGAACCGTAAACGTTCAACACCACACCCGTTCCCGGTAAACTCCCGCGAATCAAAACCTCTTTCCCCAAAGGTTCCACCACCTTCACTTCAACTATCAACTCGCCGTAACTCCTCTGTTTTTCTTCTTGGTGTCTTGGCGGTGCGATCGCAAAAACATCTTCCGGACGAATACCCAAGTCAAAACCTTGACCCTCTCTCGGTTGCAACTTCTCCCTCATCATGACAGGACAATCTAAAAATCGATCGCCCAACTTAAACCGATCGCCCGTATAAGTTGCAGGCAAAATATTCATTGGCGGACTACCCAAAAAAGTTGCCACCATTCGATTAGCAGGACGGGCATAAACTGCTTGTGGTTCGCCAATTTGTTGAATTTTTCCGCGATTTAAAATCACGATTTTATCCGCTAGAGTCATTGCCTCCACTCGATCGTGAGTGACGTAAATAGTAGTAATTCCCACTCTTTGGTGCAATTGTTTTAACTCTGCCCGCGTATCATCTCGCAATTGGGCATCTAAATTAGATAAAGGTTCATCTAACAGAAAAACTTTCGGTTCTCGCGCGATCGCCCTTCCCAAAGCTACCCGTTGTTGCTGCCCTCCCGATAACTGTTTGGGCTTCCGATCTAACAGGTGAGAAATATCGAGCGATCGCGCTACTTTTTCCACTCTTTCCTTAATCATTTTCGGGTCAGCTTTCCGCATTTGCAAGCCAAAAGCCAAATTTTCTGCCACCGTCATGTGAGGATAAAGGGCGTAGTTTTGAAACACCATCGCCACATCTCTTTGTCTCGGTGGAATATCATTTACTAACGTATCGCCAATATAAAGATTACCGCTAGTAGCAGTTTCTAATCCCGCGATCGTTCGCAAAATCGTAGACTTGCCGCAACCTGAAGGCCCAAGCAATACCCAAAATTGACCGTCGGGAACTTCAAAGCTAATATCTTCGATCGCGATCGTGTTATTAAAACGACGAGTAATTTTGTCTAATTTAACGTTTGTCATTGGTTATTTTTCATTGGTCATTTTTCATTGGTCATTAGTCATTTGGTTATAACTAATGACCGATGACTGATGACTAATGACGATTATCCATTAGCTAACTGTTCTAATTCTGAAACTACTCGCTCCAATTCGTCAACCAGAGGGGATGACCAAACTTTGCGATATGCTTCTACTAAACTGCGATAATACCAAAGACTCCCTTCCCTACCTCCTTTAAAGCGCTGCCAAACTGACTCGCCCAATGTGCGATAGTCTTGCAAGATCGATCGCGCATTGTGCAGTTTATCCGATGCCGAAACTAATAGCACCGATGGGGAAGCGGTAGCTATGCTGGCAATAAAAATCTCTTTTCTTTCTCGCCAAGGTGGTTTTGGCGTAATATCTGCATCCGTACAACCATCCACAATTGCAGTTACCCGATCCCCAAAACGGCGGCGAATTTCTTCCCTAGTAGCAGCACCGCCTCGATCTTCTACCGCATCGTGCAATAAAGCCCCAATCGCTTCCTCTTCATCTGCGCCATATTCCAAAGCAATGCCGGTCACTCCTAACAAATGTGCGATGTAAGGAACGCCACTACCTTTGCGAACTTGAGTAGCGTGTAGTTCGTGGGCAAAAGTGAGGGCTTCGGTAAACTTTTTGGAAAGAATCATTTGAATAATTGCCGATCTTTTTGTTTTTATCCTACATTGTTATTTTCGCAATTACCTGGTATTTTTCGGATTGCTTAACATAAACTTTTATTTAACTCCTCTGTTCGATATGTAAGGTGTCATTCCGCAACAAAAGAAATGCCAAAACCTTTTTTTTAATTTGCCCGATCGTTTTTGTATCAAGACTTCGGCCTAGTTAATTCAATGCTGAGTGCTGGGATTAGCGATGATAGAGTTACCTTTCGACAATTCTAAATGAAGTAGTTGAGTTCGGAAGCGATCGCGCTAATTTTGGCAGTAATTCAGCAATTAACCGTTATCTTTATCTGTATTTGGAAAACCTGCATCTGCCGTCAAAAATAATTAAATTTTATAGTTCATTAGAGTTCGCCAAATTAGTAAACAGGTAATATGATCGGTATTTGTTGTACAGAGGAAACAGCTAGCTATGTCAGGCCCAATTTTAGAAGGCTTCTATGACTTAACTGCCAACGCTGACACTTTTCAGGTAACAGCCGGACTACTAGGAGGGTTGCCGGGAGGACTGCGCGGACTTGAGGGCAATGATGCGATTACCGGTTCTACCGCGCCCGATCTTATCAACGGCAATCAAGGAAACGATACCATTTCTGGTGGTGAAGGAATAGATGCGTTGTTTGGTGGCGAAGGCGACGACTTTCTGTTTGGCAACCAGAATATAGATCATTTATTTGGTGGTAATGGTGCCGATCTTCTTTACGGAGGTAATGACAACGATTACCTATTTGGCAATCAAGAAAACGATCGACTTTTTGGTGAAAAAGGTGATGATATTCTGCGCGGTGGCAAAGGTCAAGACATTTTATCCGGACTCGATGGCAATGACATTTTAATTGGCGATTTTGACAAAGACACTTTAATAGGTGGTGCTGGAGATGATATTCTCATATTGAGAACAGATACGGCTGTCACAGATCCAGCTTTAGCAGATATTATCAGAGAGTTTAATAACGGTTTTGATAACATTGGATTAACTAACGGTTTAACGGCGGCAGACCTTTCTTTAGAAGCAACATCTCTCACTGTTGGTAGTTCAGATACTTTAATAAGAATTAAATCTTCGGGGGCAATTTTAGGATTAGTTGAGGGAATATTGCCGAATCAAATAGATGCCGATCGCTTCATTTCTGTAGATGCTTTATTAACTGCCGAAAGTAACAATATTGCTAACTTAATCGCCAGTATTCCTCGTGCTAGCAGTACGATCCAAACTCAACCACTTGCATCTACTGCTCCCATTAATGTTAGCCTTAACTCATTACCAGCACCGTTCCAATCTCAAAGCACCATCAAGCCCGCTCAACCAGTTCCCATTCCAGACAATCCCACATTCCAAGTACCGGCAGGTTTTCAAGTAAATGTGTTTGCGGCTGGTTTGGAACACGCCCGTTGGTTAACCCTGACTCCCACAGGTGATGTATTACTAGCTGAAAGTACCCCCAATCGCATTAGTTTGTTAAGAGATAGCAATGGGGATGGAGTAGCTGATTTTCGTACCGTATTTGCCGATGCCAGCAATGGTTTGAATATACCATTTGGTATGGTTTTTGCTAACGGTTATTTTTATGTTGGTAACACCGATTCAGTAATGCGTTTTCCCTACGTTAACGGTCAATTACAACTCTCAGGTGTAGGGGAAATAATTACTGAGTTTCCAGGTGGCGGTCACGTAACTCGCAGTCTCGCACTTTCTCCCAACGGGCAACAAGTGTATGTTGGGATCGGTTCTTTTTCGAATGTAAATGTCGAACCTTTACCGCGTGCTTTCGTGCAAGTAATGAATCTGGATGGTTCTAATCGACAAACTTTTGCTTCTGGTTTGCGAAACCCGGTGGGATTGGATTTTAACCCGGCAACAGGGCAACTTTTCACGGTGGTAAACGAACGTGATGGTTTAGGGGATGATTTAGTACCGGATTATTTAACTGGTTTAAATGCTGGGGAATTTTACGGTTGGCCTTATGCTTACCTATCTCCTAATTTACTCGATCCGCGCCGCACGGTGAACGGACAAAGCCAGAATCCAACTTTAGCCGCCAGTACCCGCACTCCCGATGTATTGTTCCAATCCCATTCTGCACCGATCGGATTAGAATTTTACACTGGTCAAACATTCCCCCAACAATATCGTAATGGTGCATTTGTAGCGTTTCGCGGTTCTTGGAATCGCAGTCAAGGTACCGGTTACAAACTGGTGTTTGCACCTTTCGATAACAATGGTCGTCCTAATGGTTCCTATCAAGATTTTCTAACTGGTTTTCTGTTAGATCCTGCTGGGCCAACTGGTTGGGTAAGACCGA
>CAZJJR010000035.1:11581-30918 GCA_964546365.1 uncultured bacterium | reverse complement strand
TAACGGTGAGTCTGTGAATGTAGAATCCCCGTGTCTTTAGACCGGGGAGTGTCAACTCTACTTTCTCAACGCCTTGCCTTGCCTTGCGTAACGGTAATGCGGCGTCCTCCAGACTTGAGTAAAATAGAAACAGCGATTCGTCGTTTACCATATCCAGAAAAACGCCTTGCTTTACTCAAACGCGCCGGAAAAATTCATACATTTCAGTCATTTTTCTTTCAAGTTTGCGGGGAAAGTCCAGAAATAATCGGTGCGGTGCTACAACGTTTGACTGATTGCGGTAAAGTGCCGGAAGCTTTACGTTTGGCACATTTAATCGGCGCTGCCGTCGTTAAAGGTGAAAGCGGTAAATCCGCTTAATCTTTTTAGCGATGATGTAGATTAAATATTAAAATATCTTAGATAAAGTGGCGAGTAAAAAGGTAAGTCTGGTAAATTCCATTCAGTAAAGAGTTATCTTTTGAACATTACAGACTGTTATTTTTACGTACAAGCCAGACAGTAGTTGGTGCATTGACGAAAATTAAATACAATAACTGGTGAAAATGCGATCGCAAATAACTCTTTCCAAGTTTATTTAAATATTATTTGTCCAGAGGAAATAAAGTATATGAGTCAGCGCCATATTGCAAAAGAAGTAAATTTAAGTAATTGTGACGAAGAAGCCATTCACATTCCTGGTTCGATTCAACCTCATGGAGTACTTTTAGTACTAAGAGAACCTCAGTTAACCATTTTACAAGCCAGCAATAATACTGCCGATTTTTTCGGAATTTCTCCCGAAAGAATCATTAAAAAGAATATTTCCGAACTCATAGACAATTCACAGCTAATTTCTTTAAAAGAAGCTTTGGCAAACGAAGATATTCAAACCGTTAACCCGCTTAAACTCTCCTTGTCCACTTCAACTGGAAATCGGTTGTTTGATGGAATTATCCATCGAAATGATGGAGTATTACTTCTTGAATTGGAACCAGCCCTGTCACCAGAAAATGTACCTTTTTTCAATTTTTACCATTTAGTCAGAACTTCTGCATCTAAGATTCAAGAATCCCCTAATTTACAAATTTTATGTGAAACTATTGCTAAAGAAATCAAACAGCTTACAGGTTTTGATAGAGTAATGGTGTATAAGTTCAATGAAGAAGGGCATGGAACTGTAGTAGCAGAAGAAAAAAAATCAGAATTAGAACCTTTTTTAGGATTAAACTACCCTGCATCAGACATTCCTAAACAAGCGAGAAGATTGTATTGCTTAAATTGGCTGAGATTAATTCCAGATATTAATTATCAGCCCGTGGAAATTACACCTACCAATAATCCCGTTAATAACGATTTTTTGGATCTCAGCCACTCAGTTTTAAGAAGCGTGTCTCCTTTGCACGTAGAGTATCTGCAAAATATGGGAGTCGGCGCTTCTATGTCTATATCTTTGATTAAAGAACAAAAACTTTGGGGATTGGTAGCTTGTCATCATTATTCAGCCAAGTATGTATCCTATGAAGTGCGTACAGCTTGCAAATTTCTGGCGCAAGTAATGTCTTTAGAACTTACCGCTAAGGAAAATAATCAAGATTACGATTACAAGTTAAAGCTAAAGTCAATCAACAATAAGTTGATTGAATATATGTCTAGAGATAATAATTTTGTGGATGGGCTAGTCCGGTACTATCCAAATTTATTAGACTTAGTTAGCGCCAATGGTGCAGCGATTTGTATGGGCAAAGATTGCGTCGTCGTGGGGAGATCTCCTGAAGTAATAGATATCCAAAAATTAATTAAATGGCTAGATAATCATAAACAGGAAATTTTTTATACTGATTCTTTAGCTCAATTGTATCCGGAAGCAGAAAAATATAAAGATTTAGCTAGTGGGTTAATAGCTATTTCGATTTCTCCTACATTGAGTAATTATGTTTTATGGTTTCGCCCAGAAGTAATTCAAACCGTGAATTGGGCAGGTAATCCTCATGATGCAATGGAAATCAAAGATAATGGTAAGGTACGTTTGTCTCCTCGAAAATCTTTTCAATTATGGAAAGAAACGGTTAAATTAAAATCTTTACCTTGGAAACAATGCGAAATTGAAGCAGCGCTTGAATTAAAAAATGCGATTATTACGATCGTGTTGCGACAAGTAGATGAACTAGCTAAATTAAACGCTGCTTTGCAAGAATCAGAAGCGCGAGAACGAGAAAAAGCCGTTCAGCTAGAACAGGCTATCAAAGAACTTAAGGCAACGCAGACTCAGTTAATTCAAACCGAAAAAATGTCTGCTTTAGGGCAATTAGTGGCGGGTGTTGCTCATGAAATTAACAATCCTATTAACTTTATTTACGGGAATCTTTCCCATGCAGATGAATATACACAAGAATTGATAAATTTGGTTAAATTATACCGCAAACACTTTCCTTCTCCCGGCGATGAAATTAGCGAACAATCTGAGGATATGGAACTTGAATTTGTAATGGAGGATTTACCCAAGCTACTCAGTTCGATGAAGGTGGGGGCGGAACGAATTCGAGATATCGTTTATGGATTGCGTAATTTCTCGCGCTTAGATGAAAGTGAAAAGAAATTCGTAGATATTCACGAAGGGATAGATAGCACCTTGTTAATTTTGGGGAAACGCCTCAAACCTAGTCCTTTTCATCCTGGTATTCAAGTAATTAAAGAATATAGTAAATTACCGAATATTGAGTGTTACGCTAGTCAGTTAAATCAAGTATTTATGAATATTCTGACTAATGCAATTGATGCTTTAGAAGAGTTAATGCCAAGTAGAAAATTAATCGACGATCGCCCATTACCTAAAATTATAATTCGGACTGAACTAATCAACGAAAATTGGGTAAAAATTAGCATAAAAGATAACGGCCCTGGTATTTCCCAAGAACTACAAAAAAGGTTATTCGATCCATTTTTTACTACTAAAACTGTGGGCAAAGGTAGTGGTATTGGTTTGGCAATTAGCTATTCTGTGGTGGTAGAAAAACACGGAGGTAAATTGAGTTGCGTATCAGTACCGGGAAACGGGGCAGAATTGATCGTTGAGCTTCCTTTAAAAGCAACCAAGAGTTGAACTACCGATAAAGACGCCCATACCACGCCCTCTGCCACCACCGATTCCAGAAGGCTTACTGACACACCCCGCCAAACCCCAACGATAAAATTGCGATCGGCTTTGATTTAGGCAGTTCATAGCTTTTTACCTTCGTTAACGTGGAGGTTATTTATTATCTAAGTTGATTATTTAACTAATTAGTTATATATTAATATTACGGGTTGTAAATTTACTCCGCCACCTAGAAACACTCTTAAAGGTGGTCAAGGTTTTCAGCGTTTCCTCCCAGGAGAATCAAAAATGGATCGAAGCTTTCCTCTCGATAATCCTTCTATGTCCCGCCGCCAGTTGCTCAACTTTCTGACTGGTGCCGTCGTTGCCTCTACTGCCGCAGGCGCTTTTTATCCAGTAGCTAAGTACTTTATCCCACCCGCAGAAGGTGGCGAAGGAGGAGCCATCCTCGCCAAAGATATCTTAGGCAATGCGATTCCGGCCAGCCAGATTTTAGCATCACCCCCCGGAACACGCGCTTTAGTAGCGGGGTTAGCGGGAGAACCGACTTACCTGACAGTTAAAGAAGATGGCAGCCTTGACAAGATGGGAATTGTTGATAATTGCACTCATTTAGGCTGCACTTTCCCTTGGAACGAACTCGACCAACAATTTCAATGTCCTTGTCACGGTTCGCGCTACAGCGTTGATGGTTCGGTCGTGCGAGGGCCAGCACCGCTACCCCTCAAATTAGTTCAAGTTGCCGTGAAAGAGAATGAGATTTGGATTGCTCCTTGGACGGAAATCGATCCTCGGACTGGCGAAATGCCTTGGTGGGTTTAAGTGAAGAATTCAACAAAAAAGCCCTCGTCAGAAATTGGGTTTCTTGCAAATAGTTGAATCTCAAGACCTGGATTTTTCGTTTAGAAACCTGGTTTTTCAAGCCTGATTGAGAATACGCAAAAACTTTTACGGCTCTACCGTGACTGGCGTTCCCATCGTTACTTGAGAAAATAATTCCTGAATATCTTTGTTATACATCCGAATGCAACCATGTGAAGCGGCTCTACCCACAGATTCGGGATTTGGCGTACCGTGAAAACCAATCCAGTTCGTGCCATTTGTCCAAAATCCGATCCAGTAGCGCCCTAGAGGATTTTGGCGACTTCCGCCGGGAATCGCTACTCCAGTTAACGGATGTATCCAAACTGGATTTTCCATCATTTGCATGACATAAAAATTCCCAGTAGGCGTTTCCCAGCCTTTTTTCCCGATCGCGATCGGATAACTTTTAATTGGTGCTTTTCCATGATATAAAGTAACTTGGCGGCGGCTGAGGCTGATTGTTAGTCTAGGAGATGAAGCAACTAGATTCGATGGGTTCTGAGAAATTACTTCACCAGGCTCAGAAGCTAATAATACTTGATGATGAGCATTCCAGCTTAAGGTGAATAAAATAACTATTAAAGTTAAAAAATTTTTGGACATTTTTAAATTTTAAGTATGATATAAATTTTTAATTTAGTTATTCTCACTGAATAAAGCTTGCCAGTTAATACATAACTAGTCGATCGCGATCGTATATTAACCAGCAAGCACGAGTCGAATCAAAGCAAATTACCAGAGCGCTCTTACCCCTTGATTGTTGTAGTTTTGGTTCTGTACGTTATCTAAATTGCCGTTGTTTGGCTGGTTTCTAATCGTGTCATTGGGATAAGTGCCTGGTTGATTATTGGGATTTTGCACCGGGTTATAGTAGGTGTCATCTACATTATCGTTTATAGGAGAATTAGATGGTTGCTGCCCGGTGTAGTCTCTCTGGTTAAAATTTGAGTTGTTGTTGTTTAAGCCATCTGTTTGGTTGCGGTTTAAGTTGTTGTTGTTTAAACCATCTGTTTGGTTGCGGTTTAAGTTGTTGTTTAAGCCATCTGTTTGGTTGCGGTTTAAATCGTTGTTGTTTACACCGTCGTTCTGGTTAATAATCGAATCGTTATACACCCCATTTCTCGGTGTATCTTGAGCTAAGACAGGAAAGCTAAATAAAACAGCAGCGCCAGCAATTCCTGCAATAGTCATCAGCTTTTTGAAGGATGGGTTGTGGTGATTTTGCCCGTGCATAATATCTCCTGGTTGAATGAACTTAATGTTTTGAAAAACAACAGATACTTTTAAGTTAACTCGATCGCTCTTTTTACTCGTCCTCTTAAGTGACTATTTCTTAAGCATTAATTAATCTTAATAATTTAATACTTATTGAATGTTGGGTGCGTTGGCCGATCGCGTAACGCACCTATTTACCCGTCAATATTTGTAATTAACGATTTGCGTTAACAGCATCGATTGGAAATTCAGGTCGATCTTGATGCTTGCGCTCGACTTGCTCAATTAAATATTCAGCCATTTCAACTGCCAAAAGTATTAACTTTTCTGCCATTTGTCTATCTATTCCCTCAATTTTAGTTTCAGGATAAACGTGAGGATTGGATAACATTACTGCTCGCGATTTTGTAGCTATTTGTTCGATTATTTCCTGCGATACAGTCATTATTTTCTATTGTCCCCAACCTAAAGTAGGCTCGATTAAAGCTTCATTCGACGTGCCAGCACGATGACCGGGCTTATCAACAATTTTTACCGTGCTTGCTTGTAAACCTTCTTCGCCTTCTTCGACAAAAAACCGCACGCCCGTACCTATTTCTATGCGATCGAATTCGTCGTGCAGTACGCTGTTATGGTGGAAGTAAATGTCCTGTCCGTCTAAAGCTTTAATAAAGCCGTATCCTTCTTCCGGAAACAGTTTGGTAACTAATCCCATCGTGTCTTGCGTGGCGCTACCAGCTGTTTTATCGCTCTCTCGTTGCTGCCTGTTGAGTTTTTTCAGTTGGCGTTCGGCCATGCTAAAAGCATCGCGGATGACTGTATCGACTTCAACGTACTGATTGGTATCGGCGGGATTGCTTTCGGCAACGATTTCATGACCGGGTGCTACGGTGATGTCGAGGCGAACTCGATAGGGAGACCCGTGACTGGGGCGATCGTGAATTTTTTCGATCGCGATATGGCAACTATTGATGTGATGGCAAACTCTTTCTAGTTTGTCGAGTTTTTCATTAACTAATGCGTCTAGTGCATCAGTTTTATCTACGGCTCGATAAGTAATTTCTGGTGGTACTTTCATCAGCGATTCCTTTGATTGAGTTTGTTTACAAACAACCTCTTACGGTCAGCAAGCTGAACATTTAATTAACACTTTCTAGCGCTTTTCTGATTACTCATTCTAAAAAAGTAAAGTGGTTCTTTCCTCTAACTAACGGGGCGTCACGAGCGGTCGAAAAATCTACTAAAGGGATGAGGTAATATTCAACAAAAATGGCATTTTAAAGACAATTACTTTTGCTTACCACGGTCTAAATCTGATGCTAAAAATCGGTACTAGTGGTTGGGTGTATAAACACTGGATGGGTATTTTTTATCCAAATTATCTACCAAGTGACGAGCAATTGTCATTTTATACCCAGCATTTTTCCACTGTAGAAGTTAACTATTCTTTCTATCGTTTGCCAGCATACTCCGTATTCGCGACATGGCGAGAACAAACTCCAGAAAAGTTTATATTTGCAGTTAAGGGGAGTCGCTATTTGACTCACATGAAGAAACTAAAAGATGCGGAAGAGCCGTTATCTCGGTTGCTCGAAAGTGCATCTGGGTTGGGTGAAAAGCTTGGCCCTATTTTATTTCAATTTCCCCATACTTGGAAAGCTAATATACGGCGTCTTGAATATTTTTTAAATTTGCTCGAAAGTTACCCGCAACAGCGATACGTTTTTGAATTCAGGCATCAGAGTTGGCTAGTTCCTCAAGTATATAAATTGTTAGAAAATTCTGGTTCTGCTCTCTGTTTGCCAGTCAGCCCGAACGTACCCCTCGATATTCATTTAACGGCTGCTTGGACTTATATTCGGATGCACGCAGGGCAATGGGGTACTGGCTACAGTGAGGGAGAATTATCTGCTTGGGCAGAACGTATTCGTTCGTTTTTGAAACACCAAATTGACGTGTATGTTTATTTTAATAACGACCCGGAAGGACACGCGATCCGTAATAGTAAATACCTCTATAATTTGGTTAATTATTGATGGGCGTAATTTACTTTATTTAAAGTTTTTACGATCCAATTTAGTACTACTTGATGAATTTCTTCTGCTACTTCATGTAAACCATGACGAGCGTTGGGATAAAGAATTAAATGTTTTGGTTCTTTAGCAATTTGATAGATATGACGGGAACATAAAGGCGTGAGTATTTCATCATTGGTTCCGTGTAAAAGTAATAAAGAGCATCGAGGCGCTAATTCGCCAACAACTGATGTGCCGTAACTTTGGCTGGCTAGGGTAATTACGCTATGTACGTTTGAAGAGATTGCCGCTGCTTGTATGACTACTGCACCGCCAAAAGAATGCCCTATTAAGGCAAAAGATTCGATTCCTTGCTTTTCTAAAAAACCCAAACCTGCTAAAACATCTAAAATCGCTTCTGGTAGTTCTGTTGAGTAGCGATACCTGACTCGGATGGATGCGATCGAATGTTGCGCTAGTTCTTCGCACAGATGAGGGTAAAGTCCTTTAGCTGGGGTATCCCAGCCGCCGCCTACGCCACCTACCCAAATAACTGCTTTTCGAGCATTCTCTACTTGATAGTAACGGCATTCAACATTACCGCGACTGGTGAGTAGGGTAATTGGATGGTATCCCTCTCGTTTTGGTTCTACTTTGATATCATAAACGGCTATTTCGAGTATTTCGTTTGAACTATTCATAAAACTCCGATTTATCAAGGTCATCAAGTTTTTAAGTAGGATGGCAGGATAAACGCAGATGGGCAGGGCGGGTAAGATAAGGGAGTAAAACGGTTGTCTATCAAGCACTCTAATTAAACCCCCCTACAAATTTACCTTCGTTTTTTCACACATATGTACTTACTAAGTAAGTAGGTAAACTCAGGTCTTGTTGAGAATTAAATAGGAGGTAGGCTATTTTAAGAGAAGATAACAAGATTGAGAAAGGTGCAAGATTTGAATTAAAACAAGTTACTATTTGCTGCCTGCTCTTCCTAAATTTTCTTTAAAAAAGATTACGCTAGAACTAGCTTTTCTCTAGTTAATTAGGATTAAGGTAAATAGAAAATCTCTCATTTCATCACTGGTAAATTATCTTAATAATAAAGTAACTATTGTTTTTAAAAATAAGTTGTACCTAAAGAAATAAAAATTTTTCATAGTTAATTTGTATCAATGATAATTAGGATGCCGCCGAATGGAGGATTCCAATTATGTATGTATAGGTATTTACAAAGTAAATTAATAATATTTTCGTTCTAAAGGCAGGTGTTAATTTATCTTTATCTGGTTATTGATAACTCTTTTGCTTTCTTGAAAAATGAGCGGCCTTTCGATGACGAGGCCGATGGGAGGACAGAAGTAGGAGTAAGATGCAGTAAAACCAAGAATAAGTCAGAATTTTATCCTAAAATGGCAAATAAACAAGTTAGATTGGTATTAGTTTACTAATTCATTTTCATACTGTCAGAAATCTTTCTCCAGCAAAGGAAGCCTGATGTTAGGTAAATGACCGCAATACAATTTGACAGATTGTAATATCGTGTCTGACTAAAAATCGCTCGTTAAAGCCGCCGGGTAGCGAGGTACACGGAGAAATAGGGTTTTCAGATTTTGGCAAAGATGCACTATTGAAAATTAATTAACCGGACATGATATCAGCACTAAATTTGCGATCGTCGCGTGCTTACATTGGAATAAAGTGGAATTATTTACTGGTAAAGCTGTAATCCAGTACATAAGGGTCAGCTAGTATGAATATGTTTGGGTATTTATTTACCATTCCTGGGTATCTTCCGATCGAACTAATTTATTCGAGTGGCAAGACGATAGTATATCGTGCTTTGCGAGAGGCGGATGGACAAGTAGTAGCGATCGAGCTACTCCAACGAGAATGCCCTAGCTTTACCGAATTATTGCAATTTCGCAATCGATACACGACAACCAAAAATTTAGACCATCCCGGAATCATTCGTCTTTATAGTTTGCAGCCATATGGCAATAGTTACGCCTTAGTGATGGAAGATTTCGGCGGCATTTCTCTCAATGAGTATATCCAAACGCGATCGCTAACTTTCACGGAAATATTGGAAATTGCTTTGCAACTTGCTGACATTCTGGATGCGCTATATCGCAATCGAATTATCCACAAAAATATTCAACCTGCCAACATTTTAATCAATCCCGACTGCAAACAGGTCAAATTGACGGATTTCTCCATCGCTTCTCTGCTACCCAAGGAAAGTCAAGAAATTCAAAACCCCAATATTTTAGAAGGAAATCTAGCATATTTATCGCCGGAGCAAACCGGAAGGATGAATCGGGGAATTGATTATCGTACCGATTTCTATTCATTGGGTGTTACGTTATACGAACTATTAACCGGAAAATTGCCATGTGAATGCAAAGAGCCGATGGAGTTGGTACATTGTCATTTAGCGCACCCGCCAACTCCGCCTCACGAGATTAATCCTGACATTCTGCTAATTCTGTCTCAACTAGTCCTCAAATTAATCGCCAAAAATCCCGAAGATCGCTATCAGAGTGCTTTGGGATTAAAGCACGATTTGCAGATCTGCCTATCCCAATGGCAAGAAACGGGCAAAATCGAGTTGTTCGAGTTGGGAAAGCGGGATATATGCGATCGCTTTCGCATTTGTGAGAAACTTTACGGCAGACAAGCGGAAGTGCAAACGCTACTCGACGCATTCGATCGCATTAGTAAGGGTAGCACCGAAACGATCGTGGTAGCTGGATTTTCCGGTATCGGTAAAACCGCCGTCATCAACGAAATTCATAAACCAATTGTCAGACAACGCGGCTATTTTATCAAAGGAAAATTCGACCAATTTCAGCGAGCGATCCCCTTATCTGCATTCGTGCAAGCCTTTCGAGATTTAATGGGACAATTACTTTATGAAAGCGATGCACGATTAGCCCAGTGGAAAGATAAAATACTGGCAGCTTTAGGTGAAAATGCCCAAGCGATCGTCGAAGTAATCCCCGAATTAGAGCAGATTATTGGAGTGCAACCACCCGCTCCAGAATTATCAGGAAATGCCGCCCAAAATCGGTTTAATTTGTTATTTCAAAAGTTTCTACAAGTTTTCGCTACCAAAGAGCATCCTTTAGTCATATTTATCGACGATCTCCAATGGGCTGATGCCGCTTCCTTGAAGTTAATCCAATTAATGCTCTGCCAATTAGAGACTAATTATTTACTATTAATCGGTGCTTATCGAGACAACGAAATATTTCCCGCTCATCCACTCATACTGACATTAGAAGAGCTTAAAAAAGAGCGAATAATTTTTCACGAGATTACCCTTAACCCCTTAAGCCAAATCCATCTCAACCAGCTAATTGCCGATACCCTAAATTGCGATCGAGAAATGGCATTACCTTTAACCAAAATTATTTATCAAAAAACCAAAGGAAATCCCTTTTTTAGTATACAGTTTCTCAAAGCATTACATGATGAAGGAGCCATTGTTTTTAATAGGGAGCGGGGTTATTGGCAATGCGATATAACTCAAATTAAAACCAAAGCCGTTACCGATGATGTAGTAGAATTCATGGGATTGCAATTGCAAAAATTGCCGATCGCTACTCAAAATGTATTGAAACTAGCCGCTTGCATTGGCAACGAGTTCGATTTAGAAAAATTAGCAATTGTTTGGCAACAATCGCCCACTGCGACGGCTGCTGCTTTGTGGAATGCGTTGCAAGAAGAATTAATTCTGCCAGCTAGTGAAGTTTATAAGTTTTATCAAGATAACGGCAATCAAGAAGAGAGCAGTCAATTATCAATTCCCGATCGCCAATTACTCAATTACAAATTTCTCCACGATCGAGTTCAACAAGCCGCTTATTCGCTGATTCCAGAATTAGAAAAACAGTCAACTCACGTCAAAATAGGCCAACTTTTATTAAAAAGTACATCAAGGGAAAAACTAGAAGAAAAAATTTTCGATATCGTCAATCAATTAAATCATGGAATTGAATTAATAAATCAACCAGCAGAACGAGAAGAAATAGTACAATTAAACCTCATTGCCGGACGCAAATCAAAAACAACAAACGCTTATGCTGAGGCGGTTGATTATTTAAAAAATGCCATAAAATTTTTACCCGCTGAAAGTTGGGAAACCGATTATCAATTAACTTTAATAGTGTATGAAGAAGCGATCGAAGCTGCCTACTTATGCGGCAATTTTTCTCAAATGGAATATTGGCAAGATATTTTGCTATCGAAAGCCGTAACATTTCTCGATCGAGTAAAAACTTATGAAGTCAAAATTGCTGCTTATGTCGCCCAAAATAAACTGCGAGAAGGCATCGATGTAGCGCTCTCCGTTCTCAGCCAATTAGGGATTGATTTTCCTTTAGAACCGACACCAGGCGATTGGCAAAAGGGAATTCAAGAAGTAACTGATAACTTAGGTGGTAAACCAGTTGCCAGTGCGCTGGATTTACCCGTGATGAGCGATCCGAGTTGCCAAGCAGCATTGCGTATTTTAGTTAAAATAGATGCTCCTGTTTATTTATCTTTTCCGACGCTTTTACCTTTAACAATTTGCCGGGAAGTTAATTTATCTTTAGTCTATGGTAACGCGGCTGGCTCGGCAAAAGCTTATGCTAATTACGGCTTGCTTTTATGTTCGGGAATGGGAGATTTAGAAATCGGTTATCAATTCGGTCAGTTAGCTCTCAATTTATTAAAAAAGCTGGAATCAAAAGAAGCTATTCCTAGCGTTTACTTTTTAGTTAACTTTTTTATTCGACATTGGAAAGACCCCCTACGTCAAACATTAAAGCCATTGCAAGAAGCACATACGATCGGGTTGGAAACAGGAGATTTGATTCACGCTGCCGTCGCTGCTGAAAAATACTGCTATCATGCCTATTTTGCAGGCGAACCATTGCCTTTGTTAGCAAGAGAAATGAAGATTTATGGCGAAAAAATAGTGCAATTAAAGCAGTATGTAGCGATGTGTACCCATGAAATTCATTGGCAATCACTGCTGAATTTAATAGGAGATGCTGAAAATCCCTGTCTTTTGATCGGTAATGTTTGCGATGAAAGGGTGATTTTGCCACGCCATCTCCGAGATAACACCAGAACTGCCCTTTTTTATTTATATTTTAATAAGTTATTTCTGTGCTATTTATTTGACGATTATTATCAAGCTTTAGAAAATGCCGGATTTACCGAACAATATTTAGATGGTGGCAACGGTCAATATAGTTCATTTTTATTTTATTTTTACGATTCTTTGACGCGATTAGCTCTCTATACTAGTAGTTCCCAAAGCGAACGAGATAAGATTCTGCAAAGGGTAGCGGTTAATCAAGGAAAAATGCTTAAATGGGCGCATCATGCCCCGATGAATTTTCAGAATAAATATGATTTAGTAATGGCAGAACGATATCGAATTTTGGGAGAAAAAAAAGAAGCTATCGATTATTACGATACAGCCATAAATTTAGCCAAACAAAACGAGTTTCTTCCCGAAGAAGCACTAGCCTACGAACTGGCTGCTAAATTCTATTCGGATTGGGGAAAAGAAAAAATCGCCCAAAGTTACATGATTGAAGCTTATTACTGTTACAACCGTTGGGGTGCTACAGCCAAAATAAAACATTTAGAAAAACTTTATCCGCAGTTACGTACTGCTTCAACTTTAGCAGCTTTAGATTTTCCTAGTCTCTGTCAAGCTTCCCACGCTCTTTCTAAAGAAATTAATTTAGATAAATTACTGACCATTTTGCTCAATACGGTGATTACCAATGCGGGGGCTAGTAAGTGCGTATTGATGTTGCTGTGGGATAGTGTTTTGCAAGTGGAAGCAGTGACTGAAATCGGACAAACAGCTAGAATTTTGCCAGGAATTCCAGTTGAGGAAAGCGTTGATATTCCGCTGACGCTGATTTATACGGTCAAACACAGTTTACAAACTATTGCGATCGACGATGCGACTAAAGAAGTTTCTTTATTAGCAGATGCTTACGCGATCGAACACCAGCCTAAAAGTATTTTATGTATGCCGATTTTGAATCAAGCTAAACTGGTGGGAATGTTGTATTTGGAAAATTGCCAAACAACGGGAGCATTTACGCAAGAACGAGTGGAAATCCTGAATTTACTATGTATGCAGGCCGCTATTTCCCTGGAAAACGCCCGACTTTACGAGCAATTAAAAGATTATTCCCATCATTTAGAAATTAAAGTGGCCGAACGGACGGCAGAATTAGAAAAAGCCAATCAAGAACTTTATCGGATCGCTACTTTGGATGGTTTAACTTTAGTGGCAAATCGTCGTTGCTTTGATTCTTATTTACAGGAACAATGGCAAAAACTTACGATCGCGAAACAGCCGTTAGGACTTTTGTTATGCGATATCGATTTTTTTAAACTTTACAACGATCGTTACGGTCATCAAGCTGGTGATGAATGTTTAAAACAGGTGGCACAATTTTTAAGCCAATTAGTCAGGCGATCGAGTGATTTAGTGGCTCGTTATGGGGGTGAGGAATTCGCGATCGTATTACCAGATACCGATCGGCTAGGAACGATACAAGTTGCAGAAAGGATCGGTTCGGAAACCAAACGGCTGCAATTACCTCACGCTAAATCGCCGATCGCACCTTATATTACCCTGAGCGTGGGTGCAGCTAATGTAGTTCCTCATCGAGAAGGGTCTTGGACAACTTTGATTTCTAATGCCGATCGAGCATTGTATAAAGCTAAAAATGCGGGACGAAATCGATATTTTGTTGATTAGACCTATCCAGAAAAGATTGTAAAGTCGTTGTATGCAACGTCTCTATAAGGGTTTCTTTTTAACAAGTAGGAGTCTTCAGCGCGGGAGGAATGGGATTAGTTACGCGAGCAGTCAAAACTATTTGACCATCGGATGCGATCGACCAGCCAGTAGCTTCCACAATAGGAGAATGATGAATTGATAATTCTCCCCTTCTCCGACTCGCTCCCTCACCTACTCTCCCCTGCTGAGAAACTAAGGTGGGTCTTAAATCCATCCAAGTAGCTTCATCCCCAATTACTTCATAGGGATTAGGTGGTAGTCCACCCCTACCGGTAACGGTAAATTGTCCTCGTTCCGAACTGGGACGACGACAAGTAGAGGTAACTAATCGAGTGGCATCAACCACGTTTTCTGGCAATTGCACTAAGCCGGAACTGGGGTCAACATCAGGTGTTTCGATTTCCACCGTACCTTGCAGTTGTGGCCCACCCTGTTGGGAAACTGCCGTGATGTCACTGGTAGGCAATTGTCTGGCATCGAGAAGATCGGAATTGAGTAAAGTTTGCAGTTCTTCTCGCGTGCGGGAACGTGCGCCAAAAATAGCTTGAGCGTTGATTCTCACTTGTCCGCCAGCCGCTTGTTCGGCATCGGCGCTGATGTCGCTGTTTTCGAGGGCGGCTAAAGTACCCGTATTGATGGTGATGTTACCGCCAGTGGCATCTCCGAAGGCATTAGTAGTAATGGTGCTGTTTTGGCGCAGTTGAATACCAGTGGCGTTGAGGGTGATGTTGCCTTGTTCTCCCGCTTTGGTATTGGCGTTTAGAGATGCTCGATCGTTCAGATTAATTGTATTTGCATTAACTAAGATACTGCCTGCACCTAAATTTCCCCCATCATCGCTGACGCTGATTAAACCACCATTTTCAACTTGCAAACGAGGAGTTTCTACTACTACGTTACCTCCTTTACCGATTCCCGCTTCATTTACAGAAGCCAACAGCCTACTGGGAGTTTCGTCAAATGTAGAAGTACCCGAAACTCGAACGAAATCAGTAGCTAAAACAGTTAAGTTACCTGCATTGCCAAAACCAAGCGTACTGGTATTAATTTGGCCACCATCTGTCACCAGCAAGCGAGGAGTTTCGATGATGACGTTACCGCCATTGCCGACAGAATAAAAAGCAAAAGCAAATAAGCTGCTCAATTTCCCCTCGGCGGTTGAAGTACCGGATATTTCAACTAAATTGCTAGCACGGACGATTAAGTTACCGCCATCTCCCAATGAGTAGGCAGCAGTGCTGATGCTTCCACCACCAGTCAACAACAATTGAGGAGTTTCAATAGTTAAATTCCCTCCTTTTCCTTCTCCCTCTGTCTGAGTGGATAAGTAACTGATGCGATCTTTCTTAGTAGCTTCTTGGCGGCGGGTGGCTTCCCGTTCTTCAATATAAGCACCGGACACTTCCACTAGTTCGCTCGCCCGCACGGTTAAGTTGCCTGCATCCCCGATTCCATCAGTACCGGTTTCCACTCTTGCACCATTGGTAACTAAGAAACGAGGGGTGGTAATCGTAATATCCCCCCCTCTGCCCGTAGCTTTGTCACCCTCAACAGAAGTCGATATCCAAGTGGGGCCATAATCGGGAGAATAACCAGAAACTTCTACGGTATCAGTAGCTTTGATAGTTATGCTGCCTGCATCTCCCGACCGCCTCGTTTCCGTAGAAATCCTCGCAGCACCGGTCATTAGTAGGCGACCTGCTTCAATGGTAATGTCACCAGCGTTACCTTCTCCGTTGCTGCTAGTCAACAAACGGCTGGGAAATCCTGCTTCTGGATCTCGATCGGATAATTCAAATAACTCGCTAGCCCGGATGGTGATATTACCTGCATTTCCCTTGCCATCTGTACTGCTATTAATTTCACCACCTTTAGTCACCAGCAAGCGAGGAGTTTCGATCGCAATATTGCCCCCATTACCCGTGGCGTCCTCATCTTCTACAGAAGTCAACAATTGACTGCCAATACCGCCCCTTCTCACACCTGATATTTCCACGAATTCCGTAGCCCTGACGGTGATGTTGCCTGCATTGCCTCGTCCTTTCGTGCTGGTATCGATCTTGGCACCACCAGTCACTAGCAAGCGAGGTGTTTCGATGGTGATGCTACCGCCACGATTGCCTTCTGTGTTTCCTGCTAAGAAGGTGGTAGTGGAAGCTGAGAAAGTACTGGGAAAGTTGTTTTTGAAAGTGCCAGATAATTCCACTGCTTCGGTAGCCCGCAGGATCAGGTTACCTCCATTTCCCAATCCTTTGGTATCGCTGCTAACTACCGATCCACCAGTCACTACTAAGCGACTGGTTTCGATCGTAATGTCTCCCCCTTGACCTGTGGCTAATCCACCAACGTTGTTATTCCAGCTACTACCATTGGAGATTTCTACCAGTTCCCTAGCCCGGACGGTGATGTTGCCAGAATTGCCTTTCCACGTCGTACCGCTATAGATTCTGGCGTCATCTTTTACTAGTAAACGTCCGGTTTCGATCGCGATTTCGCTACCTTTACCCGTTCCACCAACTTCAACACGACTAGAAAGGGTATAATCGCCGGGATTTTGACCGGATACGAGCACTTCTTCGGTGGCTTGCACGGTGAGGTTACCTGCATCCCCGTTGCCAAATGTATCTGTATTAATCCCACCGCCACTCGTCACCAGGAAGCGAGGAGTTTGTACGATCGTATCTCCACCTTTACCTGCTGCCCCTGGTAACACATTGCTATAAATCGTACTGCCAATCTCGCCATCAGCAGTTGTGCCAAAAAGCTCCACTACTTCGCTTCCCTTGATGGTTAAGCTTCTACCCGGTTGACTTCCCAGATTACTAAGATCGATTACAGAACCGTCTGCGATGCTGATTTGTCTGCCTCGTACTTGGATTGCACCATTTCCATCACCGCGAGTAGTGGCAGAAGCAGCTTGGATGAAGCGAATATCTTGAAAATTGTCGATCTCTGAATAATCTAGCGTCCAACCTGATTCGTTTGTCGTGAGGTTGACTAAACCGGGACTTCCCACGCTACCTAGTTCGATTCTTCCACTAAAAGCGGTGAGATT
Organism: uncultured bacterium; assembly: GCA_964546365.1. Taxonomy (GTDB): domain Bacteria; phylum Cyanobacteriota; class Cyanobacteriia; order Cyanobacteriales; family Aerosakkonemataceae; genus DATNQN01. The sequence continues at coordinate 13,867 of CAZJJR010000035.1, read as the reverse complement.
TCCCCCGTCGAGAATTACTTCACCGCCCACTAATGCTAAGGTTTGACGGGGATCGACTTGCAATCCAGTTGTGCGATCGCTAAAGTCAATTACATCTATTTCCAGTGTAAATGGGCTGGGATTTAACTCAACTTCTTCTGACTTAACCTGCAAGTTATGCCCGGTTCCTTGCACGGTAATACTACCGGGATTTTCGCCAAATCCCAAACCGATCGGAACGTTCACTGTTAATATGGGTGGCGCTTGGGGATTGGTGGCGTTAAATTGAAATCCATCAAATGCAATTCGATTCGCACTACTAGCTAAAAACGAACCTCTTAAATCTAATCTGGCATTCTGCCCAAACACGATCCCGTTGGGGTTAATCAAAAATAGGTTGGCATTACCCAATACTCCCAACCTACCCAAAATGTTGGAAGGGTTACTACCTGTAACTCGACTGAAAATATTGATAATTCCTTCAGGGTTAGTAAAATATGCTCCTCGTCCCTGGTTAATATTGAATTCCTGAAAACTGTGGAATATATTCGATCCGCGAATCGCACCGCCGTCAATTCTGTCACTATTTATGCCATTAATTTCCAAATTTGGCACAACTCGCGAGTTTTCGTTGCCTAACGTACCATCTGGAACAATTTGCGCTTCGGCAGAGGCAAGGCAAGCAAATAGACCCAAGGCGGTACTAGTGGAAAAATAAAGGAAAGATCTATTTAATTGGTGCGTTCTGAGGTTGGCCATCACAGTTTTTGGGTCGTTTTAAAAACGAAGGTATTTACCGTGAGTTACCCTGAAGTTCTGAAAATGAGCGAAAAAGTGGATTTTGAAGCCATAAAACTAATTTATTTTCTAATATTGTGCAATATTGTGCAAGTCTAACCCCCAAGATGATCCGGCACGCGGTTGGGTTGATGGTTTGGGGTATGATATGCGATCGCGTCAGGAATTGTAGGTTGGGTTGGCGCTTGTTACCCAACAACGCCTTGGTTTTCATAGGATCGATCCAATTACAAAAAACCCAGTTTCATACAAATCTGAGGACTAAAGTCCTCACTACTAACTTGTTTATAAATATGGCGATCGTTCAATACATTATTATCGGATTAACTTACGTTGGGCTGGGGCTGGGTTACTTACCTGGTTTGCGAATGAACCGCACTACCATTGCTTTGGTTGGTGCTGCTTTGCTGATGGCATTGGGCGTACTGGATCTCAAGTCGGCATGGACGGCAATTGATTATAAAACTTTGGTATTTTTATTCGGAATGATGGTAATTAGTGCCAATCTCGCGGTGTCTGGTTTTTTCCAATTGGCGTTAGATTACATTATGCGATCGATTCGGAGTCCTTTTGGTTTGCTGGTCGCTTTAACTTTTGGTAGCGGTATTCTTTCTGCACTATTTCTCAATGATACGATCGCCCTAATTATGACTCCGTTAGTCGTGGGTTTAACTGAGTCTCTCAGTCTCAACCCGATTCCCTATTTGTTAGCATTGGCGGGGGCAACTAATTTGGGTTCTGTAGCAACGATCGGTGGCAATCCTCAAAATATTTTAATTGGTTCTTTTTCTAATATCGGTTATTTAGATTTTGCCAAAGCACTGACACCTCTGGCATTCATAACTTTAGTAATTCAAATTGGCTTGTTGTGGTGGTTATATCCGGAAGTGCGATCGCTCGATTCCAGTTTAAAACTTCCTCATTTACGTTACCGAATATTTCAACCCCTACTAACTAAAAGTATTTGCATCACCATCGGGCTATTAATAGCTTTTTTAGTTGGTATACCGATGGCTGAAGCAACTTTAATTGCTGCCGGACTTTTGTTAGTTACCAGAAGAATCAAGCCAAACCGCATTTTGAAAAAGGTAGATTGGGATTTGTTGTTAATGTTTTCCGGGCTATTTATTTTAACTGAAGGGGTGCAGAAAGTAAGTGATTTAAGTTGGTTTTCTAGCTGGGTTCACCACCCCATCAATATTTTAGGAGTAACTGCAATCTTGTCAAATTTAGTTTCTAACGTGCCAGCTGTGTTGCTACTTCATAATTTAATACCCGATCCCGATCGCCAAACTTGGTTATTGTTAGCAGCCGCTTCTACGTTAGCAGGTAATCTAACTTTATTGGGTTCGGTAGCTAATTTAATTGTTGCTGAAGCCGTTGCCAAAGAAGGTCATCAATTGAGTTTTTGGGAACATTTACGTTTTGGGTTACCATTAACAATAATTACGCTAATCATTACTTATTTTTGGCTTTATTGAATATACTATAGCAATCCTAAATGAATTG
>CAZJJR010000035.1:5713-11548 GCA_964546365.1 uncultured bacterium | reverse complement strand
GGGAGGGCTAGGGTGGGGTTCATTACTCAAATAGGATGGCTATAAATAAAAGTTATAGCGCTTTAGAAACCGGGTTTCTATCCCTTACTGAAAATCAATTTATGCTTACTCTGCTTTCTTCACAAACTGCTTTGTCAGAAAAAACTATCAGTCTGGTTGCCTCGGATATGGACGGTACTCTAACCAGACACGGCAAATTTACTTCTGTTTTATTGAAAGCTTTGGAAGAATTATCGGCTGCCAATATTTCCGTGTTAATAGTAACGGGTCGTTCGGCAGGATGGGTACAAGGATTGAAAAGTTATTTGCCAGTGATGGGTGCGATCGCAGAAAATGGAGGAGTCTATTTTAGTAGAGATCGCGAACAACCAGAACTTTTAACATCTATTCCCGATTTGATAGTTCATCGTCAGCAATTAGGGAAAATGTTTGCGAAATTGAAAAGTGAATTTCCGCAAATCCGAGAATCAACGGATAATTGTTTTCGTCTGACTGATTGGACGTTTGACGTGCAAGGATTGAGTTCTCTCGAACTTCAAGAACTAGGAACTCTTTGCGTAGAAGAAGGATGGGGCTTTACTTACAGTACCGTGCAATGTCATATTAAACCTCAAAATCAAACTAAAGCAATTAGTTTGTTACAAGTATTAAAAAATCATTTTAGCGAACTGAATAGAGATGAAATTATTACAGTAGGAGATAGTCCTAATGATGAGTCTTTGTTCGATCGCGTTATTTTTCCTTTATCTGTGGGAGTGGCTAATATTTTACACTATACTGACCAATTGAAGCATTTGCCAACTTACATTACTTCTCTAGAAGAAGGGCAAGGATTTAACGAATTAGCGCAATTTTTATTAAAAAATAACTCGGAGGTCAGAATTTAGGATCGATAATAAATGAAAATCCGATTGCTTCTTTCCGGTAAGCGAGAGCCATCTTAGGTAATAATAACTATTCTCACTCTATTATTATTCGGAATGGCAATTATCATTATTCACCCCACACCTGGGCCAACTTCCAAAGAAAAAATATTAGCATTTATTGAAGCTGAAGGAGAAGGAGTTATTCTACGAGACATTTGTAAAAATGTCAATCGTCCCATGTCTATGGTGCAACGTTATTTGAAAATTCTGATGAAAGAAGGGAAGATTCACGCCCAATTATCATCGAACGGGATGCAAATAATTTATTATCCAGGTCGGCGACCCAAGAATCACTAATTTGGCAAGTTGTAGTTTACCATTTAGGTTGGGAAGCTAGCAAAGAAGTTGCGGCTTCCTGATTTAAGGGTTTTGAAAAGAAGTAACCTTGTCCGTATTCGCATTTTAGCGATCGCAATTTTTCCATTTGCGCTTCTGTTTCCACACCTTCGGCAACTACATCCATCCCTAAGTTATGGCTAAGCATGACAATAGTTTGTACGATTGCTGCATCTTCAGCCGTTTCTCCCATCCGACTGACAAAAGAACGATCGACTTTTAACGTATCTACGGGAAAGCGGTGTAAATAACTTAAAGATGAATAACCAGTACCAAAATCGTCAATACTAAATCGAAGATTTAAGGTTTTTAAAACTAAAATTTTAGCGATGGTTGATTCTACATCGTTCATCGCCATGCTTTCCGTAATTTCTAGTTTTAAATTACGGCCATTCAGTTGGGTTTCTTTGAGTATCTGTTCTATTTTATCAGTTAAATTTGGTTGAGAAAATTGTTGACTAGAAAGATTAACGCTTAGCATTAAAGGTGGTTGCATCTTAAATTTTTCTTGCCAAATTTGCAACTGGCGACAAGACTCTCTCAATATCCATTCACCCAATTGTACGATCGAACCCGTTTCTTCTGCTACTGGAATAAATTCTGCTGGTGAAATGAATTTACCTTGAGAATTTTGCCAACGCACTAATGCTTCAAAACCTGCTATCTTACCTGTAGTCAGACAAACAATAGGTTGATAGTAAACGGAAAATTCTTGGCTAGTTCCTTCCATTAAGGAATTAATCGCCCGACGCAGGTCAGTTTCTAATTGCAAGCGAGTGACTACTTGAGTACGCATACCTGTAGAAAAAACTTCATAGCGTCCTTTTCCTAATGCTTTGGCGCGATACATCGCGGTGTGGGCATCTCGTAGTAGTTCTGTTGGTTGATAATCATGACCAGCTTGATTAAAAGCTATCCCAAAACTAGCAGATGTAAAGACTTCTTGACCTTTGATATTAAATGGTAAGGCCAATTTTGTTTGTAGTTCATCAGTAAAAGAAGTGACTTGATTAATATCTCTAATATTCGTCAATAAAATCGCAAATTCGTCTCCGCCAATTCGCGCCACTGTATTTTGTTTTTGCACGTTATCCTTTAATCTTTGCGTTACGGAGAGTAACAGCAAGTCTCCCAAATGATGACCGAAACTTTCATTAATAATTTTGAAACGATCGAGGTCGAGAAATATGACTGCCAATAAAAAATTGTCGTTTAATTTGCTATTATTGATGAATTCCGTTAAACGCTTTAAAAATAATTTTCTGTTTGGTAAATTTGTTAAATTATCATAAAAAGCGTCGTGAAATAGTTTATAAACAACCATCGTGACGCCAGTTCCTAGCATTGCTAATACGGGGACTACAAAAGGTATCCATCCTGATTGGATAAAGCAAGTAAAACAAATGGCAAACAGTCCCGTTACCGCCGTGCTGCCAGCTAATCCTAAAGCTAAAGGATGGCGAAAACGCCAAACTAAAATTGCCCCTACTAACGACCAACTCCAGATCCATAAATATTCTCCCCATTGAGGCCAAAACCAAAACTGAGAACGATCGTCTAGTACTTTACTGAGAATTTGACTAACCATTTGAGCATGGACTGTAACCCCAGGCATCATGGCTTTCTCCCGATCGGTTGCATTGTAGGGAGTAAAAAATATATCCTTTTGACTGGGTGCGGTCGTACCAATTAATACTACTTTGTCTTTTACCCAGTCCGGGTTGATTTTTCCTTGCAATACTTCGGTTAGCGTAACTTGGTTGGCAATATTTCTACTGCGATATTTAAGTAAGATTTGATATCCTTGAGAATCTATATTTTGATATCCACCAGAGTTACTTGTTAAAGATAAAAATTTAGTATTACTTATTTGGAGAGAATTTCGTTTGATTTTTAAGGTGTTATTTTTGTCTTTAAGATAGTTCAGGCTAACTTGTAAAGAAAAAGAGTAAAGTGGTTTTTTATCTACTTCCGCATACATTAAATTACGGCGGATTACTCCATCTAAATCGAGGATGAAATCGTTAAAACCGATTCTTTCCTTGGGAACTCCTGGTGGCGGTGGAATATCGCTTTTATCAAGATCCGTTAACTTGGTAATGACAATGACATTGGTAGCTTGTAGTTGCTTAAGTAGTTCTTGGCGACCTGGTGGTTGAGGTAAATCTCGATGAATATCTAAACCGATCGCTTTAGGCTGGAAAGATTGCAACTTGGCAATCAGAGTAGCAATGGTTAAATCGGAGATCGGCCATCGCTTCTGGGCTTGGATATCTTTTTCCGTAATTTCAACAATTAAAAGGCGCGGATCTATACCCGAATCGGGCTTTAACTGGGTCATGCGATCGAATTCCGCCAATTCGAGAGGTTGCAAAAATTCCATTTGTCTCACTCCCAGCAGCGAAATTGTAATCAATAAGCTGCTAGCGAGCAAGGGTTGTTGCCACAAAAAGGGAATTATTTGGCCGATCGGTCTAACAATCCGCCATTTGGCGGTTGTCGAAAATAAAGAAAGTAGAGTATATAAAATATTTTTAGTCACAAATAATACTACATCACCTTTAAAATTTTATTAACGCAAGGTACGGGGGCCGATCCAGATTTTTTCTTAATTATGTATTAATCAGATTTTGATTGGCAATTCTGCCTTAGGGAGTAAATACTAGACGTAAGTGTAGCTTAAGATCGAACGATAAAAATGTAAGTTTTTTTTGCTCAAGCTCGGTTATGGTTAGAGTAGAAGAGAAGTAACTAAGTAGATTTTTGGAAAAAATTAATATTAAGACATTATTTTTACAACAAAATTACGGATAATTACGGTGGTTAATTTATGTAAACATAACTGTATGATCGAATAGGGTTAAAAATCAAAAAATTCGCGCACAAGCAAACATCTACCAATATGTCTAAGATAATATTTCACAAAATAATTGTCACAATTTGTTTAGGATTCTTACTTACCATATTTTCAGACGGTTTAACCAAACAAGCAATAGCAGATAATGCTGAGGAATCTGCGAGACAAGGTTTACCAGGCCGACGGGTGGGCGGCGGTACTAGGGGTGGACAGTTAGAGTTACTACCTTTAACCGCATTGGTTCCAGAAAATACCCAGATTGCAACTATTGCAGAAACTCCTACTTTATTTTTCTACGTACCGAAAACTCAAAGTTCGCAGAAAGTAGAATTCATATTGAGCGATGAAAACCAGAAGGAAATTTATAAAATAAACTTTACTACTAACGGCAACTCTGGGGTAATAGGCGTCAAAGTTTCCGCAAACGGTCAAGAAAAACCTTTAGAATTGGGCAAGAATTACAGTTGGTTTTTTTCAATTGTTAGCGATCCTAACGAACCTTCTAGTACTGTTTTTGTAAATGGTTCGATTAAAAGAATTCAGCCCAGTCAAGATTTGGTCACCCAATTAAAAGATAAATCTCCTTTAGAACAGGTAGAGCTTTACGTAAATAAAAGTTATTGGAGCGATGCACTTTATACTTTAGCGAAATTACGCAAATCTAATCCCAACGATCGCTCTGTTGAAAGTAAATGGAGAGAGGTTTTACAGTCTCTTAAGTTGGATAATATGATTCAACAACCGCTAGTTGATTATCAAGTTTTAGCAAAACAAACCGATCTAGAAGAAATAGAAGTTCAATAGACATCTCCAACAAAAAAAGTGCGTTACGCGAAACTATTGTAGAGACGTTACATACAACGTCTCTACTTTTTTGGAGAGGACTATTAGTGCAGGAAATCGTTTTTGGAGACGGAATTCATCATGGGGAATTCTGGTTACTAAAAAAGGTTTTTGTCCTGTTTTTTCATACTCGATGCCCGATGCGAAAAATTTTACTGTATTTGTCTGGCTACCAATCGGGCAAATAATCCTGGTTGTTTAATTAGTTCGTCAAAAGAACCGACTTGCACTACTTTACCTGCTTCCATGACGTAAATTCGATCGGCATAACGGATGGTACTGAGACGGTGGGCAATGACGATTCTGGTAGCGTTGAGTTTTTGTAAATTTTCCGTGACGATCGCTTGGGTGCGGTTGTCGAGAAAACTGGTTGCTTCATCCATGAGGAGAATTTTTGGTTTCAAAACTAGCGATCGCGCAATTAAAAGTCGCTGTCGTTGACCGCCAGATAGGTTGCTGCCACCTTCACTTACTACGGTGTGCATTCCCATTGGCATTTGTTCGATATCTTTCGCTAAACCTGCCATTCGGGATGCTTCCCAAACTTCGTCCCTCGACACTACTGCGCCGCCAGTGATGTTATCGAAAATGGAACCTTGCATCAGGCGACCGTTTTGCAGTACTACTCCCATCTGCCGGCGAATTGCTTGTAAATTTAATCCGGCTAGATCGCGATCGTCGTAGTAAATCTTTCCCTGCATGGGAGTTTCAAATCCCAATAACAAGCGAAAAACGGTTGATTTGCCACTCCCGGAAGGGCCAACGATCGCGATAAATTCACCCGGTTCTGCATGAATGCTAACGCGATCGACAGTTATCGGTCCATCTTCGCGATATCGGCGACCTCTTGCAGCACCTGATCGCCGAACGTGT
>CAZJJR010000035.1:0-5703 GCA_964546365.1 uncultured bacterium | reverse complement strand
ACTACATTATCCAAAGCTACCTTACCCCGAAGCGTTCCCGGGTCTGTTTGTTGAGAATCTGATTCTAATTTTCCCTGTAAAATTGGTTGCGCCCGTTCCCACAAAGGGGCAATTTGAATAATCCTCATTAAGGTGTTGCTAAGGGAAGTTACGCCACCAAAAAAAGTACCGAAAGCCGCATTAAAAGCTAAAAATGTCCCCAAATTCAAGCCGGCTTGTCCGGTAGCAGCACTTTGAATAGATGCAAATCCAAACCAATAAATCAAAATTGTACTAGCTAAGGATAATAACTCGTTAAATACGGAAACAATATCGCTAATGCCGATAATTTCCCAATTGAGTTGATTTTGTTGGCTGTATTTTTTTGCCCAAGCTGCAAATGCCCTTTCTTCTGCGACTGCTACTCGCAATTTCGGTATGCCATTAATTAGTTGTAAGACTAATCCCTGGATTTCCCCGGCTAGTTGTTCTTGTTTTCGTTCTTGCCTTAATAAAATTAAACTAGAAATTACGGTTAAAATTACGGCTAAAAAAGTAATAGCTAATGCCACTAAAGTAAGGGGAAAGCTATAAATAAACATTAGCCCTAAATTGAGGAGAGAAAATAAGCCGTTTAATAAAGTGCGTTGAGTTGCCCCGCTAACTAAACTATATATTTGATTGATTGCCATAATCCGTACTAGTAAATCGCCGATGGTAAATTTACGAATTAAAGACGGACTTAATCTGAGCAATCGATCCCAAATGGCTGTTTGTAAGGTGTGATTGATGCCATTGGAAACTCGCAAAGAGATTAATCCTTGGGAAAAATTTAAGGTGGTTTGGCCAAAAGCTAGTGCTAATAATCCCAAAGCAATTTGTAATAGAAGTAGGCGATCGCCATTGGGAATTGCATGATTAATTAAAATGGCCATTGCTTGGGGAGTTGCCATCCCTAACAAGGTGCCGATAATTCCCACGATCGTGATTTTGGCAATATCTATTTGATAGCCTTTAACCCCAAATTGGAATATTTCAAAAGCTTTGTTTATCACCGGTGGTAAGGGGCGATAAAACATATAAGCTTCTGGCGCGATCGTATTTGCGATCGCATCATCAATCGGCGTCCTAGTCCGCAATTCGGGGTCAAATAGTACGTAACGATAGCCTTTATTGCGATCGACTAACAAAGCCACCGGGTGGTTATCTTGAGTAAAACCTAACAAAGGCCCGTGTTCGGTTTCCCACCATTTTCCCGCCAAAATCACCCGCCTAGTGCGAATCCCCGATGCTAAGGCAATCTCTTCTACCGGATCTCTTCTTCCCTCACTTTCAGATTTTAAGGGCGGCTGAATGGTAATTCCCAGCGCTTTTGCTACCGCACCAGCCGCCATTAACAGGGATGTTCCCTCCTGGAAGTCCGCCTGCTTTCGGTTAAAAGTAGAAGCTAAAGATTGCAAGGCGCTGTCTGTTACCTGGGCGTTTAGCTGCTGCAATTGCTGAAATTTTGTAAATTCTGACTGGATTTTTTCTTGATAGCTTTTCTGTAAATAACCATAAAAATAACTGTGAAATAATTGCAATCCCTCCAACAATTCTTTACAGTCATCGAAAGTATTTGTTGCTGTAAATTTTACTGTTTCAATTGCTTCTATCCAGCTTAAAGCAGCTAAAGGAAACCGGGGAGAACTGACATCTAAAATAAACTTTTTTTCGCCCATCCAAGCCGCTTGCCCGTCTAAAATTCGTACCCAAGTTACTCCTTTGGTAGGTGCTTGTAATGTTTGTTCTGGCAATAAAATTTCCTTGTTTAAATTTGATGCTAGTAAGTTAGCTGGCGCTTCAAAAATGGCAGTTGCTACAATTATTTGACTTAAATGATTTATCCATTTTTCTAATAAATAAATCACTTCTCGATCGGCATCTACTATCCTTGCTGCAACATCAAAAACATTAATTTCTAACAGTTCCGTTTCTTCAATTGCTACGGCCAGCATACCATACTGGGGAATCGAGAATTGGGAATCGGGAATGGGTGTAATTTCTTTTTTCTCATTCCATAATCCTGCACCAAACAAGGCTTCACCCGCGCCAGCGCTAAATAAATAACGGCGATCGCCTATCGGTTCCCCTCCTTCCACTCTGGTAGCAAATATTGCTAGCGTACCAGATTGAATCGCCCACATCTTGCGATCGTCATCAAGAAGGAGCGGTTGGTTTCCGGTTATTTTATGGCTGGCATTCGCTAAATTCGGTTTAAACAATGTAATTCTTCAACCAAAGCAATAGGAAATTTTGATAATTGCCACTTAGGTAGATGTGGTAATTTCTTTAGCTTAACTTTTCATATCTTGGTTTTGAATCATTTATTCTTTGAAAGTTCCCGATCGAAGCAATACTTTAAAAAATCAATTCGCCTTTGCTTGGTAAATTTGACACTCAGTATCCTGAATATTAGCTACCAATAGAAGCCGCGTAAATTCCTCCCTGCTGCCGTAATGTCTCGTGAGTTCCTCTCTGTATTACTTTGCCTCTTTCTAGTACGATAATTTCATCGCAATCTCGAATTGTACTGAGACGATGCGCCACGATGATACAAGCGCAGCCTCGTCGTCGCAAATTGCGATCGATAATCAACTCAGTTTCCGCATCCAACGAACTGGTAGCTTCATCCAAAATCAAAATAGAGGGATCGATCGCTAATGCTCTGGCAATTTCTAAACGCTGGCGTTCTCCTCCACTAAAATTTACTCCCGCTTCAGCAATTTCTGCATTGTAGCCACCAGGTAAAGACATAATTAAGTCATGAATGGCAGCATCCTGACAAGCTTTGACTAAATTTTCTTGAGTCAGGATAGGATTCCATAAAGTCAGATTTTCTCGCACGGTTCCCTGAAATAAAAAGATATCTTGCTCCACCATCGCCAAACTATTTGCTAATACCAAACGAGGAATGCGATCGCGAGATACTCCATCAAAAGTAATCTCTCCTTGCCAAGGCTTGTACAACCCGACAATTAGCTTAGCAATGCTCGATTTTCCCGAACCACTACTGCCCACTAATGCGATGCGCTGTCCCGGTTTTAAAGTTAAATTAAAGTTATCAATTAGAGGCGATTCTAAAGGACTATAACCAAAAGTAACATTCCGCAATTCAACATAACCCTGTAATTTGGGAGAAGGGGAAATGGAAGGATAGGATAATAGGGAGAAATTTTCATTTAAAATCTCGCTGTTGTTCCCCCTTTCACCTTCTACTTCCGGATCGACGGGATTTTCTAAAATATCATCAAGGCGCTCTAAATCAGCTTCTAATAATTGCAAAGTACTACCAAAATTCACTAGATTATTTACAGGAGCTAAAAAGCTATTAACTAAACTTTGATAAGCCACTAACATTCCAATTGTTAAAGTACCGTCAATTACCCGCCAGCCGCCAACTACCATCAGTGTAGTGCTGGCTAGCGCCGTCAAAATAGTTGGCAGTAAAGTTAAAATTTGACTTTGCAAAGCTAATTCTTGTTGGGCATTGAGAGCTTTAGTTTGATATCCGGCAAACTTAGCGAATAAATCTGGTTCTAACCCAGAAGCTTTGATAGTTTCAATCGATTGAAGCCCGTCAATAGTTGCACCAGAAAGTTTACTACTTTGCTGACTAATTTTAAAATTAGCATCTATTCTAATTTGCCGGATCGCTTGCAAAGTAGCGATATTAATCGCCGCAAAACTGACTGTCATTACGGTTAACACCCAGTCATACATCATCATTAATATTGCATAAAATACCAACATTATCGTATCGATAACTGTTGTAGATATACTATTAATTACTCCGATTACTTTGTCATTTAAGGCAGTGCGATTGGCAATTTCTCCGGCAAAGCGTTGAGCGTAAAATCCGACTGGTAAACGCAAAATGTGCCAAATAAATTGCCCGGTCATCATTGCTGACAGCTTAATTGTCAGCCGCCGTAAATAAATTAATCGCAATCGAGCTAATAAACTTTGAATAATTGCGGTAAAAACCATTCCCAATAATAAAGGGCGTAACCAGTCCTCACGACCTTGCACGAGAATTTCATCTGTAAAAACTTGGCTGAATGCCGGTACAGCTAGACGAGGAACAGTCAGCAACAATCCGGCAAAAATGCAGAAAAATACTGCACCGTAAGAGTTTTTGAGACGATTATTTAAACTGATAATTATATTGCGTTTTTTCCCCCCTTTTTGAAATTCTGGCCCGGGTTCGATGACGAGGGCAATGCCAGTATAAGCTTGGGAAAATTCTTCTGTTGATATGCGGCGACGCCCGGTAGCTGGGTCGTTTAAATATACGCGATCGCGATCGAATCCCTCTACCACCAAAAAATGGTTGAAGTTCCAAAATACAATGTAGGGAACAGGTACTTCTAATAAAGCTTCTAACCCTTTTTTAAATCCTTTGGCTTGCATTCCATAGCGTCGTGCTGCTTTTAGCAGATTGGACGCATTACTGCCATCGCGAGATACACCGCATTCTTGTCGCAGTTCTGCCAAAGGTACGATGCGCCCGTAGTAAGCGAGTATAATTCCCAACGCAGCAGCACCACACTCTACTGCTTCCATTTGTAACAATGTAGGAGTTTTGACAATTTTAGATTTTCGATTTTGGATTTTAGATTTTAAATTTTTTTCGATCATATTTGATATTTTTTAATTTTAAATTGCTAAAAGTAAAGTGAAAATTAAATAAGTTCTCCCCACCCCGATCGGCTAATTAATCCCGCTCCATTCTCGTAAAAATGGTAAAACAAATTCGATCGGCGCTCGTTGTTCGACTGTAACTTGGACGATCGTAGTAGTGCCGGCAGATATGGACAAATCTGATGGCCCTTTAGAAGAAGACCACTCATAACCGCTAAAATTCGCAGGATTTTCTCTTAACTGCGCCCATACTTCAATTTGAGAGTCTTTCGATTGAGACATCAAACTTTCTACTAATTCTGGATTGCCGATCGTACTAGCAGCACCCTGTTTGGTAACCGGGAACGGCGAAACGGAAACCACTGTACCGACAATGCCACCAAATCTTTCTCGTTTAACGGTGCTAGGAGTAATTTGCATTGACATCCCAGGTTTAATTTGTTTCCCATCTTTGACGGGAAAATAGGTAAGCGCTAATAAAGGCTGATTTAATTCTTGCACTTGAATCGAACCGATCCGAGTACCGGGATTCACCACTTGACCATCAGTAACAGTCAGTTCTAAAATACATCCGGTCAATTGACTTTTAATAGTGCTGTTAGTGATGATTTGCCGATCTAATCTTTTAATTTCTTGCTCAACAGCAAGTATTTGATTTTTCCTCGTATTAGCGGATTCCAAGTTTTGTTGCTCGGAAGTTTTTTGCTTAGTATTCAATTCTTTTAACTGGCTTTGAATTTCCGAAATTCTGTTAACATTTTCTAAATATTTTTGTTCGGCTTCAGTTTGTTGAACGTCTAATTGCTTGAGTTGAACTTGCAGTTCGCTGATTTTGCTCAGGTTATCTAGATAGGTTTGTTCGGCTTGTGCTTCATCCAAATCTAGTTGTTTTAGCTGAGTTTCAACTTCAGAAATGCGCTGTAAGCTATCCGTATACTGCTGGTCTGCTTCTAGCACCTGATCTGAAGCAATTGCTCCAGCTTTTAAGAGTTCCTGACGCCTTTTTAGTCTTTCTTGCAAAACGGGCGCTCTGGCTTGGGC
>CAZJJR010000034.1:31025-31259 GCA_964546365.1 uncultured bacterium | reverse complement strand
AATTATCTTAATAAAACGCGACAGCTGTTAAGATCAATAAAACACCTAAAAGACCAGGCCAGTAAAGTATTTTTGGTAATAAATTATTTTTATACTCGATCGAAGAGAACTTTTGTTCGCCGTTGTACAAGATGGCATTCACTACTACCAGCAATATCAACAGATATAATATGAAATAAATATACTCCAAATAAACTATTCCGCTGGCCGCAATTTCTCCTCTTAAACCAATTT
>CAZJJR010000034.1:0-30989 GCA_964546365.1 uncultured bacterium | reverse complement strand
CACAAGCACCCAAAACTTCCATACTACTATCGCGACTGAGTAAGAGCAGAATAAACAACAAAATTGCTACGACACTCAGGGGTATAATTCGAGCGATTAAAATGCCAACTAAACCTCTTTTGAGAATAATTGTAAAGTATAGCTCTGGATAATTTTTCAATTCTCCCGTTTCTACATCACCGAAATTTGTATTAAAGTTTGCAAATTGGTATTGAAAAAAACTACTTTCAATCAGCCAATTTTCTGAAGCTATTTTGTCTAATAACCCTGGTTTACTTATGGGAATTAATAGCTCGTAGCCATTAAAATCAGGCTTGGCAACTATTAAAGCTTTTTTATCTCGATGTAGAAAATCTTTCGGCCATATCCTCAGCCAAATATCATTATAGTCGAATGGATATTTAGAAAAATCAAAAGTTTGACGGATATTTCCTTTAAACTCCCAACCAACCAATTCATAATCTTTGATTTTTCTACGGGTTACTTCATTAATTTCTAAGTCCTCAGCACCTTCTGGTAATATAACACCTCTTTCTACTCCGTCATGTACGCCATTATAATATTTCTGCCAGATGTATCCCGTCATGTATACATCACTAGAACTAGTAAATTTGAGCGTTTCAATAAAAACACCAGTTGGTATAGATATTATAGGCTGCTTTTGATTTGATTGTTCGGCTAATTTAACTTGCTGTTCTAAAAACGTTTCGACCGCTGGGTTGCTGAGCAATAAATTAGGAGTATTTTTATAATTATTTTCCGACCATACCAGATACCAAATAAATCCGATGCCACCGATGCAATAAAGAGAAAAACTCACAGAAACTACCCAGAGGCTTTTGAAATTCCCTCGATAGGCACGGAAAATGAGAATGGAAAGAAACAACAAAAATGCGATCGTTTCTAATGCGATCCGGATTAATTGCTGTCTTATAAATCGTTGATCTACAGCACTATCTTCCTTAACAATTACTACTAACAGCGACCATCCAGTTAAAGGAATCGGTTCGATAAAAACCCAAGCAGGTTGACCCGTACTAGGTTGAGTAAAATCAACTGTAAACGATTTACCCTGAATCGCCTGCTCGCCTATATATCGCAGTTGTTGACTTTTTAGTTGATTGGCTAAATCGAAAATACTCCTTTGATTCTTGATATAATCTCGATTGGGATGCACCAGTAATTTGCCTTGTTTAGATAGTAAGGTTCCATAGCCGGATTTACCTAAATCGAGCGAATCGAACAATTCATTAAGCCGTTCAAGCGAATAGTTGGCATAAATCAATCCAGTCGGCTTTTTTTCTTTAGTTTGAGGGTCATTACGAGTAAAAACCTTATGATATTCTGCTACTACCGTGTTAGAAGATTTATCAAATGCAGGTTCTATCCAAAACGAGCCTTTTGCTAGAGCGTTAAAATACCATTGATTGTTTGCGATCGGCTGAGCGTAATCGTAATAATTTTCGATCCGATCTAGTTTGATTTGGCCATTTTCTCTTTTATAAAATGGTGCGTACAATCGCTCCTTGGGATTAAAAGCAAAAGGTATATAAGCGGCTCCCATTTCGGAAAATTCGCTGTTTTTCTCTAAATCCCTGGCGAGCCTCCCTAATAATTGTTCTTCTTTCAATTTGCCCGAATTCAGATCCCCTGCAATCGAGTCAGCCGCAACTTGGAGTTGGCGAAGTCTTTTTTCTATCTCGTTTTTAGCGCGAACAGCTTCTTGCTTGCCATTGCTTTTAGCGTTTTCCGTTCGTTCTTTTTCTTGTTTCATGTAATAAACAATGTCTGCACAGATTGTCACTGCACTGGCAAGACAAAGTACTAAGGAAAGTTTAAATATCAACTTTGACCGATCGATTTGTTTCATTTTTTGTGGTTATGTTAATTTTTATATTTTTAGCCATCTTAATTTTCTAAATAATCTAGCTATTTTTATATACTAAAGGAGATATATCTTTTTTTGTCAAACAAAAGAACATGGTTTAACTGTAATCTAATTTTAGATTTGGCCAGATTTGGAAACAAACTATATTACTCGTAAGCAAGAGTGTTTCATATAATATAAGATGTAATAAATTTTGGCAATAGGCTAAATTAATCTTTACTTTACGTAATTCGTAAAATCTAATATATTGTTGCGATCGAGCGAATCGAGGTTGGTTTTGGGCAATTTAATAGATATCAGTAAACTGGCTGAGACAGCCTGAAAGGAGACTAATAAAATGGATGCCGATGAACTGCTCAAACGCTATGCTGCGGGAGAAAGAGATTTTCGAGGAGCGAACCTGATTGGAGTCGATCTAGAAAGAGCAAACTTAGTAGGAGCAAATTTTTCAGAAGCTTTCTTGGCGACCGCAAATCTGAGTAGAGCTTGGCTGACTGGTACTAATTTCACTGGTGCTTTTTTGCATCGAGTAAATTTAAGCTATGCCAAAGTGAACGAAGCAAGATTAACTGAAGCAGATTTGACAAAAGCTAACTTACAAGGAGCTCACTTCGCTAAATCAATCTTGGTAGGGACAAAGTTGAGCGGAGCAATTCTCACATCGGTGAATTTACATTTAGCTAATTTACAAGGAGTTAACCTTTGTGGAGCGGATTTACGGGGAATTAATTTGCGTTCTGCCAACTTAATGAATGCTAATCTAAGTTGGGCTAATTTGAGCGGGGCGAGATTGAGTGGTGCGTTACTTCGAGGAGCATTACTAAATGGCGTTACTTTCAGCGGTGCTTTGTTAAATGGAGTAGATTTCAACAACGTTGATTTGGATGGGGTAAACTTAAGCGATGCCAAGCTGAGCGGAGCTAATTTGAGCGGCGCTAATCTTTCCGCTAGCAATTTGAGTAATGCTCAATTAAGAGTTTCTATTCTATCGCGATCGAATCTCCATGCAGCCAATCTGAATAAAGCCGTACTATTTAAAGCAGACTTGTGCGAAGCGGATCTCAGTAAGGCAGATTTATCATTAGCTGATTTAAGCGAAGCAGACTTAACAGGAGCTAATTTGAACGTAGCTAGATTGTGCGAAGCAGACTTAACTAATGCCAGTCTCCGGAATGCTTATTTGTGGGGTGCTAACCTGAATTCTACCTACTTGCGGGGTTGCGATATGAGCGGTGCTAGTCTGCGCGGAGCATATATGGAAGGAGCCGATTGTCAGCAGGCAATCTTAAGCGGTGCTACGATGCCAGATGGCTCTCTCCACGAGTAATATGAATTAAGCTTGGTGTTGCTACAAATCTGACTGGAAAAGGGAATACTGCATTTGAGGGATTAATCTGCTGTTTGAGCGTAACTATGTGAACGGCAGTGGGATCGCTGAGGTCGGGAAAATTTTGGTAATAAAATCGCAGGTATAAATATATTTTTCTTGCCAGCTTAAAGGAATTTCTAATAAATCCCGCGTACCTGTGAAGCCTTGTCCGACAAATAGTAAAACCGCAAAAACGTTTAAAATAACGTGAAAAATGCGCCAGCGATTCGATTTGTCTCGATAAATATCTGGTGCGATCGACAAAGAAAAAATCATCAGTAAGGTAGCGGCGATCCCGATGTAATAGTGAGACCAATACCATTCATTAGTCCGCCGAAACACGCCATCCTGACAACCGAGAACGACCAAACCAGTCCCGGTTAAAATTGCAAAAATCGCCCGCCATAGTTTCTTTTCCGAACGATAAAGCAATAGTAAGCAGGCGAGGGTGTCCATAAATATCAGCGAGATCGAGGCAGATTTCAAAGGGGCGGTCTTCCACACTTGTTTAGTGATAATATGCTCGAAAATTGGATAAGCTAGCCCGATTAAAGTAACGGTGACAACTAAACCTGTCAGCCAACGTCCTAGTTCGAGATGCGCTAAACCGGGATTTGGCAAAATGCTTTTATTTTTATTTGCGTTTGGCAATAATCGGCGCTGGCGCGTATGCCATGCAAGATTGACTACCATGCCAAGGCAGGGAAAAACTACTGTAACTGCTAGAGCGGGGTGAATTAAAGCCAGAAAATCTTGCAATTCCATATCCAACCTTTTGGCGCGAGCTTGTGTTGATTCAACACGATCGCATTTTGAAGTTTGATTGTAGCGAGAATTTACCTGCAAAGTAACGCCAAGATTTATTTCTGGTGTTTTTTTGGGATGTATGTTGCTAGCAAAGCCTTGCTATGTGAGGTTTCTGCTCTTGTTTACCGAGCGGTTTGCCGAGGTTGAGAGTGGTAAGAATTCTTCCATTCTCTAAGCGTCCTGTTCGATTAATGATAGCCCCATAAGTATTTATGCCATTCCATCAAGATAGAATTACTTCATCAGTGACAATCAACTGTATTAAATAGCAAGAAAAATTAATGAATTTTGCGGATTTATTAGGGCAATCTAGAATTAGACAGGCTTAAATGAGCCGTGCTGAGGGCTAACTTATGGATGCCAATGAATTACTAAAACGTTATGCGGCAGGAGAAAGAGATTTTCGGGGCGTCAACCTGATTGGAGCTAATCTAGAAAATGCCAACTTAGAAGGCGCTAACTTTTCCGACGCCTACCTAGCAGCAGCCAATCTGAGCCGCACGCACCTAACAGGAGCGACTTTCATCGGAGCTTTTTTACATCGCACGAATTTAAGTTTTGCTAAAGTTAATGAAGCAAACCTTTCAGAGGCAGATTTAACAAAAGCTAACCTGCAAGGAGCTTATTTTGTCAAGTCGGTGCTAGTCGGTACGCGATTAGCTGGAGCCATACTACTGAGCGTCAATTTGCGTTTGGCTAACTTAGAGGGTGTTAACCTGTGCGGTGCAGATTTACGGGGAATTAATTTGCGCTCTGCTAACTTGGTAAATGCTAATCTGAATTGGACTAATTTAACTGGTGCCAGATTGAGCGGTGCTTTATTGCGGGGAGCTTCTTTAAATGGGGTAAAACTCAGTAAAGCTTTTATGAATGGTGTTGATTTGAACAGCGTAGATTTAGATGGAGTAAATTTAAGCGAGGCTAAACTGAGCGGAGCCAACTTAAGCGGTGCTAATTTGTGCGCTACTAACTTTACTTCTGCACAATTGCGGGTGTCGCTATTAGCCAGAGCAAATCTCCATGCAGCTAATTTAACTGGTGCAACGATTACAAAGGCTGATTTGTGCGAAGCTAATTTGAGTAAAGCAGATTTAAGCGAAGCTAATTTGAGCGATGCGGATTTGACTGGCGCTAATTTAAATATGGCAAATCTCAGCGATGTCAACCTGACTAATGCCAGTTTGCGGGGCGCTTATTTGTGGGGCGCTAATTTTAACGTGTCGGAATTGCGAGGGGCTGATTTGACGGGAGCTAGCTTGAGAGGAGCGTATCTCAAGCGAGAAGAAGCATACTGGCCTGAAGCAATTCTAACCGGCGCTACGATGCCCGATGGCAGCCGTCACGAGTAAATTTAGTCGGTAATGAGTAGATCGATTTTTAGTGCGATCGTTCTTTTTAGGGAACTGCGAAACAATTCTTTTAGAGAAAGTTCGCAGTTTTAATTATATTAAGGTAATTTGGATTTAAGGATAAAACTTAATTTTAAAGCTATGCGTATCTACTCTTGTTGTAAAAAAGCTTATCCAACTAAAATT
Organism: uncultured bacterium; assembly: GCA_964546365.1. Taxonomy (GTDB): domain Bacteria; phylum Cyanobacteriota; class Cyanobacteriia; order Cyanobacteriales; family Aerosakkonemataceae; genus DATNQN01. Next base: position 25,390 of record CAZJJR010000034.1, on the reverse strand, counting down.
ATTGGCAATAATATATACAGTATTATTAATTCAATTAGCAAGACAACCAATTCAATTTAATAAAATTACTAGCAATCATTATTTTATTTCTTCACATTTACCTACTTGATTTTGGCTTTTCCCTACCAACTTAATATTCCTGAAAAATTGCTTGTAATTTTGTATATTTTAAGCGATAATATAAATTAGGTAGTACATATGTATTACCAATCTATAGTGGCCTTAAAGAAAATCTGCTGTTTTAATGGTAAAGTCTGCATATGGCTAGCACGAATACTGGTATAGAGTGGACTGATAGAACTTGGAACCCAACTACTGGCTGTAACAAAGTCAGTCCGGGTTGTACTCATTGCTATGCGGAAGCACTCACAAAACGTTTCCCAAATAATTTCCCAAAAGGATTTGATTTAGTACTACACCCAGATCGTTTAAAAGAGCCTAAGCGCTGGCGTACTCCCAGCCGTATTTTTGTCAACTCAATGAGCGATCTATTTCACGAAGAAGTGCCTATTGATTTTCTTAAGAAAGTGTTTGATGTAATTGGTGAAACTCCTTGGCACGTATATCAAATTCTCACTAAACGTCATAAACGATTAGTAGAAATTTATCCTCAATTGGACTGGCATAAAAATATTTGGATGGGCGTTTCTGTGGAAAATCAAAATTACGTTCATCGGGTTGATTATTTGCGACAAGTACCTGCAAATGTACGCTTCCTTTCCTGTGAGCCACTATTAGGTTCTTTGCAGCTTGACCTAACAGGTATTGATTGGGTAATTGTTGGGGGAGAGTCTGGTGTAAAACATCGTCCGATGCAATTAAAATGGGCGCAAAGTATTCGCGATCAATGCCTGGAAGCTGATGTGGCATTTTTCTTTAAGCAATGGGGAGGTAGAACGCCTAAAGCTGGTGGAAGGCTTTTAGATGATAAAATTTGGGATGAAATGCCGAAAGCATGGGAAAAGCACAGAAATAGATGGAACAGGTATTCCACTATTAACAAGTTAGCTAGCAAAAGATGAAAAACTTATATGGTTACAATTATGTTATGGATTGGTTTATTTTAACTTCATTAAGCTTTTTAAAGTAAAAGCTTTTTTGACACCTGGATTTTTTATTTCTATCTTGCCTGCGTCATAAAGCGGTTTTAATATGTCATTGTAATATTGAGTTCTCTTCAAACAACCAAGATCCCTTATTCCTAAAATTATATAGGTGATAGCATCTTCAAAAGATATCCAATTAGATTTAAATTGACTTAAAATTTCTATGGCTTTAACCTTAATTTTTAGAATTCTTTTTTCATTTTCAGAGTTCCATTCTTTTTCTAAGAAATTTGTAATTCCTTGATTATTGTCTTTAAAAAAAAGTAATCGTTCTTCTTCCCATACAAAATCATTCAAAAATACTCCGAAAGCTTTTTGAGGATGATTACTGCCAACTACAATACTATATTTTGGCCTACTATCGCTATAAGTTTCTTTAATTTCAAAGCTAGTAACACCTTTAAATCCAGCTTCTTTTCTCATTCTTTCCTTAAAATATTCAAGCGCCCACCTTTCAAATTCTTGAGGCTTACTTTTGAGTTTTAGCCACATTGGTTTCCACTCTTTATCTGAATTAATACCTAAAAGTTTAGTCAAGTTACTCATATAAGTTTCAGATGTTTTCTGTTCTTTCGAGTTATCATATACTTCTTTGTAATGACCTGCATGACGAGCTACTGAAATATTATTAAATAGTAAAAATAGTTCTCCTTTATACCGACTTACATATTTTCCAATAGAACATATGTGTTCAAAAGTAAATCCTTTTACGGCAAATGTGTCAAGAAAAAACAAAGTTGGATAATTATGTAAATCACTCATCACTTCAGGAAAAGCCACCTCAAATTTTTGAGGTTGAGAAATTTTATATATTAAATCTTGACTTACAAGATCGCAATTTTCTTTTAGTTGCTTATTATAATTGCGGTTATATTCTATAAAAAAACATCTTAAATTTACACGCCCCTCTTGTCTGAAAAGTTTGGCGCACTTAAGAGCTAATAATGGAGAACCATCAGTATTTTGAAAATCATGGTTGTATTTTTTAGCCCAAAAGTTAGAATTGTTTACAAAATCCTCTATTCCAATTCCTTTTTCATATCTACCTGTTCCCGCAAAACCATCGACATAATTAATATACCTCGATTGATATGGTTCATCACCGCCTAAATTATAGCAATGGGCTTGTATATACTTTAGCAGTATGCGATGTTTCGCTGCTGACCAATGACGTTTACGAGTAAAAAAGTTATCTGAATTTTCGTATTCTTCAGGAAATAAAGATAGCTGAATACCTTCCATTTTTTACCTTACCACACTAACTTGCGATCGCATTGAATAAAGTCTAGCAGCAAAATTTTTACCTAAAGGCTTAACTTAGCCCTATTCACATATCACAATGTATTATACCCCCCACCACCGGGAGTTTCGATCGCAAACACATCCCCAATATTCATTTCCACCACACCAGTACTCCCCAACTCTTCCACCCTGCCATCTTTGCGTTGCACGTAATTTTTACCAACCGCCCCAGACTCACCACCATTTAATCCAAAAGGTGCGACAACGCGACGCCCGGATAAAATTCCTGCTGTCATCTTTTCCAGAAAACGAAGGCGGCGAATTACCCCATTTCCGCCCCGATATTGCCCATTTCCGCCACTATTTTCACGAATCGAAAAACTTTCCAAAAGTACCGGAAAGCGCCATTCTAAAACTTCCGGATCGGTTAACCTGGAATTGGTCATGTGGGTGTGAACTGCATCGGTGCCATCAAAACCAGCACCTGCACCAGAACCACCGCAAATTGTTTCGTAATATTGATATTTTTCATTACCAAACGTGAAATTATTCATCGTTCCTTGAGAAGCTGCCATTACTCCCAAAGCACCGTACAAAGCATCAGTAATTGCTTGGGAAGTTTCTACATTTCCCGCCACTACAGCAGCCGGATATCGAGGATTCAACATACATCCTTCTGGAATAATAATTTTCAGCGGTTTCAGACAACCAGCATTGAGGGGAATATCATCATTTACTAACGTGCGGAAAACGTATAAAACGGCGGCTTTGCATACTGCTGATGGCGCATTAAAATTACTATCCAGTTGAGGAGAAGTACCTGTAAAATCAATTTTAGCGCTACGGTTGGTTTTGTCGATCGCAATTTTCACCTGAATCTGACTACCATTATCCAAAGGGCAGGTAAAACTGCCATCTTGCAAAACTTCAATAGCACGACGCACCGACTCTTCAGCGTTATCTTGCACGAACTGCATATAAGCTTGCACGGTTTCCAAACCGTAATGTTCGACCATTTTGCTAAGTTCTTGCACGCCTCGTTCGTTGGCAGCAATTTGTGCTTGCAAATCGGCAATATTTTGGGCGGGATTTCTCGCCGGGTAATTGCCTGACGTGAGAAGTTCTAATAATTCTTTTTCTCGAAAATTACCTTGTTCTACTAATTGAAAATTATCGATTAATATGCCTTCTTCTTCCACAGTTTTACTCCCGGGAGGCATCGAACCAGGGGTGATTCCGCCGATATCAGCGTGATGTCCTCGCGAAGCAACGTAAAAAAGAGGAAATGAGGAAGACTGAGAAGTTGAAACAGGAAAAACCGGAGTGATGACGGTGATATCGGGTAAGTGAGTACCGCCGTTGTAGGGATTATTCAAAACATAAACATCACCGGATTTGATATTATTTCCACGGGCATCAATTAAGCTTTTTACGCTTTCACTCATCGAACCTAAATGGACGGGAATATGAGGCGCGTTAGCCACTAATTGTCCATTTCCATCAAAGATCGCACAAGAAAAATCGAGGCGTTCTTTGATATTTACGGATGATGAAGTATTTTGGAGAGTGATACCCATTTGTTCGGCAATGGCGCGAAACAAATTATTGAAAATTTCTAACAATATCGGATCGGGCGATTTTAAATTCAAAGGACTAAAGTCCTTACTAAGAACCTGTTCTTCCGTTTGTAGTGAGGACTTCAGTCCTCCTTCATTAGTAACTTTGGATAAAATTAAGTGATTTCGATTAGTTAATTCTGCTTGCCAATTTGGTTCGATCGCATTCGTACCAGTTGGCTCTATAATAATTGCAGGCCCAGCAATGCGATCGCCCGGTTGCAAATCTTCCCGTTGATAAACAGGAGTTTCCCGCCAATCACCCGCCGCATACATTTGCACCACTGCTACTGGCGAAGGAGACTCATTTGTTTTCCGCTCAATTATAGATTCTTCCGGCACGTCATTTTTACCCACCACTTCAACCGAAACCGCTTCAACAATTAAAGCCTTTTCTGATGCAATGAAACCATAACGTTGACGATGCGCCTTCTCAAAATCTCGTCGCATCGCCGCCATATTACTAAAATCAATAATCAGCGCCGAATCAGTTCCCTCATATCGCAAATGCACTTTGCGGAAAATCTCTTTCTTCTTCTTTCTTTCCTCTGCTTCCTCTGCTTCTTTGCGGTTTAATTCCTCTTCTCCCTCCCTTACCAACTGCGACAACATTTCCTCTAACGACGGCAACAAATCCTCACTCAACTTTGTCTCAACAGCCTTTTCCCGAATCACGCGCACGTCCGCCAATCCCATCCCATAAGCGGATAACACCCCTGCGTAGGGATGGAGGAACACCTGCTTCATTCCCAAAGCATCGGCAATCAGACAAGCGTGTTGTCCTCCCGCACCACCGAAGCAACACAAAGTATATTCCGAAACATCATATCCGCGCTGAAGGGAGATCTTTTTAATCGCGTTGGCCATTTTATCAACTGCGATCGCTAAAAAACCAGCCGCCACTTCTTCCGCCTTCACATCACCCCCGATTTCCCCTGCCAATTCCTTAAACTTCTGCCGTACAACTTGTTCATCCAAAGGCAAATCGCCATTTTCGCCAAACACCTTGGGGAAAAACTCCGGTTGCAACTTACCCACCATCACGTTGCAATCCGTCACCGTTAGGGGGCCACCCTTGCGATAACAAGCAGGGCCGGGGTTAGCTCCCGCCGATTCCGGGCCTACGCGATATCTCGCACCATCAAAGTATATAATCGAACCTCCACCAGCCGCTACTGTATGAATGGCCATCATCGGCGTCCGCAGTCGCACTCCCGCCACTTCTGTTTCCAAAGTGCGTTCGTATTCGCCGCTATAATGGGCAACATCGGTGGAAGTTCCACCCATATCAAACGTAATAATTTTATCGAAACCTGCCATTAAACTGGTTTGGACTGCACCGACAATTCCCCCCGCAGGGCCAGACAAAATGCTATCTTTACCTTGAAAAGTTTTAGCATCTGCCAGTCCGCCATTTGACTGCATAAACATCAATTTGGTATCACCTAATTGACTGCTTACTCGATCGACATATCGCCGCAAAATCGGTGATAAATAAGCATCAACTACGGTGGTATCGCCGCGACTGACGAGTTTCATCGACGGACTTACTTCGTGAGAAACCGATACTTGAGAAAAGCCAATTCTTTGGGCAATATCTGCTACTTGTTGTTCGTGTTCTGGATAGCGATAACCGTGCATAAATACGATCGCACAGCTACGAATTCCTTCATAATAAGCTTTTTGTAAAGTGGAAATATATCCGGTTTGCACTCGCATTAATTCTTTGCCATCGGCGCTGTAGCGTTCATCGACTTCGATCGCTTTTTCGTACAGCATTTCTGGTAGTACAATATGACGGGCGAAGATATCCGGGCGATTTTGATAACCGATGCGAAGGGCGTCCCGAAAACCTTTGGTGATCAGTAATACAGTGCGATCGCCTTTTCTTTCCAACAAGGCATTCGTCGCCACCGTAGTACCCATTTTAACCACTTCTATTTGCTCGGAGGGAATGGGTGCATCAGCAGAAATTCCCAAAATGTCGCGAATTCCCTGTACTGGCGCATCTGGGTAGCGTTCGGGGTTTTCTGATAACAGCTTATGAATTACCAGCCGTCCGTCGGGACGACGCGCCACAATATCAGTAAACGTACCACCGCGATCGATCCAAAATTGCCAGCGATTTTCTTGGGAATTCATGAGTAGGAATTCTTACTATATGTTTCTGATGAAGGTTATTATTATAATCTTTTCTGCGATCGCTTCAGTCATATTAGCAATTTTCTTGAGTTTGGCTGTGGCTGGTTATTTTAAAGGCAAAAATTATTCTGATGTGGGTGTTCCCATGTATACCAATTCCGATCTGGCTTTGGTAGTGGGAATTTTAGTTTATCCGTTGTTAGGAGGTTTATTTTTATTTGCGATCGATCGCACTCTTAATAAAAATCATTTGATATCGCGATTGTTTGGAGTTGTTGTTTTTTTTGTTTCGTTGTTTGTCTATATTCCTTTACTCACGTTTATGGTTGGTTGGTGAAGATTGGCGGCGATCCGAAAATCTGTGGTAAGGGCTTTTTTTACCACAGATGTCCATAGATAAACACAGATGCACGCAGATGAATACTGGCTTTTTCAATCTACTTTTCTATGTCACTAACTTGTACCTTTCCCCCTGCCCCCTGCCTCTTCCCTCATCCTATTTCCTCTTGTCTAGCTAAATTTTCAATTAATTCGCTTCGAGTTAGTTCGTTTTGTTTGGCAATTTCTGCTAGTTTTTCCCATGCAGTATCAGTTAGACGAATCGACCTCAAGCGTTTTGGTTCGCTTTGATAATCTGGTTCAAATTTACCGGAGGCGGAACGCTTGCGGCGGGATGATTTTTGTCTGGTACCGGAATATCGATCGTCTAATTTCTCTCTTACATTGCCAGTTAATAAGTAAACTAAAATGTTAATTAAGCGATCGCCTTCCATCGGCATGATCTCTTGAGCGTGCAACATATCTTGCACTATTACAAAATGCACTAAAGAACCCATAAATACTCTTGCTGCTGCTTCGGGATCGGGAAGTTGCAATTCTTGATTAGATTGAAAGTATTTAACTAAAAGCTGAAAAACTTTTTTATCGACTTTCCGCACGAAAATTTGTGCTAATACGGGAAAACGTCCGGACTCACCTATAATTAATCGGACTAAATCTCGCAATTGCTCTTTACTTTTGACATTTTCCAAAAAGTTTACCCCGAAACGTTGCAAAACTTCACTAGTTTCTCCTTCCCAGGATTGCGCGTCTTCGGGATTTAATGTTGCTTGACAATGTTCGTCCACTAATCGTTCAACTAAGGCGGCGAACAAACTCTCCTTATCTTGAAAGTAACTGTAAACCGTGGTTTTCGATACTCCAGCCGCCGCAGTTACCTTATCCATCGTGGTAGCAGCATAGCCATGCGCCAGAAATTCTTGCATCGCCCCTTGTAATATGGCTTCGACTTTATCTATTGATTGTGAACGTCCTGCGCGATCTTTATCTGCTTTTTTCATTATATTTTTTGCTCCAGCTTTCATCAGAAAAATGGGTTTGAAACCCCGTCCTTTTATGACGGCTTTACAGTAGAATATATTAGTTAATTAGCAAGTCGCGATGACTTTCAAACATAGGTGAGACTCCCAGTAGCAGGACGCTCTAGTTAAAGGTCTAGTTCTAGCCTCTACAAGCAAAGAGTTTGAAAATAGCGAAACAAACCGATAACACAGCTAACACAAAAGCCGGAAAAACAAGTAGACTCAGACCTAGTTTCTAGGCGAGAGAGTAGGGGCAATTGGCATCGCCCGGGGAGCAGTAGTAGTGTACTGGTTCGTGTTTTCACCTTCCTAAAGAATCCACGCCGTTCTACGGCGTGGGAGTGTCAAAGCCTATCCCATAACTACATTAAATGTTTCGCTCGTCACTAATGCGGGGTGAAGGATGAGGAGATACAGCAAAAAATTTTTACCTCATCCCTTCCCTTTTCCCCCTTTCCCTTTCCCCCTTTCCCTAGCCCCTAGCCCCTTCCTCCCCCTTGACATTTCCACACTACACAGTCTAGTTTAGTATTAAGTAAACTAAATCGTTTAGTTTACCATTCTTCACCCAGAGGAAAGCTTATGGTTCGCGACTTAACGGTTAAAGATTTTCCCTTCCTCAAGCCGATTCCCCGCCAGGTTGTAATACTTGGAATCGCCGCCAGCCTGGGCATCGCAGGAATGACAGCCTCGCAAGTCCTCAACTCACAGCTATCGGATTCTGCCCAGGAAAGCCAAGTACCTCAGGTGGTTGTCCCGCAAGTAAAAACGGTGACGGCGCTGGGTAGACTCGAACCTGCGGGAGAAGTAATTAAGCTTTCTCCTCCGTCATCGAGTCAAGGAAGTCGGGTAGAACAGCTATTAGTTAAAGAAGGAGATCCTGTCAAAGCAGGACAGGTGATTGCAATTTTAGATAATCGCGATCGCTTACAAGCTGCTTACGAGAAAAGCCAAGAAGCCGTGCAAGTCGCGAAAGCAAACTTAGCGAAAGTGCAAGCGGGTGCGAAGGAAGGCGAAATAGAAGCGCAAAAAGCGGAAATCGCCAGAATACAAGCTCAATCCCTCGGTGACGAACGGGCGCAACGGGAAACCTTAGCCAGACTAGAGGCGCAGTGGGAAGGAGATAAGCAGGCGCAACAGGCAACGTTGGCGCGACTAGAAGCGCAGTGGGAAGGAGATAAGCGGGCGCAACAAGCCACAATTAAAAGATTAGAAGCCGAGTTGGAGAATGCCAAATCGGAATTTCGGCGTTACGAGCAATTGTACAAAGAAGGCGCGATCGCGCAATCCAACTTTGACAGCAAACGGCTTTCCGTACAAACTCTCAGCGAACAACTAACGGAAGCCAAAGCAATTTTAGCTAGAACTGACGCCACCGGAAGCAAGCAAATCAGCGAAGCCAAAGCTAACCTAGAAAGAATTACCGCCACCGGAAGCAAGCAAATTAATGAAGCCAAAGCAGTTTTGGCGCGAATTCAAGCCACTGGTAACGAACAAGCCAGTTCCGCACAAGCCACTTTAAACAAAATTGCCGAAGTGCGCCCGGTGGATGTCGCCGCAGCACAAGCCGAACTCAGACAAGCGATCGCAAGTGAGAAAGAAGCGAAAGCGAATTTAGACCAAAGTTATCTGAAAGCGCCCCAAGAAGGCGTAATTTTCAAAGTCCATACTCGTCCCGGCGAAACCGTTTCCAATAATGGCATTGCAGAAATCGGACAAGTCAGCCAAATGATGGCAGTGGCAGAAGTTTATCAAACCGATGTCAGCAAAATCGAACCAGGACAGAAAGTGCGGATCGAAAGCACTTCTTTACCAAGCGATATACATGGAGTAGTCGATCGCATCGGCTGGCAAATCGAACGCCAAAACGTCATCAACAGCGACCCCAGCGAGAACATCGACTCCAGAGTAGTAGAAGTCCACATCCGTTTAGACGAAGACTCCAGCCAAAAAGCTGCCAAATTTACCAACTTGCAAGTCAAAGTTGCGATCGAATTATGATTGGATTTATCGATACCATCCGGCGGCGCACCCCCTTGGGATGGCTGCAACTCAGCCGCCACAAAAGCCGCCTCCTCGTAGCCTTATCCGGGATCGCCTTTGCCGATGTCTTGATGTTCATGCAGCTAGGCTTTCAGAACGCCTTGTATGACAGCAACACCCGCCTCAACCGCGCCCTAGAGGGAGACATCGTGCTGATGAGTCCGCAAGCCCGCAACACCCAAAGCTTATCAACCTTTTCCCGGCGGCGACTCTACCAAGCTGCCGATGTACCTGGGGTAGAATCTGCCCAAGCCATGTATATCAACACCATCAGTTGGAAAAATCCCCAGACGCGCAAAAAAACCACCGTCCAAGTACTTGGCATCAGTACCGAACAGCCAGCTTTAAAGTTACCAGAAGTTAACGCCCAACTAGACAAAATTCGGTTACCAGATAACTTTCTATTTGACAGAGGTGCCAGAGGAGATTACCAACAAGTTTTTACCCAACTAGAAGCAGGAAAAGAAGTAACCACGGAAATAGACAAAAGAACAATTACTATTAGTGGTTTATTCAAACTTGGTGCTTCCTTTGGTGCTGATGGTTCGATCATTTCCAGCGATGAAAATTTCTTAAGACTTTTTCCCAAACGACAAGCTGGTAGCGTGAATCTCGGCTTAATTGACATCGAACCAGGCGCAGATTCCACCCAAGTAGCCGCAGCATTAAAAGCTTACCTTCCCGATGATGTAAAAGTACTAACCATTGAAGAATTCGTCAAATTTGAAGAAGACTATTGGAAAAGTGGAAGTCCAATTGGTTTCATTTTCGGTTTGGGAGTAGCGATGGGTTTTATCGTCGGTGTCATTATCGTTTATCAAGTACTTTCCACCGATGTAAACGCCCACATCAAAGAATACGCGACCTTCAAAGCAATGGGCTATCACAATTCCTATTTGTTGGGAGTAATCTTTGAAGAAGCAATCATCTTAGCAGTATTGGGTTTTCTACCAGGATTCGTAGTACCGATCGGACTTTATCACGTAACGCGCACCGCCACTAACTTACCACTTTACATGACATTAGCACGCGCCATCATGGTGCTAACATTAACCATTATTATGTGCGTGATCTCCGGTACGATCGCAACCAGCAAACTACAATCTGCCGACCCCGCAGATATGTTTTAAGAGAAGGAGTCAGAATTCAGAATTCAGGAGTCAGAATTCAGGAATCAGAAGCCAGAAGTCAGAACAAAAATCTTATCTGCGTACCCTACGGGAAGGCTTCGCCAACATCTGCGTTTATCCTCTTACATCTGCGGTTATAAATAACCCATCAAATCCCACAAAATATCTAAATCTTCATCTGTGGTAAAAACATATCATGACAGCCGTAATTTCCATCCAAAATCTCAATCATTACTTCGGAAAAGGACAACTTCGCAAACAAGCCTTATTCGACATCAACTTAGAAATTAACGCTGGCGAAATCATCATTATGACTGGCCCATCCGGTTCCGGCAAAACCACTCTACTAACCTTAGTAGGCGGTTTGCGTTCTGCCCAAGAAGGTAGTTTGAAAGTATTAGGAAAAGAACTCTGCCGCGCCAATGAAAAACAATTAACCGAAATCCGTCGCCAAAACGGTTATATTTTCCAAGCCCATAATTTGCACGGAAGTTTAACTGCCCTACAAAACGTGCGAATGGGATTAGAAGTACATCCCAAAATTTCCCCTGCTGAAATGATCGATCGCGCCAAAGAAATGTTAGAAGCAGTAGGATTGGGAAATCGCGTCGATTACTATCCAGATGACTTATCTGGAGGACAAAAACAAAGAGTAGCGATTGCCCGCGCTTTGGTAAGTCAACCGAAAATTGTCCTAGCAGATGAACCGACTGCCGCCCTCGATAAAAAATCCGGACGAGATGTAGTAGAATTGATGCAGAAATTAGCGAAAGAACAAGGTTGTACTATCTTATTAGTTACCCACGATAACCGCATTTTGGATATAGCCGATCGCATTGTCTACATGGAAGACGGACACCTCATCAGCGATGGCAGTTTAGATCCATTAGCAATCGCTAGTTGAATCCCTGAAAAATTCGATTTTTATTGAGAAAAGCGATTTTCAATAGGTAGTTTCTCGAATCGTCGCGTTGATAATTGCGATCGCTACCATTGGAATCCAAGCTAAAATGTAAGGTAATATCATCTTTTAATTCCTCAAAATATCTTTTACAAAGATTTGAGGTTTCCTGCAATTACTTTACTTAACTCACAAATCGCTTTGCCTAAGAATTCGTTGGTAATTAAATAAACCAAAACTAATCCAGAACGCCAATAAAGCACCAGTCAAAATTAGAATTGGTATCAAGCCGAATTGCCGAATTAAAGGCGGTGCAGCCGCAGTAAATAATCCACCTCCCACAATCGGTTCAAACAACAATTGCTTGTAAGCAAAACTTTCAAACGCACCAGTTCGATTATCCGGATCGACCATGCGAATTAACAAAATACCCGTAGCAGTCACCCCCATCGATTGCCCCATATCACCAATGCCGCGTTCAAACCAAAATGTTGGCAATAAACGCGGTGCCAAATAAAGGAACGCCCAAACATTCCAAATAATTCCAGCTATTGATAAAATGAGAAAAACTGCCAAATTTTCACCTAACACTGTTAAATCGATCGAAGCTAAAGCAGTCACAATTACCATATCTAAAGCAAAACCTGCAATTCGTTCTTGCAAAGAGCGAATAATTAAAGGAGCAATTCCCCATTTTTCCATAACCAACTGTACGATTAAGCCCCCAATTAATGCCATTGGAAATAGAGGAACATAGCGAATAAGCTCAAATCCTGCCGTACCCCAAGTAGCCGATTCTATTAATAAAAGTACTTGTAAAATCAACCAACCAATTGCAATAGCTGCCCCCACAAAACCAAAATTTAACGATAGGGGATCGATCAGTAAATTATCCATCAAGCGAATTCTCGCCATTCGCGTATCTCGGTCTTCAACATCATATTCGGAATACGAAGCGGGGTCTGTTGCTTGCTGACTTTTCATCTGGACGTGACCTTGGCGGCGTCCCCAGTTAGCCAGAATAACCCCTGCCAAGATTCCGGAGACGATCCCCACCGTAGCCAAACTCAAAGCCAAATCTGGGCCGGGTGCAAAACCCAATTTCCTAAACGTATCTGCCATTCCAGCCGCCGTACCGTGTCCACCTTCAAAAGCGATTTCAATTAGGGTGGCGGCAATGGGATCGACTTGAAATACGGGAGCTAAGATCAGTAGGGTTAGTAATATTCCAACTACGTATTGACCCCAGGCTAAACTCTGACCGAAAGCAACTTGTGGGGCAGCTTTACGCCAAATTTCGCGGGGATGGGGAATCTTTTCGCCAATGAACAGGGCGGCAAATACGATGTTAATAAATACGCCGGGAGACTGCGCCCAAACTGTACGGGTGGCTTGCGGAAAAATACCTGTGGCAAATAAGGTATTTTCACCACCAACTGTGCGAGCGATCGCACCAAGTATCCCCGGCCCTAATATTAGAGCAATGAAGCCTGCAATAATCGATTCGGGTAAGTATAGTTTTTGAAATAAGGGAATTTTTTGTTTTACATATCGTCCCAACAGCAACAGGAGGGTGACCAGAATAAACGCAAATAAAGTATCGAGCAGTTTAAACATGGATTTTTATCAAATAAACCTAACCAAAAGCGTTACCTGGAATCTTTGTAGAGACGTTTTAAGAAACGTCTCTACATTATATGTTGGAGATGCCTATTGTATGGTAAGCCTTTTTCCTCTTGCCTTTTTCCAAAAAACTTTATGTTCCTCGTAACTTGCGAGTACTTTCTACTAAACTTTCCGCAAATTTATCGAAGCGTTGAGAAAGCTTTTCATCCAACAGTTTGCCATCAGCACCAAAAGCTTTCCATGCTTGACCGATCGCAACCTGTTCCGGTATAACCCAGGCGTGTACCCATCTTAGAATTACCCGCAAATCATTTAAGGCGTTGTTGTTAGATTGTCCGCCCAAAACGCTGATCGTACCAACTACTTTATCGCTGAGATGCTCGAAACTCATCAAGTCGAGGGCGTTTTTCAATACGCCACTAACGCTACCGTGATACTCCGGCGTTGCCAAAATTAATCCATCAGCACTACGTACCGCGTTTCGCAACTTTTCCACATCCGGATAATCGGGATACTCATCTTCCCCATTGCAAAACGGCAAGTTCATTTCTCGCAGATCGAGTATTTCTACTTCCGCGCCGAGTGCTTCTACGCGCAAAGCCGCTAAATTTAAAGCTTGCTGACTGTAGGAGTCTGTTCTGAGGCTACCGCCGATGCCAACTATTTTCACCATGTTGTTTTCTCTTGGGTATCGATATGGGCTTCAATAAAAGTAAAAATACTTAATTTTACTTAATCAAATTTTCAACGCGATCGCTTCTCCAAATAGATTGAGATGCTCTGGAAGCAATACGTACTCATTACGACTACATATAAGATAACAATCTCAACCCATATCGTCAAATCTTCCCTTTCCTCGTGTCTCCTCTCCCTTTTCCCTTTCATCGGCGGGATCGTTGCCAGTTAAACTAGAAGTTAAACAAAACTCACTCAACAAAAAGCCAAAGTACTGGGGTAAATCTCTAGCACGAAAGCACGAAGAAGTTGAGTAAAGGTTGTGGCTGGAGCGATCGCTCTTTTTGGTGGACTTTGCTTGAGACTATTGAAAAAATATATCCATGAGCATCCAGACTTCGGTGCTGGCAGAACTGCTAGAAGAACTGCCCCAACTGCGGCCACAAATGTATTTCAAGTCTTCCTTAACGGCACTTTCTCACGCGATGGAAGACCAAGTTTTGGCCGGGTCAGATCAGCCGCTAGTAATTGCTAATTTTCAAAGAGAACGCTTCTACCGTCAGGAAGCGCACCGTTACAAGCGGATTGCCCAAAAAAGCAATCAGGTGTACGTATTGGCGGCACCGGAAACGGATTTTTGCAGCCGTTCTGACACCTACGAAACGATCGCGTTCGACCACCAAGACACCCTCTCCCATGAGTGGCATCTAATCGTGATCGGGCAGCAATACGCCAGTTGCATAGTGTGTCGGGAACGGCAAGTGCCAGCACTGCCCACGCCCGAACATATGCACGTTGACATAGATCCATCTCGTCGCTTTGAAGGCATTTGGACATTCGATCGCCAGGTCAGCTGTAAAGCGGCTGAATTATTGCTAGACAAAATTTTGGCTTATCGGCCTGAATTAGCCAAAAAAATCAAACAGGTGCAAACCAAATTATTGGCCAAAGCATCATCGAGATTGCAAAATCTCGACCCAGACCCCTTTGCCCAGCGTTTGGTCACTTATCTACAAGCGGGACAATATAAATTACTCAAAGCATATCGCTCGATCGCCAAACAAGAAAGTAAAGAGCGATTGGTAAATTCCATCACCACTGCCATCAGGCAATCCCTGAATCCCCAAGAAGTTCTCGCCAAAGCAGCCCTAGAATTAGGACAAGCAATGCAAGTTTGTCGGTGTTTGATTTACCGCTGTAAAGAAACAGACATCGAGACAACTAATCTACATGAATTTTTAAGTCCGGGCGTTCGCTCCTTGGCAGGAGAAAAATGGCCATTACAACAGAATCCTTTGTTTCAGGAGGTAGCCCAAGGGCTAGTACCTGTTTACGTAGCTGATACCCAGAAAAACACCGCCATTAACAACGCCCCCCAGTTAAAAGAGTTAGTACGCCGCTCTAAAATAGCATCCTGGCTGTTAGTGCCAGTGCTAGATAAAGGCAGCAAATTATTAGGAATGGTGGAATTGCACCACTGCGGTACCAAGCCCCAACAATGGCAAGAAGAAGATGTAGAACTAGTAGAAGCGATCGCCAACCAAATTGGAGTAGCCTTAATTCAAGCCGAAGCCTACGCTAACCTAGAAGACCTCAACCAACAATTAGAAGCCCTTGAACGCACTCGCAGCAATCTAATTGCCATTACAGGACACGAACTGCGAACCCCCCTCTCCACCATCCAAGTTTGTCTGGAAAGTCTGGCTAGCGAACCGGATATGTCCCTCGAACTGCGACAGGTAATGCTAAACTCAGCCCTGGCTGATGGGGAGAGAATGCGAAAACTGATCCAAGATTTTCTTACCCTTTCCCAATTAGAAAGCGGTCGCGTGCAGTGGCATCCAGAAGCGCTGGAATTCCAAGAATGCGTGGATTTAGCTATTAGCAGCACTCGCGCCCGTCGTTCCAAAGAAGAATTACCCCAAATTGCCACCCAAGTACCAGCGAAACTACCGCTAGTCAGAGCAGATGGCGATTGGTTGGTAGAAGTACTATCAAAGCTGTTGGATAATGCTTGCAAATTTACCGATCCCGAAGGACAGGTAACTGTAGAAGCAAAAGTAAACGGCGATCGAATGGTAAAGGTAACCGTAGCCGATAACGGGCGCGGAATCGAGCCAAATCGCTTGGAAACGGTGTTCGATCGCTTTTACCAAGAAGAAGGTGCTTTACGCAGAACCGCAGGTGGTACGGGCTTGGGATTAGCGATTTGTCGCCAAATCGTCAGCGGCTGGGGCGGCCAAATTTGGGCCGAATCTGCCGGTAAAGACCAAGGCAGCCAATTACACTTTACAATTCCGATCGTAGAAAGCGCAAAAGCCAGTAAGAGGGGCTAGGAGAAGGATGAAGGATGAAGTATGAAGGATAAAAATTAATTGTATTTATCCCCCCATCTCCCCATCTCCCCATCTCCCCATCCCCCCATCTCCCCTGCCCCCCTGCCCCCTGCCCCCTGCCCCTCGAAACCTGAAGAACTGTTACAGTTCTTGACGAATTCGCAAGACAACCCCTGCCTCAGTGATAGGATTCCCTAAAAAGTTGAGAGAGGAATCTATGGCAGAAACTCTGACTGGACAACCACCTCTGTTCGGTGGCAGCACTGGCGGTCTACTCAGCAAAGCACAAATTGAGGAAAAGTACGCAATCACCTGGACTAGCCCCAAGGAACAGGTGTTTGAAATGCCAACAGGCGGTGCTGCTGTAATGCGCCAAGGTGATAACCTGCTGTATTTAGCTCGCAAAGAACAATGTATCGCTTTAGGCGGTCAGCAACTGCGTGCTAAATTCAAAATCAATAACTACAAGATTTACCGGGTTTTCCCTAACGGTGACATCGAATACATCCACCCTGCGGATGGCGTGTTCCCTGAAAAAGTGAACCAAGGTCGTCCCTATGTAGGTAAGAAAGACCGCAATATCGGTAGCAATCCCGAACCCTCTAAGATCAAATTCAGCGGTCAAAAACCTTACGAAGTCTAGTAGGGTTACTGCTAAAATCCTAAAAGTACCGTCGGGCAGACGGAAACCGCTAGCCTTCGGGCTGGTATACGCTTAAGGATTAGGTTGCAAAACCTAGACATCATCAAAAAAGATGAGCCTAAGAATCCCACAGAGATTTTCTGTGCGGAATGCCAAAATTTTAGTGCTGTCAACGTACAGCATTTATGAAAAACTCAAGTTTCGGAGGGTTTAATCCTTTCGAGGCTTGAGTTTTAGTATAGCTAGGGGCTAGAGATTAGGGGAAGAAGGGAGTAGGAATAAGAGTTTGGGCAATGAAATTATATGGTAATAAAAATAGGAAAAAATCAGCAGCTACTTGCTTCGTTATTGGTGATTTTATCAATTTTAACCATTAGCTATTTACCAAGTTTTGCTCAATCGGAAAGATATCCAACCTCAGCAGAGATACAGAAATTAAGAGAAAAGTTACGCCAACAAATCCGCGAAATCCAAAGTACTGGTCAAGTCACGGATAATCCCAATGTAGCATTAAGGCGAAATAGAGAATCGTTTGTGAGAGATTGGTTGAGGATCGATCCGGCAATTGCCCCTTTTTTAGGAGAATGGGGAGGATATGAAGAAAGTTTAGCAGTTTATCCTTCCAATACTAGAGGTCGTGTTTGCTTGATTTACATTGGGATACAAGCAACAGATTTCAGTTTGGGAAATGTATCGAATGGGGTAGTTCGTACTAGCGATCGCGAGGTAATTTTAAAAGAAGGAGAGTACCTGGGAATAGGCGTAGTGATGAATAATCAACCAGACATTCCGGTAGCAGTTCCTTATCAATCTCCTACCGTTCTCCAACCGCCCAGAGAGTTTGCTAAATTATCTGCCGCTACAACACAAGAAATCGAACAAGTTGTCCGGAAATTTAATGAGTCTGGCTGTAGAATTGGTTTGCCATCAAGATAAGAGAATGTTAATTAATTTTAGATTGCTTTAAAGATGAATCTGGTTAACATAAAAATTATCAACTAGCCTGGAAAAGTTATTTGGAGAGTTGTATGAATTTTTAGTGTTCGACTTAGAAATAAATATGTTAATTCAAAAATCACTAGTTAGTTTTGCGTTCGGATTAGCCATTTTAGCTGCTAGTTCATTACCAGTTTCGTCGCAATTTCCTGTAGAATTAACCAAGCAGTCTAGACAAACTGCTCAAAGATTACCCAATGGTGACTATTTTTATGGAAAATCCCGTTCGCCAGCACAAGCAGATGTTAATTACTTAGTTTTTCGGAAAACAGGTAATCGGGTAGTAGGAATCAGTTATATATATAGAGGAGAAGGTTATTGCTTTAGAGGCACGGTTAACGGAAATACGATTAATAATGTTAGTAGAGAATACGTAGAATTGGGTTTGGGTAGTCCAACCCAAATCAGACGCGGAAATCCAATCAATTTAGCAACGTTCAACAAATTGAATTTCAATCAAATACCACAAGATTCTAATGCCAGAAGAAGATTGCCAGAATGTATCAGGCTATTTTCTAATAGATAGTAGGTTATTTGGTGCGTGACGCAATTTTTAATAAATAGGTAAACCCTATCATAAACTACAATCACGCACCCTACTATAAAATAAATCTAAAATCTAAAATCTAAAATCTAAAATCTAAAATTGATTGACTCATTTATACTGGGAGTGAAAAACTATACGGTGGTAGCACGCACTCCCATCTAAGATTTTAGTAAATTTATGATATTTCCCGATTTCTCCCAATTTTGCGAATTAGCTAAACAAGGTAATTTTGTTCCAGTTTACCAAGAATGGGTGGCCGATTTGGATACACCCGTGTCTGCTTGGTATAAGGTTTGTGCAGGCCAGCCTTACAGCTTCCTGTTAGAATCTGTGGAAGGTGGGGAGAAAATCGGACGCTACAGTTTGCTGGGATGCGATCCGCTGTGGATAATGGAGGCAAGGGGCGATCGCACTGTCCAAACTCACCGGGATGGATCGTTAATCGAGTTTGAAGGCGATCCGTTTAAAGCATTAACTTATTCTCTCCAACACATTCAGCCAGTTCAGCTACCTGAGTTACCGCCAGGAATTGGTGGATTGTTTGGTTTTTGGGGATATGAATTAATTAAATGGATGGAACCTCGCGTACCAGTTTACCAAGCTGCGCCGGATGATTTGCCGGATGGGTTATGGATGCAGGTAGATAATTTGTTGATTTTCGATCAGGTAAAGCGGAAAATTTGGGCGATCGCATATGCGGATCTGAGATATCCTAATTTAAGTTTAGAGGAAGCGTATCAGCAGGCGTGCGATCGCGTAACTCGCTTGGTAGATAAATTGCAGTCACCCCTTTCTCAGCAAAGTACTCTGCTGAAATGGAATCCACCAGGAACGGGTAAAGGGGAAATCGAATACAGCAGCAATATATCGCGAGAAAATTTTTGCGATAACGTGCAGAAAGCCAAGCAATATATTAAAGCTGGCGATATTTTCCAAGTAGTGCTTTCTCAGCGACTTTCTTCGGAATATACTGGCGATCCGTTTGGATTATATCGTTCTTTGCGATTAATTAATCCTTCGCCTTATATGGCTTATTTTAACTTCGGTAGTTGGCAAATCATTGGTTCCAGTCCGGAAGTGATGGTGAAAGCAGAACGCGATCGATCTGGGGGAACTGTTGCTACTGTACGACCAATTGCGGGAACTCGCCACCGGGGAAAAACCGCACAAGAAGATACCGCTTTAGCAGAAGAATTGTTGCAAGATCCCAAAGAAATTGCCGAACACGTCATGTTGGTAGATTTGGGAAGAAATGACTTGGGGAGAGTTTGCAAAAGCGGAACGGTGAGAGTTGATGAATTAATGACGATCGAACGTTATTCTCACGTTATGCACATTGTCAGTAATGTAATAGGAGAAGTTGCATCTGATAAAACTGCTTGGGATTTGTTGAAAGCTTGTTTTCCAGCGGGAACTGTTAGTGGTGCACCGAAAATTCGCGCAATGGAAATTATCCACGAGTTAGAAGGTTGTCGCCGTGGCCCTTATTCTGGAGTTTACGGTTATTATGATTTTGAGGGACAGTTAAATAGTGCGATCGCAATTCGCACGATGGTTGTGCGCGATCGAGGTGATGGAAAACACACCGTATCCGTACAAGCAGGTGCCGGTTTAGTAGCTGATTCCGTACCAGAAAAAGAATATGAAGAAACCCTCAATAAAGCCAGAGGTTTATTAGAAGCCATTCGCTGTTTGCGCTAACTCGTAGGGTGCGTTAGGCGGTAGCCGTAACGCACCATAGCCAGTTTTTAGATTGAACAAAACGTTGGTAGTAAGTCAATTTATGATAGGTAAAGGGAAAAGAAGATGGTACAGACAATTCAAACAACAGAACTAACTCTCTATGAGCTAAGAACGAAATTTGGTTTGCAAATTGTTGAGGATGAACAATTTTTCCGTGAATGGCTAGATAATTTGCCAGAAATAACAGAAATAGAAAAACAACGACTTGATCGTGTCAAAGCTAGCTATTTAAACTTGGCAGAGTATCCAATGTTGGAAGAAGCTGTGAAAATGGTGGTGGTTTCTCCATTGCTAGATATGGCAGGCTTTTATTTACCTCCGTTCCGGTTAATAACAGAAAATCAAGTGCAAATTGCCATTGAAGACGAAGAGACAATTATTAAGGGAAAAATTGATATTTTAGTAGTAAAAGAACGATTTTGGGTACTGGTAATTGAATCGAAAAGAAGTGGCATATCCCTAGAAGCTGGCTTACCGCAAGCATTAGCTTATATGTTGGGTAGTCCGAATTTGGATCGACCAGTTTTGGGAATGTTGACAAATGGTAGTAATTTTCAGTTTATTAAATTAGTGAAAGAAAATTCACCTAAATATGGTTTATCTGATGCGTTTAATTTGCGCGATCGGGGTAATGAATTGTATGATGTTCTCAGTATTATGAAACGATTTGCTGAAATTATTATAGTTGAATAGAACCGCCAAGACGCCAAGGAAACCAAGAAAATATGTTGAATTTTTACATTGTCGATGTGTTTGCTATTGGAAAATATACTGGCAATCAATTAGCTGTCTTTACTGGTGATGAAGTTGCAAGGTTATCCGATACCGATATGCAGCGCATTGCCAAAGAAATGAATTATTCAGAAACCACTTTTATTCCATCAACAGAGATGAAAAATGGTGGTTACGACGTGCGGATTTTTACACCAGAACAGGAGTTACCTTTTGCCGGACATCCAACTTTAGGAACTGCGTTTATCTTACAACAAGAAATCATTAAAAAGCAAGTTGAAACGGTTATTTTAAATCTAAAAGTAGGGCAAATTCCGGTAACCATACATTATGCAGGAGACTCAGTTGAATGGTTGTGGATGCGCCAAAAAACACCTACATTCGGTCAAGGTTTCTCCCCAGATAAGATTGCACCAGTCCTCAATTTAGATGTAGCAGAAATTGATAACAGATTTCCGATCGAAGAAGTTTCTACGGGAGTACCGTTTATCATCGTACCGTTAAAGAGTCTCGCATCAGTGAAAAGAATTAAGGTAAATAAAGAAAAATATTTTGAGTTAATTATCAATACCAAAGCAAAAGCGATTTTGGTATTTTGTCCGGAAACTTATCATACCGAAAATAACTTGAACGTGCGAATGTTTGCCGATGCAATGGGTGTTCCGGAAGACCCGGCTACTGGCAGCGCCAATGGTTGTTTGGCTGGCTATTTAGTTGAATATGCTTATTTTGGTGAAACATCAATTGATATCAAAGTCGAACAAGGATATGAAATTGGCAGACCTTCTTTGCTGTTATTAAAAGCGGAAAGAAGTGCAACAGGAATTGAGGTAAATGTGGGTGGGAAGTCGATTACGATCGGTAAGGGAGAATTTGTTTAGGGGGAAGATAGGTGGTAGAAGCAATTCAGGCTTTAGTTCTCACTCTCTATGACTTAGAATCAAAATTATGATGATTACTACGCTGACCAAAAGTGCTAAGCGAGTCCTGCTAGAGAATATTAGTTGGCAAACTTATCAATCGTTATTGAAAGATTTTGAGGAACAAGCAGGAATAAGACTGACTTACGATCGCGGAAAATTGGAAATTATGACTCCATTATATCCCCACGAAACTTATTCTGAACTGATTGGTCGTTTTGTTACAGCACTAACAGAAGAACTTAACGTTGAAATTCGCAGTCTGGGATCGAGAACCTGCAATCGCCAAGATTTAGCGCGTGGACTGGAACCAGATAAATGCTTTTATATTCAAAATGAGAGAATTGTTAGAGAAATAAATCAAATAGACCTCGATCGATACCCACCTCCAGATTTAGCAATTGAAATTGATATTACCAGTAGTTCTATTAATCGATTAGATATTTATGCAGCTTTAGGCGTACCAGAAGTATGGCGTTATGATGATAATCGCTTGATAATTTTGCGGTTAGAAGATGGGGAATATAAGGAGTGTGAAATTTCTCCCACTTTCCCGCAGTTAACGTCATCGGAAGTTATGCGGTTTTTGGAATTGAGTAAAACGATGGGAGAAACGAGTTTGATTAAGATGTTTCGGGAGTGGGTGAGGAGTCAGGCGAAGGAGAAAGAAGGGGAGTAAGAAAAAACGCATTTATCCAACACCTGTTAAGTTTAAGTAGTCACTAGAAACAGGACTATGTGAAAATCCTTGTTCTCTAGATTTTTGAAACCATTTATCTGCTTCTATTGGATCTGCTGTTATACCTTCATCGCCTGAAAGATAAATTCCTGCTAAGTTGTTGGAAGCAACAGCATAACCTCGTTCAGAGGATTTTACGTACCATTTAATTGCTTCTAAAACATTCTTTTCTACACCTAATCCTAAATGGTGCATATTTGCGATCGTACATTGCGCTTCCGCATTTCCTTCATCTACCAAGGATTTTAATAAGCTAAGTGCTGTGCTGTAATCTTGGGAGTAAAAAGCAGATAGACCTTTTTCTAAATCAGACATTTTATTTTTTACCTTTTTTGGGTTAGACATTTATCGTTCCCATGAACCACTGGGAAAAACGCCTGAAATCCTTTTAATGGATGAACCAGATGCTTATCTGTCCAGTCAAGCCCAGCAAGATCTGCTGAAGATATTTGAGGCGTTCTCCAACTCTGAAGATGGAAAGCACCCAGTTCAGGTAGTCTATGTCACGCACTCTCCTTTTCTAATCGATAAGAACCATGCGGAACGGATTCGTGTTTTGGACAAGGGAAATGAGGATGAGGGAACTAGGGTTGTTAAAGATGCTGCTAAAAATCACTACGAACCTCTGAGATCGGCCTTTGGAGCTTTTGTAGGAGAGACAGCATTTATTGGGAACTGTAACCTAATGGTGGAAGGCCCTGCCGATCAGATACTAATTGCGGGAGCAACAAATCACTTGCGCTCTTGCAATGTATCCCACTTAGAGACACTGGATTTGAATCATGTGACTATTGTTCCTGCGGGGGGATCGTCTCACATACCTTATTTGGTCTATCTAGCTTGTGGACGGGATGTTGAACAGCCAGCGGTGATCGTCCTGCTCGATAGCGATCAAAGCGGGAACGACACGAAGGCAAATCTCAAAAGGGGTGGAGCAAAAAGAAAGCAGTTAATAAAGCCGGAATTTATCTTTCAGATTGGCGATCTAAAAGGTGAGTCAGGTCTAAACCTTCCAAAAGGAGTTGCTGCACCGACTGAGATAGAAGACCTTATTCCTTTACCAATTTGTGCTGTGGCTGCTCAGACTTATGCCAAAGAAGTGTGCGGAGCGAGTGAAGAGGCTATTGCTTCTATCACAGAGGATATGATTAAGAAAAATTTGACTGGTGGTAAAACAGTCTTCGATGCAATTAAAGCTTGCTTTACCGAGCTTGCAGAGGAAGGTATTCACATTGAAAAAGTTGGATTTGCAAGAGTTGTAATAGAGACAATAAATAATTTGTCTAAGCTAGACAGCGAGCGAAAAAAAAGCTATAGCAATGCAATTAAAGCATTTGAGGATAACTTCAAACTGCTTTTTCGGCGCCTTAATAAAATGAAACGCGAAGCCGAGCGTAAGCGTACAGACGAACGTATTATCGAGAAGATAGATCGTCTAAAGCATAACTTTCTTAAGGATCACCCAGTATCGGCAAAATGTGAGGATGCAACTGTGCTTTTTGAAGAGCTAGAATCAATGTTGGATGACAGCCTTGAAAGTGATGCAATCAAATCAGTAATTCAAAATCTCCGCCGCGACTTCAAGCTAGAAACTGATCTGGTAAAACCCATTGATGACTATGAAAAGTTCAAAGATGGGCTAAACCAAATTAAGTACGCTCCAAGGCTTGCCAGTCAAGAAGATTTAGAAGAGGAGTAAATTAGCGGGTTTTAGAGAGGAAATTATGCTGGAGTCTGTAACTTATCAAAATATCTTGCAACGAGGAGAGGTGGCGATGCTTCTACGCATACTTACTCGCAGAATTGGTCGCATTACTCCCGAAATTCAAGCGAGAATTCAAGCATTATCGATCGCACAATTAGAAGATTTGGGAGAAGCACTATTAGATTTCTCCCAACCAACAGATTTAACCGATTGGTTAGAATCTCATCATTCATAAACAAAACCGCAAGTCCGCTGGTGCGGACTTTTTCATTTCACGCTTTACTGGCCAAAGTATTAGTTTCTCGATCGCACACACCTCTAAATATTTAGTTGAGCAGCCGCACCGCCATTAATAAGATTTTTCACGAGTTTTTCACTTTTTAATTTTACAATAAAAAATAATTGATATGATAAAGTGCAAAGCGGGTGCTGGAAGAATCCGACAGACATAAATAAAAAAAATATATCGAAAGCGTTTTGAGGAGTTATGCCAAGTGAAAAATCTTAAAAAAACTATTTATAACATATTACAAAAAGATGTAACCGAAGTATCGGCACAGGTAGTTAGAAGCTTTAAAACGGGGATAGTTCCTTCGCTGATGGGTAAGCGTTCCGCCTCTGTACCTTCAATGAAAACCGCTCCTCTACCCGATAATGAGGAAGATAGATTAAACGCGCTCGATCGATATGACATTCTCGATACATCAGCAGAAGAAGCTTTTGATGACCTGACTCGCTTGGCAGCCTACATTTGCGGTACTCCCATTGCTTTAGTCAGCCTGGTGGACGCCCATCGTCAGTGGTTTAAGTCAAAGGTTGGGTTAGATGCGACTGAAACCCATAGAGATATTGCATTTTGCGCTCATACAATTCTCAATCCAGACGATCTTTTGGTTGTTCCCAATGCTTTAGAAGACGATCGCTTTGCTGGTAATCCCCTGGTAACTTCTGACCCCAGTATCCGCTTTTATGCCGGTACCCCTGTAGTGACGCCGGATGGGTTTCCGTTGGGGTCGCTTTGCGTGATCGATCGCATCCCCCGCCATCTTACCCCAGAACAATTGGAAGCGCTACGAGCATTGGGTCGTCAGGTGATCGGCCAAATGGAACTACGGCTAAATGTAGCTAGATTAGAACGCCAAATTGCCAGAAATAAAGAAGTAGAAGTCAAGCAAAGAGCTTCCGAT
>CAZJJR010000033.1:7973-31489 GCA_964546365.1 uncultured bacterium | reverse complement strand
GAAGAACTTGTAGAAGTTAACTCAGCGGTTTGAGACAAATATTCTGGTATTTGTGGGAGTATAGTTTTTATTTCGGATTGACTATCCCGATCCTGCGCTTTCACTCCTTTAATTATCCAAATAGGCCACAAAAAAGTAATCCAAAAGAGACTTAATTTACTGGAACTAAAATCTTCAGAATTTTTATTCTTATCTTTGAGGAAAGCTAAATAGCAACAAGAGCCAGAAAATAAGTATGTTGTAGCTGAGTAGGCTAAGAGTATGGTAGTCATTGGCAATTACCTGTATATAATCGAGCGACTTTTTTTGGTGATGAAAGTTACCATCTAGCCCTGGAAATAAGTTTGCTTTAGAGACAATTATGATGTTGGGATACAGCATCAAAAAAGAATATGGGCGAGCCAATATTTGAATTACGTGATGTCCCTACAACAATGTTCGTCATGAACTTCAGCATAATAATGCCGAAAGAAGCAAAATTGGTCATTAGATAGATGTTTTCTACAAATTGCTTTTTGCTATCTAGGTTAGGTGGAAGGGATGTATTGAATTTAATTATGTGGTACTTGGATTGCCCTGTTTTAGATGCTAGTAAATATACGGTAATTTTTCCTTAAATTTAAAGTTCTGATTGGTTTTTTTACAATTTCTTTGCCTAATCTTCACAAAAAATTCATAAAATTTTATTACTCCTCCTAGAGTAATAACTTTCACGGGAATTAATGATTTATTGAATTTTGTCAAATATCTTTGGTTTTAATTTTAACTAATAAACTATTCGCGGAATGCCAAACTCCGTTTCGGTATTTCTCTTGATAGAAAAATACAGTATTGTTGAACGAAAAAATTTAAAAGAAGGCACTGTAGTTTTTTGTCAACCAACTAAGGGAGTAATATGCCTGTTTGTAGTACAAAAACGAATACTTGTTTACTTAAACTCGGTCACGTTTACTATTTTGGTGGGCAGTAGGACAGCAGGGTGCAGAGAAAGAAATTAGTAACACGGTCAAAGAAGAATCGCTTTCTCCGGAGTAAATGTTATCAATATAGATTTCGATCGCAAATTTGCCATCGGATCACCTACGACGTTTTTCCGTACTTTGGTAGCGAATGTATTCAGCCGTAAATGCAACCACTCCCGACACTAACATTAGTAATACGCTGAGTGCGTTGATATCCGGTTTTACCCCTGTACGGATGCGGCTGAAGATTTCCATCGGCAAAGTATTAGCACCGCTACCAGCCGTGAAGCTGGCAATCAAGAAATCGTCTAAGCTGAGTACGAAAGCCAAAAGACAACCGGAAATAATTGCTGGCATTAGCTGAGGTAGCAATACTTTAGTAAAAGCTTGGACTGGGGTAGCGCCTAAATCTAAGGCAGCTTCTTCTAAGTGAGGGTCTAAGTCTGTCAGTCGGGTAGAAACAACCACGCTAATATAGGCAAGACAGAAGACGATATGGGCTGCCACGATCGTCCACAAGCTGAGGCGAACTTGGACGACGGCCAAAAATACCAGGGTAGCGACGGCGATCGCAATATCTGGGATAATAATCGGCAGGTAAGCCACCCCCTGATACAAAGTTTTACCTGGAAAGCGATAACGGGCTAAACCCACAGCCATCAGCGTACCGAGTACAGCAGAAATCGCTACAGCACAAACCCCAACCACTAAACTATTTTGTAAAGCCAAGATAATTCGGGCATCGGTGAACAGTTTTTCGTACCACGCCAGAGTAAAGCCTTCCCAAGTAGCGCTGTATCGTGATTTATTAAAGCTGTAAAAACCTAGTACCAGGATAGGCAGGTACATAAAAAAGAACATCAACAGGGAAAATAGTGCCTGCCAAGGAAAAGGGGGTTTAGCTATTAATGGATATTTTTTCACGGAACGCTCGCGGTTGTTTAAGTTTGTGGTGTTCGATCGCCGAATTTAATCAGAAATGCGATCGCAATACTTACAGCTAAAATTAACACCATACTCAAAGCCGAACCAAACCCCCAATTAGGAGTTGGCCCTAAAAACTGGTTATAAATTAAACGAGATAAAGTCATACTGGAAGCACCGCCCAACAATTCGGGTTCGATAAAATCACCCAAACCGATAATCAACACCAGCAAACAACCAGCCACAATACCCGGCATCGATTGGGGTACGGTTACTTTCCAGAAAGTTTGCACCGGATTTGCCCCCAAATCAGCCGACGCCTCCAACAGCCTGCGGTCTAATTTTTCTAAAGAAGAGTACAAAATCAACACCATATAAGGCAAATAGCTGTAACTCATCCCAATTAAAACCGCTGGCCAATCATTCAGCAATTCCAAACGAGGTATCGGCGGCAATCCCAATTTAGTTATCAACGGATTGGGAAAAGTTAATAAGGTATTGAGTACCCCCGTAGAACGCAAGATCGTAATCCAAGCATAAGCACGCAGCAAAGAAGAAGTCCACAGAGGCAATACGAAAGTCAGCAGCAGTAGATTCCGCCACCGATAAGGCGTCCTCAACGCAATCCAATAAGCAACGGGAAACCCCAATACCAAACAACTTACGGTAGTGCCGAAGGCAAAAAACAGCGACCTCCCCATTACGTAAAGAAATGTGGGATTAAAATTAGCAAATTGGCATCCGTCAAAACCGAATGCTTTGCAATAGTTGTCAAAACCCGAAGGATTGACGACATCTCCCGGTCGGATATTCGGCACTAAACTTAACTCAAAAATAATTAAGGCTGGTAGTACCAGTAAAAGAAACAGCCAAAGACCGGACGGCCCCAGTAAGATCAGCGGTTCCCAAAGTTTTTGGCCTGGAGATTTTTTCCCGCTGTTTCCTTTGGCGGAAGGATGGGTAATAGAAGATGAGGAAGTTTTGGTAGACACAGTGCAATTTTAGGTTTTCGATTTTCGATTTTCGATTGACATAATTATGATTAAAACAGGTTAGCTACTGGTCAACTGAGTCCAAAAGCGATCGTAAACTTCACCAAATTTGTCCAGTGGTTCTATTCTTTCACATTTGGCCAGTATGGAATCCAAGGGATACAAACTGCGATTTTCTCTTTTTTCAGGAGACAATTGCTTGATAGCAGGTCGATTGGGAGTAGCGAAGTTCAATCGTTCGCAAACCGAAGCCGCTACTGTCGGTTGCAACATAAAATCGATCCAAGCATAAGCTGCATCTGGGTTAGGTGCTGTTTTAGGAATTACCATCGTATCCGTCCACAGGGAAGTGCCGCTTTTGGGAATCACGTATTGTAAATCTTTGTTTTCTTCCGATACTTCCACGGCGTCTGCGGAAAAACCCATCGAAATTAGCAAATCTCCTGCCAATATTTGTTCTTTCCACGCATCAGTAGTAAAAGAAGCAATACTGGGTTTAATAGCTTGTAATTTTTGATAAGCTTGCTGTAATTGTTTCGGATCGGTGGAATTATACGAATAACCCAACATCCGCAATACTGCACCCATCACTTCTCGCACGTCATTCAGTAAAGTAATCCTTTTGGAAAGTTGCTGCTGATTTTGCCAAAGATAATCCCAATCTTCGGGGGGATTTTTTAATTTTTTACTATTGTAAATTAAGCCTGTGGTTCCCCAACTGACTGGAACGCTATGACGATTCCCGGGATCGTAGCCAGGATTTTGAAAATTTGGTAATAAATTTGATAAATTATTGATCCGATCGTGATTTAATTCCATTAAAATGTCGAGTTCCAACATCTGCCTAACCATGTAGTCAGAAGGATAAATAATACTGTAAGCCGCACCGCCTCCCGCCTGCATTTTGGCTAGCATTGTTTCGTTGGAATCATAGACATCTGCAACTACTTTAACGCCAGTATCTTCTGCAAATTTATCAAATAATTCTTGGTCGGTATATCCCGAAAAGGTGTAAATATATAGGGTATCGGAACTAGCGGTCGGTGTAGGGTTGGGGCGTACTTGTGCCAAAGTCCAACCGCAACTAGAAAGGGCTATTCCCGATGCGGCAGCGGCGGCTGTTTTTAAGAATTTACGCCGATTTAAATAGGGGCTGAATAGATGAAAATTGCTAACCATTTGTTTGTTTTCCTTTATTTATCATTGGTCATTAGTCATCGGTCATTAGTTATTTGTTTTTGATTAGCAATTAATTCATTTTAATGCTGCCAATATTTTCCTCTAACTCTTATTCCTGTTGTGAGCAGGGTTGTTTTTGTTTTAGACTTAACCAAATTTTCTATTTATGATGTAATTTTACTTCCAGTTTCTCATTGAGATCGGAGTTTATGTTTAATGTTAAAACATCGACAATTTGAGTTATTCAAATTGTCCAATTAACAGGAGTAGCTAAATTTTAGTATTGGAGATGAAAAAATTTTTTCATCTCAAGCTACCGGATTCATCTAAAAAGCTAAAATCGATTTGTCGTTTTATTGATGACATCTTCATTTTTTAACTAACCATCTACTAAAGCCATACAATCTTCATCTGACCAGTAAACATAAATGGGGGTATGACGATCGGGAATATTGATAAAATTATTGGGCTGCTTGACGGTAATTCGCTCCCCTGACTTTAATTCCACCAAACAGTGAACGTGAGTTCCCATATACATTACGTTCTTGATATATCCTTCAAAACTATTACCGATTACGCAAGCAGGCTCTAGGTTAAGTTGAATTTTCTCCGGTCGCACGCTAACTACTACTGACTGTTGGAGATGGGACACTTTAGTATCCTCGTGCTTTTTGACGAGAATCTTTAGGTTACTTTCAGTCAGTACTTGCATTTGCGAAGAATCTGATGCGATAACCGTACCCTTAAGCAGATTGGTATCGCCGATAAAATCAGCCACGAAAGCAGTTTCGGGGCGTTCGTAGATTTGACTGGGAGTGCCGATTTGTTCGATTTTGCCATCGTGCATCACCGAAATGCGATCGGAAAGGCTCAGCGCCTCTTCTTGATCGTGAGTTACCATCACGAAAGTTAATCCCAAATCTTGGTGAAGATTGGATAACTCTACCTGCATTTCCTTGCGTAGCTTCAAATCCAACGCACCCAAAGGTTCATCGAGTAAAACCACTGCCGGACGGTTTACCAGCGCTCTTGCTAAAGCTACCCTTTGTTGTTGTCCTCCTGAAAGTTGAGCGGGAAATCGCCCAGCGAAACTTTCCATTTTAACTAGTTTGAGAGCTTCTTTTACGCGATCGGCAATTACCCCCTTAGACAATCGCTTAATTCGCAATCCAAAAGCGATATTTTCCCAAACATTGAGGTGATTGAACAAAGCGTAGCTTTGGAACACCGTATTTACCGGGCGACGGTAAGGAGGAACGTGGGTCATCGACTGGTTTTGAATCAGCACCTCACCAGCCGAAGGCGTATCAAACCCAGCAATTAAACGCAATGTAGTCGTTTTACCACAACCTGATGGCCCGAGAATACTGAAAAACTCGCCCCGATGGATATTCAGGTCTATCCCTCGGACAGCAGTCTCTCCATTAAAAACCTTGAAAACCTTACGGAGTTCAACATCCAGTGTATTGGTGCCTCTGGTGTCTGGATTCTGAACAGCAGTTTGAGACATAATAGCTTAATCCTTGTGGCGATGCCCCAATTGCCACGCGAGCGAAAGAATTTCGATCTGCTGGCAAATTTGACCTTGACTTATTTTGACATTGTGCGGCTTCCTTAAGCCAGTCGATCGACAAGTCATCCTAATTTTAGATATTAGATTTTAGATTAACTTTAGTCACTGATGGCCGATCGAATAAAGCAATTCATCTTCGGTTAAAAATTTTGTGCTAAATTAGTCCATTGGTCGTTAACCAACCAAGGCGATGAAGAAATAAGTTTTAAGATTTAACATATTCCACCACTTGCCAACTTAGCCTTCGTTACCGGAAACCGATCCGAGTTCGCTCAAACACTGTCACGGTTACTATTTTCGCAGGGGCAGAGGGAAAGATAAGTGACACCTAAGGAAGTGAATCGGTATAAGAAGTAACTCATACGGGCGTTGCGACAAAATAAAAATTTAAATACTGTGGGACACGCAGAAATTTACGCTGGGAGCGTAGACCTTAAGTACACTAGGTAAAACCAGATTCGGTCTAGACACAAGCGTGTAAAGCCGAATTAAGGATAGCCTTGAAAGGCTACTCAGCCCGAGAATCTCCCGTTATAGCTTTCTTCTTGGCGGTGAGAGTGTCAAACTAATCTAAATTATTGCTGGACATTGAAACTCATATTCTTAGGAGTGATGCCGTATGACCCTGCTTCGGTCTTCCTCATTCAACCGTCAATCTAAGACTCGCACGGTCGGGAAAAGCTATCAATCAGTTATTCTCATGCTAGCGATCTCTCTGGTAATGATGGGCGGAATCGGCAGTCGTCTTGCTTACTTACAACTGGTTAATGGAGAACGGAACCGAGATCTGGCAGATAATAACAGGATTCGGATCATGCCCAAACAACCTGAACGAGGCAATATTTTCGATCGCAAAGGTCGAACTCTTGCCAGCAGCCGTCTTTCTCGCTCCGTCTACCTTTGGCCGTTAGCTAAAAAACAAGAGTCATGGCCGAACACTCGCCAGTTGCTTTCTAAAATTTTAGAAATTCCAGAAGAAGATATTCAAAAGCGCTTAGATCAGGCAGGAGAAAATAGCCCTACCCTGATCAGAATCGATCGAGATATCGATACTGCTAAGATTACAGCTTTAGAAGAATCTCAACACCTCCTGGAAGGGGTGGAAGTAGATATAGAACCAGCCCGGATGTATCCCAATAAGCAAGTAGCCGCACACGTACTGGGGTATACGGGTGAAATGAATGAAAATGACCTAGCTAAGGCAAAGCAGCGAGAGGAAGACTACCGACTGGGAGATGTGGTCGGCAAAATGGGGGTTGAGGCTGCCTTTGAAAAACAACTAAGAGGCACTTGGGGTGGTCAACAAGTTGAGGTAGATGGAAAAAATCGAGTTTTGCGTATTTTAGGGGACAAGCCTTCAGAACCGGGTGAAAACGTCCATTTAACCATCGATCTGGATTTGCAAAAGGCCGCAGAAGCAGCACTTGGCAATCATAATGGTGCTGTGGTAGCAATGAATCCCCACAATGGTTCGATTTTGGCAATGGTGAGTCGCCCCACTTTCGATCCGAACGTATTTACCCCCCGCATTAGTCAGAAAGAATGGCAAAAATTGCAAAAAGCAAAGCACCCATTTGTTAACCGTGCAATTCAGGCTTTTCCGCCAGCTAGTACTTTCAAGATCGTTACTACTACTGCTGCGATCGAATCGGGCAAATATTCTATCCATACAGTTTTACCGACTTATCCATCGATTCGGGTAGGAGGCGTAACCTTTGCAGATTGGAACCGAGCAGGATTTGGCCCATTGGGATTTATAGGCGGTATGAAATGGAGTAGCGATACTTTCTTTTATCAAGTAGGAATGAGAATTGGCGGACCAACATTAATTGACTGGACTCGACGCTATGGTTTTGGCGAAAAAACTGGCATTGAGTTGGCATCAGAAGAAGCTGCTGGCTTAGTAGCTGATAATGAGTGGAAGCTAAAACGGCTCAAACATGAATGGACGATCGGCGATACCGTTAATATGTCCATTGGTCAAGGTTTCCTCCAAAGTACCCCCATCCAAGTAGCTGTTATGTTTGCCGTCCCCGCTAATGGTGGCTATCGAGTTAAACCTCACCTACTTAAGGATGATGAAGACTCGAAAAAGTGGCGCGAAAGTCTAAATTTGAAACCAGAAACCATTAAACTTCTGCGAGATAGTTTGAGGGCGGTAATTACTTCCGGTACTGGTAAAGCACTGAATGTAAAAACGATTCCTCCTGCTGCTGGTAAAAGCGGTACTTCGGAAGTAGCCCCCGGTAAACTTTCTCACAGCTGGTTTGGTGCTTACGCACCAGCAGACAAGCCGGAAATAATCGTAGTAGTCTTTGGGGAACACTCTGGCGGTGGTGGTGGTAAGTTTGCTGCCCCCAAAGTCCTAAAGGTGTTAGAAGCTTACTTTAATCTGAAAGGTGGGTCTAAACAAGCACCTAAAGATGCCAAGGCTAAACCCGCGAAAAAGAGGAGATAAATTGAAATTGGGAGGATGGGGAGAAGCAGAGAAGTTTTTGAGGCGACGATGTAAAAAATCAATAAATTTCGATCGTTCGGACTTCATCCTTTATCCTTCTTTTTGTTTAGCTTTATAAAAAGTTTCTAAACTATCGCGATCGCCTACAAAGCGCCAATGCCAAGGTTCGTAGCTGACACCTTGCGGATTGTCTTTGGGAAAAGACATCTCAAAGCTGTAGCGAGGAGCATTTGCTTTCAGCCATCGGAAAGCGGCAGTATTTTCAAAAGCGGGACTCAAATTAGTAGCTGGTACGCGACCATCACCAATATCAACTGCATAGCCGGTATGATGTTCGCTATAACCGGGAGGCGCACTTACTTGCGCTCTTTCTGCCGCATCTTGTCCTCTTTGGGCTTTAATATCAAAAAACAAGTATTGCTGTTCTTGAATAGAGCGAAAACCGGAAATCGGTACCAAAATAATTCCTTGTGACCTGGCAGCGGCTACCATCTCTTGAAACTTTTTGGCAGCGTTTTTACGTAGTTTAATCCGACCATCGAATACGATCGGTTCCAATTCAGCAATCGGGGCTTCTTTGTAAGCGTAGTGTCCGGAATTGCCCACTACAATATCCGGGTTGCCAGAAGAATTGTCACCGGAGGAGTCTGACGTTGAGCTAGATTCGCTAGGCTTGGAGGAAGAACTATTTTCAGCTTTGACTAGCTGGGGCAAAATTTGAGATGTAGTGGCAAACCACACACCAGCTACTAGCGTTGTCAATGCTAATCCCACCAATCCAATTACCAGCCAACTTCGCTGGAAGCTTGGCTGCTGAGGCACTAAAGAAGGCGTTTCTTCCCGTAACGCCTCAGGAATATCCTCGACAGAGACAGCCGCGATATTTAAAGGCTTTCCAGCCCCGGCGTTATCCACAATTCACTCCTGCACTAACATGACAACCGAACACTTAAACAAATTGTAACGGTGAGAGAAATCAGAATTATATAAGGATGAAGTCTGAAGTGTGAAGTCGGAAGTCGGAATTCAAAATTCAGACGATTAACTCATATTCATAGGTCACCATATCAGCCATTTATCTGCTCACCCCTTCAAATTTAACCTCACTCACCATGCCCAGTCCGGAAATTAAGCTTTTGGAACTATACTTGCCGCTAGGAGGAGGAGCTTTCCTGGGATGGTTTTTAGGTCGGGTACTCCCGAAAAATTTTCCTATTTATTTGGGCCAGTTTTTATTTTGGATTGGTGTACCTGTTGGTGTAGTAGCATTTCTGCGCCGAACCAATTTATCGGGAGCAATTTGGATCGCACCGGTGGCGGCTTGGGTAGCTACTTTATTGGGAGTAGGACTGGCGTGGACTTGGATTAAATTTCGGGAAGGCGTTGGTAGAGACCGGGTTAGCGATCGAGAGCGTGAGGATAGAAACCGCTACCGGAGAAATCAAGGCAGCTTCTTGTTAGCTTCAATGGTGGGAAACACTGGTTATCTGGGTTATCCCGTGATTCTCGCGTTAGTGGGGCAGGAATATTTTGGTTGGGCACTTTTTTACGATTTTTTAGGTAGTTTGCTTGCCACTGATGGTTTAGGAGTGGCTTTAGCAGCGCGATTTGGTATGGGAGCCGATAGCAAAGGTAAAGCGATCGCTACGGTGTTAAAGACTCCTGCTTTGTGGAGTTTGGGATTTGGACTGATTTTTCGGTTGGTTCCTTTACCGGATGCGGTTGATGTCAGCTTGCAAAAGGTTGGCTGGACGGTGGTAGCTTTGTCGATCGTGTTGATCGGGATGCGGCTGAGTCAGCTATCTTCTTGGCGTGACGTGCGGCAGGCTTCTGTTTGCTTAGGGATTAAAATGCTACTGGTTCCTCTGGTGGTGGGGTTGGTGCTGCGTGGTTTGGGTATGAGTGGTTCTCCCCTGCTGACGATCGTATTACAAATGGCGATGCCGCCAGCTTTTGCCACGCTGATTATCGCGGAAACTTATAATCTCGATCGCGATTTAGCGGTTACGGCGATCGCAATTGGTTGTGGAGTATTATTTTTTACTCTACCCATTTGGTTATGGCTATTTGGCGTTTAATTCAACCGTATGAGATGCCGCCAATTCAGCGATATCGATCTGCTCGTAAGGTTCAAAAGGCTGGTGAATCCAAGGATTATCGGGTAAATACTCCGCATGATAATCGGGAGCGACGATCGAGCAGGCTTTGTACCAAATTACTCCAGTGCGGATTTCGGCAATGCGATCGCGGTAATTCTCCTTTAGCCAAAAAGCGCATTGTTGGAGAGTAGTACCGGAATCTACCAAATCATCCAATAAAAGAACGTGGCTGCCTAGCTGGGGTGCGGTCATCGTTAATTGACCGGAAATCGTTAAAGCACCCCGTACCCGGTTATCTTCGCCGCCATAAGAGGAAGCTGCCAAAATAGCCAAGGGTTGTCGATAAATCCGAGATAAAATATCTCCTACTCGCAGTCCACCTCTAGCAAGGCAGACTATTTGATTAAACTGCCAGTTAGACTGATAAATTTTGACTGCCAACAGTTCGATCTTTCGATGGTAATCTGACCAGGAAACGTAAAGGTCGGGCATAGAATGGGTGAATCTTGGATATACAGCATCATAAGACTGCTTTGTGCAAATTTTGCCTGTAAATTTTAAGCAGCGAACGGGCAAAAAAACCTGAAAAGTTGCGAGCAGTTGAGTCTAAAATTACACAAGTCTTACCTCTTGCCAAATGCGATGACCAATTCTTCCCATTCTGATGATTTTGCTAATACCCCTGAAAGCCAAAAGCTCAATTTCAGTACCAAGCTAGCTTACGGTGCTGGAGATATGGGTGCTGCGATCACGGCTAATATAGGTGTATTTTACACGGCTTATTTCCTGACGGATGTGGCTGGTTTGAATCCGGGATTGGCAGGTTCGGTGCTGTTGATCGGTAAAATTTGGGATGCCGTAAACGATCCGATGGTTGGTGTAATGAGCGACAAAACCAACTCCCGATGGGGTCGCCGATTACCTTGGATGATTTACGGTGCGATTCCTTTCGGTATTACTTTCTTTTTACAATGGGTAGTCCCTCGTTTTAGTGACAACGAGGGCGTTAATCAGTTGAGCTTGTTCTGGTATTACGTAATAATATCGATTCTGTTTAACTCATTTTATACGGCTGTTAATTTACCTTACACGGCATTAACTCCCGAACTAACTCAAGACTACGATGAACGCACTAATCTGAATAGTTTTCGGTTTGCTTTCTCAATCGGCGGTAGTATCGTATCCGTCATTTTTGTTGGTATTATTGCTAACTTAATTCCCAACGATCGCATTCAGCAATATTTAATTATTGGGGCTGTTTGCGCGATCGCATCCGTCTTGCCATTATATTGGTGTGTTTGGGGAGTGCGCGATCGAGTTTTTGCAGTAGCAGCCAAACATCCGGAAACCGAACAACCAGTATCGATCCCAATCTTACAACAAATCAAAATTGTGCTGAGCAATCGCCCGTTTTTATTCGTAATTGGGATCTATCTTTGTTCCTGGTTAGCAGTTCAACTAACTGCTGCAATTATTCCTTATTTTGTAGTTAGCTGGATGCGTTTACCAGATTCGTTAATTGCTTTGGTAATCTTAGCAGTACAAGGAACCGCTTTCGTTACCTTATTTATCTGGAGTGCAATTAGCGAACGGGTAGGTAAAAAAGCAGTTTATTTTATGGGGATGAGTTTGTGGATTATCGCCCAAGCTGGTTTGTTTTTCCTTCAACCAAGTCAAGTACCTTTAATGTTTGTTTTAGCTGTGATGGCTGGTTTCGGAGTTTCTACAGCTTATCTCGTTCCTTGGTCGATGTTGCCAGATGTAATTGAATTAGATGAATTGAAAACTGGACAGCGCCGGGAAGGAATTTTTTATAGTTTTGTGGTGTTTCTCCAAAAACTTTGTTTGGGAATTGCCGTATCTTTCGTGCTGCAAAGTTTGAATTGGACTGGCTATATTAACCCCAACACTCTCATTCAGAAAAATTTAGTTTTTGACTGTTTTTCTTTTTCTGGAAGTTGTGTTTTTAACCTAAATAATGTCCCTCCCATTCAACCAGATTCAGTTTTGTTAGCGATCCGTTTAGCGATCGGCCCCTTGCCAACTCTGGCTTTAATCTGCGGTTTGATATTAGCTTATTTCTATCCGATTACGCGCGAAGTTCATGCTGAAATATTGCTTAAACTAAGAGAAAAGGCAATCAGAAGAAATCAAAAAATCGATTAGTAAGTTGATGGAAATTTAAAGATAAACAAAATAGCGATCGCTGTTTCTTTACGATCGTTAGAGTCTAGTTTTCACAATCATAGCGACGATAGTACATTCCCGTTTTTTATGGCCGAAAAACGCGATTGCATAGCCGAGCGCTATGATTTCTTTAAATACTGTTGACAGGTAAATTTATCCGATTTACATTAATTTTTCTAATATAGCAATCCTAAATGAATTGCGAACAACTAGACCCCTCCCAACCCTCCCCTTACCAAGGGGAGGGGTAGGGTTGATTACTCAAATAGGATGGCTATATTAAAAGCGTTGAATACCTCCCACCTGGTAAAATTCATGCAAAATTACTATTTACTTATTGTTACATTTAGACCGTTTAAAATATTCATAAGCTAAATTTAACTTAGATTCATGCAAAATATTTTTTATAGAGGAAATAAGAAAACTCCATGCAGAAACTCTCTCGCTTTTTTTTGTCTACAGCCCTTACTTTGAGCTTGTTATGTTTTCCCAAT
The DNA here is from genome assembly GCA_964546365.1 of uncultured bacterium. Lineage (GTDB taxonomy): Bacteria > Cyanobacteriota > Cyanobacteriia > Cyanobacteriales > Aerosakkonemataceae > DATNQN01. The sequence continues at coordinate 18,621 of CAZJJR010000033.1, read as the reverse complement.
GCAGCTTTTGCAAAGGCTAAAATTCAGATCGCTATTCTCCTAGATTCAAGCAATAGCATGGATGGGCTGATCGACCAAACCCGTACTCAAATTTGGCAAATTGTTAATTCTTTAACAAAAGTAACCAAAGATGGAGAAGTACCAGATTTAGAAGTGGCTCTCTACCATTATGGTAATGATAGTTTACCTTCTCAAGAAGGATTTGTTAGGCTTTTAACTGGATTTACTCCTGAATTAGATTTGGTTTCTGAACAACTATTTAGTATCAAAACTAATGGCGGTCAAGAATATGCTGGCTGGGTAATCAATTCGGCTATCAAAGAATTAAATTGGAGTAAAGATAACTCCGATTTTCGGGTGATTTTTATTGCAGGTAACGAACCATTCGATCAAGGTACGATTTCTTGGCGCGAAGCGGTTGCTCTTGCTGCTGGAGAAAATGTCTTAGTTAATACTATCTATTGTGGTTCGGCAGAAAGTGAAGAGCGACAACTTTGGGCTTCTGGCGCTCGTCTAGCCAATGGTAGCCACTTTAATATTAACCAAGACAAAAAGATTGAATTAGTTAAGTCGCCTTACGATGACCAAATTGCGGCTTTGAATACTCAACTCAATCAAACTTATATTCCTTATGGCGAGCGAGGAGAAGTCGGACAAAGACGGCAAGCTACTGAAGATACAAACTCCGGCCAAAATTTAACAACGCGCGGTATCTCGAAAGCTTCTGGATATTATAATAATGCCTCTTGGGATTTAATTGATGCGCTCGATCGAGGAATCGTTACCCTAGAGCAATTATCCGATGATGCTTTACCGCCAATTATGCGGGGGATGACGTTAACTCAAAAGCGCGATTACGTAGCGGGTAAAAAAGCGGAAAGACAAAGAATTCAAGCTGCTATTCGTGACTTATATCAAAAACGAAATGAATATATTGCTAGCCAACGCCGAGATAATGCCAATAGTAGCGAAAATACTCTAGATCGCGTAATTATTGAAAGCCTCCGCCAACAATTAGCAGCAAAAGGATTTAAGCTTCAGTAGCTATACCGATGCAGCCCAAAAAACCCGGTTTCTTCAAGAAACCGGGTTTCTGGTGTACTCTCCAAAAAATCAAGCTAGACTTTTAGTAATCCAAACTCTTTTCAATCTAAAAGCTAAAATCTAAAATCTAAACCCTAAAATCGATATGAGTTATTGCCTTAACCCTTATTGTCCAAATCCGCAAAACCCAGATGTGGCGGTTTTCTGCGTCACTTGCGGTACGAAGTTATTATTAAAAGATAGATATCGTGCAATTAAACCAATCGGACAAGGCGGTTTTGGTATAACCTTCCTAGCGGTAGATGAAGACAAGCCATCAAAACCACCTTGCGTAATTAAACAGTTTTTTCCTTTAGTGCAAGGTGCGAGTAACCTTCAAAAAGCATCTGAGTTATTTAATCAAGAAGCTATTCAATTAGACCGATTGGGACAACATCCTCAAATTCCCGATTTACTGGCGTATTTCATCTTAGATAATCGGCAGTATCTCGTTCAAGAATTTATCGACGGGCAAACTTTATCTCAAGAAATCGCCCAAAATGGCGCTTTCAACGAAACTCAAATTAAACAATTATTGAACGATTTATTACCCATCCTGCAATTTGTACACAGCTATCAGGTAATTCACCGAGATATCAAGCCGGACAATATCATCAGGAGAAAAAGCGATCGCAAACTCTTCTTGGTTGATTTTGGGGCGTCGAAAACTACTAGCGGTACTGCTTTGCAGAAAACCGGTACCAGTATAGGCAGTCCGGAATACGTAGCACCAGAACAAACTAAAGGAAGGGCAGTATTTGCCAGCGATATTTACAGTTTAGGAGTTACTTGCATTTATCTATTAACTGGAATGTCACCTTTTGATTTATACGATACGAATCAAGATGCTTGGGTGTGGCGGCAGTTTCTCAAAAATCCAGTTAGTAATCAGATGAGTCAGATTATAGATAAAATGTTGGAAACTGCGATTAACGATCGTTATCAATCAGCAGCAGAAGTTATCAAAGATTTGAAAGTTCAAGCGCCTCCAGCCGCCACAGCCAAACCACCAGCGCCTGTCAATTCTGCCCCCGTTAAATTACCTACACCAATTGCGCCAATTAATCAAGTTAAAAGTAGAATTGATGATGAATTAGCGGAATTAAAATCGGAATTTATTAATCCCAACCCATCTTATCAAAATCTACATTCATCATCTCAAAAACCCCAAACGCCTAATTCCAGTAAAGCAAAAAGCGAGATTGAGAGAGAATTGGAAGAATTGCGATCGCAATTTCAACAAAATAATCAAAATTAAAGGAGAACTCAGAATTCAGGAGTCAGAATCAATGGGATGGGGGTTTAAACCCCAAGATGAGTCCGCCAGTCACACAGATAAAAATTCTGAATTCTGGTTCCTGACTCCTGAGTTCTTTTTGTTAAATATGCGCGTTAGTTAATCTGCGGTTAAATCTTCTTGACTTTCCCGCGTTATCAAACCGCCAGCAAAAGCACCCAAAATAGTACCCGTCCACCAACCAGCGATTGCTTTATCTACGGCAATTGGGGTAGCAAACAAATGACAAACACTTTCTAATTGACGAAGTTTTATCCATGTTTGACACTGCTCTTTTTGAGCTTTTAAACTAATTTGTCCTCCTAAATATCCACCGAACAAGCCTAATCCTAAAGCCAAAAAAGTACAAATTAAAGTACGTTTTTTTCTTGCCATTTTTAGATAAGTTTGTAGCAATTAGCGATCGGTCATTTATCTTTAAGCTTAATTAGCAATCATAAATGACCGATCGCAAAAAAAACCGATCGATCAACCAGTATTCCGCATTCCAGCAGCAATACCGTTGATAGTTAATAATGCCCCCCGCAACAGTTCGCCTCGACTGTGACGAGAGTCAATTACTCCCGATGCAGCTTGCGTCTTGCTTTGGCGCAGGCGTTTCAACAACGAAACTTGCAAAAATCCCAACGGTACGATGTTACCGTTACGTAACTGCACGGAACGTTGCAAATCTGGGTCACCATCCAACAAACGCTTGTGATCGGTAATAGTTAAAACTAAATCGCGAGTCAGATAATATTCTTGGGCAATGCGTTCAAATACCCTTTCAAAGCGCGGCAAATCTTCCGGCGTAGATAATTCCCGCACGTAATGACGGGCAATTTGTAAATCGGACTTGGATAAGGTCATTTCCACTTTGGAAATCACCATTTTGAAGAAAGGCCATTTGTAATAGAAATAACGTAACAGCTTCAAGTTTTGTTGGGGGTCTTCATTTAAAAATTCTTGAAGTGCCGTACCAACACCATACCAAGCTGGGAGTAAAAAGCGGCTTTGCGTCCAACTAAATACCCAAGGAATCGCACGCAACGTACTTAAATCTTTTTTACCGCTGCGACGACGGGCTGGACGAGAACTAATTTGCAATTGGCTGATTTCATCAATTGGTGTCACGCTATGGAAGAAATCGATAAAATCAGGTTCTTCGTAAATTAAAGCGCGATAATGGGTGCGAGATTTAGCAGCTAATTCTTCCATTATTTCATTCCAGGGTTGGATATCATCAAACCCCGTTCGCAATAAACTAGATTGAATTACCGCAGTAGCGACGGTTTCCAAATTATATAAAGCTAATTCCGGCCAAGAATATTTAGAAGCTAAAACTTCTCCCTGTTCGGTAATTTTGATTCGCCCGTTGATGCTGCGACCGGGTTGAGCCAAAATAGCTTCATAGGAAGGGCCACCACCACGACCCACCGAACCGCCCCGTCCGTGGAAAATGCGAAGGGCTACTCCATATTTATCGGCTATTGTTTGGAGTGCTTTTTGTGCCTTATGAATTTCCCAATTACTACTTAAGAAACCGGAATCTTTGTTACTATCGGAATAACCCAACATGACTTCTTGCAGGTTAGCAGGTTGTTTGTTATTTGGTTCTGCCATTCCTCCAGAAGCTTGTTTTGCCATTGACAATTTGCCACCAGCCAGCATTGTCCGATAGCATGGCAATTCAAACAAAGTTTGCATGATAAAAGGTGCTTTTTTTAAATCTTCCACGGTTTCAAATAAAGGAACTACTTGCAAAGTACCTTCTCCGGTGGAAGGGTCGTAAAGACCAGCTTCTTTTGCTAAGAGTAAAACTTCTAGCAAGTGGCTTACTTCATGGCTCATGCTGATAATGTAAGTTTGACAAACTTCCAAGCCAAATTCTTGCTGAAGCAGTCGAACTGTGCGAAATGTTTCGATTGTTTCGCAAGTTTGAGGGCTAAAAGGTAGTTCGGGAGCGATTAAAGGTCGTCTGGTTTGCAGTTCCGATACCAGCCATTCGATTCTTTCTCGTTCTGATAATTCGTGGTAGGGACGGGGGAGAATTTGCAAATATTCGGCTATTTCATTGATGGTGTCAGAGTGGCGAGAGCTTTCTTGTCGAATATCTAAATGGGCGAGATTAAAGCCGTAGATTTCTACTTGACAAATCAAGTTATCTAAGTCGCCGCAAGTTAACCCGGTTTCTTTTAAATTGCGTTGAATTAATCGCAATTGTGCTAAAAATTCGGATGATGACTGATAGTAAGTGCCTGGGTGACTTTGTTTGAGTTTTTCCCGGTGTACGTCTTCGCTATTGTAAAGCCGCCAATTGCGATCGCGCGTGTTTTCCAATCGCTTCTTCACGTATGCTAGCTTTAGACGATAAGGTTCTTGGCGGTAGCGAATGGATAGCTGTTCGTACACCTCTGGCATTTGCAATCTATTTTGTTCCAGAGATTCTAGCAGTTCTGGCAGTACATCGCTCCAGTGCAAAGATAAACTTAAGCGGTTGATCAGTTTTTCTACTGATTTGACGTACTTTTCTAATACTAAATGGCGCTGATAACAGGCTGTTTGCCAAGTAATTGCAGGCGTCACCGATGGGTTACCGTCTCGATCCGAGCCTACCCAAGAACCAAACTTACAAAAATTGTTGCTGGGCGGACGCAAATTACTAAAAGTTTTATTTAAACTCCGCTCTAAACGATGATAAAGTTGAGGAATTGCATCAAACAAAACTTCTTGGAAGTAGTGTAGGGTATAGTCTACTTCGTCTAATACGGAAGGTTTGAATTGATGGAGTTCGTCAGTTCGCCACCACAAGCGAATTTCTTCGGTTAATTCTTCTTTGAGTGCGGAACCTTCCCACGATTCGTCGGCTGCTTCGGCGATGTTAGCTGCTTGTGAAGTGTTATTTCCTAAACTAAGATAGCAAGCACGAGAACTTTCTTCTACTTCGTCTAATTGTTGCAATATACTGGCAATTCTTCGCTGTTTATCTCGAATGGTGTGGCGAACAATTTCGGTGGGGTGCGCGGTAAATACTAAGCGGATATCCAGATTATCGAGCAATCTTTGAATTGCTTGGGGCGGCATATTCAATTGTCGCAATTTGACGAATAACCATTGAAAAGTGCATTTTTCTCGCTTTTGTAGGTTAGTTTCTTGCCAGTGTTTTTCTAGTAAGTCTGCACCCGGTTCTCCACCTTGAGATTCTTCATCTAGTTTGGCAAATGCTCGCAGTGCTGGATCGGCGCGTTCCGGTGCTGGTGTAATTCGCAGGGAGATTTGTTGGGCTCGTTGTTCGTAGTGTTGCTCGACAATATTAATCAGCTGAAAGTAAAGAGCGAAACCTCTAGCTGCTCGGATGGCAGCATTGATATCGAGGTTTTCGATTAGTTTAGAGACTTCTGCTTTTCCCTCATCGGTTGCCTGTCCTTCTGGGGAACAAAGCGATCGCAATTGCTTCAGTAAATCTACCAATTCCTGACCGCACTCCGAGAGGAGAACAGATTCCCACAAGTCTTCCACCACTTTGAGGCGATGGCGCAAAAATAGATCGGATGGGGAAGCAAGATTGATTGCTTGATCGTTAGAGTGGAGTAAAGAACTCATAGGTCTTTTGTAGATGAGCAAGGATAATTAAGAATCTTAGGTGGTTTAGTTCCACTAATTTAGTCTTCTAGAAGACCAACTTCTTGCTGAAGCGAGCTAGGTATTTAATTTGACTTCAGCTACTGCGGGCTATCTGGTATTTTAATCGCAGGCAAGCGATCGCCTCGAAATACTTCCTCACTTGCTTCCCCAACGGACTGCATGAACTCCAGTGTAGCTTTACCACACAATATGCCCAAAAGCAAAGGGGCTGTTACTAAGCCCAGCAGGATTTCTGAAGGAATTATAACCTGGGATGGGTTAGATGCTTCTAATGGCGGCTGATTCTGCTGATCTGATTGCATAGTTATGTTTGGATAAGGTGACAAATCGATCGATAGGAATGCAACATTATTTAGTTGCTTCTCGACTACTTACGTCTCTTAGGTTAGAGGATTTTAGCCAATTGGGGCTATTTTATCGGCTAGGTATTGCATTCTATATAATTGTGTGTTATGTGCCTAATTTTAGCTAAATAACTCGACCGTTACGAGTATTTGGGCTGATAACTCTCCGATCGTGCTGAATTTATTTATCGAATACTTTTCGTGCATCTGGATCGGAAATTGAGCGCTACTTCTCCTACCAAGATGGCAGACGGAGAGATGAGAAAAATTTTTTACTTCAGAGTCTATCCTTCATCCTTCTTAATGTCCCATGCAGGATTCTTTATTCTGCTGGTAAACTAATCCTCAAACAGGCTATAATTCCTGTCGTCTTTATCTAGAGCGGCTCTGGATTTCTGTCCCGACCAACCAAGTCAAAATGACTGTTCCAAAAAAACTCAGGTAATGTTGCCCTGATGGTGAAAGTCAATGAACGCCTACTGGCGAACAACTCCTTAAGCCTAACCCAATGGGTCGAACAGGCAATTGGAATTGCCGCAATTCAAGTCAGAGTCCGATTAAAAGGAAACAAACTACATATTCTTTGCGAAGGTAGAACGTCTCCTCACAGGCAAACAGCGAAGGCTAAATTAGTGCAGGCGCTGCGTGCTACAGATATTAATGACTTGATTGCTGATGAGAGTCAATCTGCTATAGAACAAATATTTCTCTACGGGCGAGAGTATGGCCAAAAACGCCCAGATTGGACAGAAGTAATTAATTTTTACGAATTAGGCCAAGATTTCGCAGATTATACAGACACGGCTACCATTCAAAAGGCGGGTTTAACTAACAGGATCGAGCAAATGTCAGATAAAACGTTATTAAGCCCGTTGGAAGGAAATCAGGAAGAAACTATGCCTGGAAGAATGGCAGAAATATTGGAGCCTGAATCGGTAATCGATCGGGCTAGACAAGGGAATCTGGACGCAATTACTCGCTATTTAGGCGAAAACCTCAAATCTTTAGGCGTTCGAGTGAAGGTAGTTTCTAAAACGCTTCGCAGGAAACACCCTAACCAAAACAATCTAAACGATCGCGATTTACACTACGGCTTAGCCAATCAGACTTTCAAAGAGCGTCGCCTGTGGGTGTTTTGCGAGTCTGCTTACAGTCCCGATCCTTCTTTGCTAGCATCTCCCATCGCCCAACAGTTAAGGGATTTGCAGGTGAAAGGATTTCGAGATGCGGTGATTATCAGTCAGGTGAGTGGTGAAGAAACTCCTGATTGGATGTTACGGATCGATCTGACACCTCCAGAGCAAATGCTTCGGGAGTGGGCGAAATGGGGCGACATACAAGCAGTTGTCCGTTTGCTCAATCAAGCGATTAGCCCTTATACGGAAGTATCAGCGGTGCTCAAAGAAACCACCCTGCATATTTCTTGCATGAGCATCAACTCATCCGATCGCGATCGAAAATCGAACGATACGGAAGCACCCGAAAAGCAAGTGGTATTGGAAGCGATCGTACCATTGCTAAACTCCCTCGCACCTAGAAATATTCAAGCCGCCGTCATTTACGGACACGAAGCAGAATCGGCACCGCCAGCTTGGGTGGAATGGTTGAATTTGCCAGCTACCAGGCAAGTAGAATTAGCCGCCTCTACGCTTACCCTAGCATCTCAAGGCGATGAAGCGGCTTTAGTATTTTTGTTGGGGCGCTTGCTCAATCCAGATATGGATTGGCGTTTGGCAACTGGTGGCATTCGGGTACAAGTGCGTCGCAAAGAAGACTTACTCCACATCATGGCAGATGCGCCCGTTTGTCCCGCGCAAAGAGCGGTCACCGAACCGATCGCCAAATTAGTGCGACAATTGGAAATACCCGATATTTCAGGGGTGAGAATCTACGGTCGTCGTGCCGGTCAAACACAACCCTTGTGGAGTTACGGCCTTGATTTTACCAGCAGAAATAAGCAAGCGGAAGAAACTTCCCCCGAATTTGCCGCTAGCGAAGATTATGCTGAGGTGCAAACCGATGACCTCAGTTTAGAAGAAGCGCAGTTAGATGATGTAACGATCGACACGCGGGTAACAGATGTATTAACCGAACATATTGACGATTTCCAAACCGATCCTCAGCCTTGGGAAAAGGCGTGGAGCGGGATGATGCAAACTCTGGCTAGTAGTTTAGTGCGATCGCAAATTTTCACGCCTAGCGAAAAAAGCCAGAATTTATTATCTTTACCCGGTAAAGCAAGTTTCCAAGGAGTAAAAGTTGCTTTAGTTTGGGGTACGGCTGGAATCATGCTGACTTGGGGTTTAGATTTAGTATTGGGTCAAATCGTCAGACCTAATTTAAATCAAACCAAAGAAGCATTAGTTTTAGAACCTGATTCCGTTACTAAAGAGTCAGAAAATGTTGCCGAGCGCGACACATCACAAACGGCAAATAATCAAGGCGAAGATTTTAATTTACCCCAAGTTTCTTTAAGACAAAGAACAAATCAAAATAATCAAGAATTCAACGAATCGAAATTTACTAAACCGGGAGATGGGGAAGTAAATTTAAATAGTATCGATCCAAGCGCTAACTTTCCCAAGTTGGTGCCATCTTATGGCAGCTTCAATAATCGTCAATTAAATGAAAAGCTGGTAATTTATCAAAACCAAGTAGCCGCTAAAGGCGTTCCGGACGTGCTGATCGTAGGCAGTTCCAGAGCTTTGCGGGGGGTAGATCCTCAAGCATTGAAAAATAGCTTAGCTAACCAAGGTTACGGTAATTTAGAAATATTTAACTTTGGCATCAACGGGGCAACTGCTCAAGTAGTAGATTTATTGCTAAGACGTTGCTTGACGCCAGAGCAATTGCCAAAAATGATAATTTGGGCAGATGGAGCGCGTGCTTTTAACAGCGGTCGATCGGATATAACTTATAATGCGATCGCCACTTCCACGGGCTACAAAAAATTAGTCGCCGGCGCTATCCCTCGTAACGATTTAGCTCGTCAACCAAATAATAATTTAGAACCTTTTACCGCTACGCCGATCGCACCGGGCGCGGCTACTAACGCACAAACCATTGATGAATGGTTGAGTAATTCCTTTGCCAATCTTTCTTCGACTTACAAAGAACGCGATCGCTTGCAAGCTATGCTGCGCGATCGTTTCGCCAACAGTTTCGATTTTTCCCAACCAAAAACCTTAGCCAAAACTCCATCTCCCAATGAAAAACAGTTAAATAACTGGAGTGGATTCGTACCGATAACCCTTCGCTTTAATCCCACCACTTATTATCAAAAACATCCCAAAGTAAGTGGAACTTACGACAACGACTATAACAATTTCCAAATGGTTGGCCCCCAAATAGGGTCTTTGGAATCAGTTCTCCAATTCACTCAAGCCAACCAAATACCCGTCGTATTCGTTAACTTACCACTAACTACAGAATATTTAGACCCCGTGCGAACTAAGCACGAACAAGAATTTGAAATGTATATGTTGCGGCTTTCTTTAGGTCAGCATTTTATATTCCGCAATTGGAGTAAATTGTGGCCTAACCGCAATGATTACTTCTCAGATCCCAGCCACTTAAACCGATATGGAGCGCTCGCTGTTTCTAATCGGTTAGCGCAAGACCCCCTAATTCCTTGGCCTAAAAAATAAGCCTCGGTCAACCAAAAAAGCTTCATAACCCACCCACTATCACCAAATAGCAATAATGAATTTTGTTTCCATTCTTTATGCCATATTTATATTAATTAGCCTGGTCATCTACTGGATGATTAAAAATGAAAAATGGCGGTTATGGGTAATTTTGGTGGCGAGCTTAGTCTTTTATACTACTCTCCAATATCAATTCATTCCATTACTGGTTGTTCTCACTTTAATTAATTTTCGGCTCGGACTGGCGCTGGGAGAACGCTCGGTACCTAGATTGGGTTCTTCTGATTGGCAACTATCTAACCAGGAATGGCAAACTCTTCAAATTCAGTGGGATAAACGACGCCAGAATATTTTATGGTTGGGAATCGGCCTGAATGTTTTGTTACTATTAGGGTTTAAATACATACCATTTTTCTTAAACTCAATTGCTGCTCTACTAGATTTGCCAGTTCTGCAACAACAAGCAAACTGGTTGGGGCTTCATTTAATTGCACCCTTGGGGATTTCATTTTTTTCCTTTGAATGTATAGCTTATCTAATAGATGTTTATCGCGGAGCGCCCCCCACTCGCGAATTTTTGAATTTCGCTGCGTACAAATTCTTCTTTCCAAAATTAATTTCAGGGCCGGTTACTAGATCCCTTCGCTTAGAAG
>CAZJJR010000033.1:266-7958 GCA_964546365.1 uncultured bacterium | reverse complement strand
ACTTAGAAAATGAATGGAAAAATCTCAAATTTCCCAATACGAATAGAATTGTAGAAGGACTGTGGTTAATTGCTTGCGGCGCAGTTAAAAAAGCGATTTTAGCTGATAATTTAGGAATTTTCGTTAAACTTTGTTTTGACAATTTGCAGCGTACCGGAAGCGGTGATTTGTGGTTAGCAACATTTGCCTACGCACTGCAACTTTATCTAGATTTCAGCGGATATGTGGATATTGCGATCGGTAGCGCGATCCTGTTGGGATTGAATCTCCCTCAAAATTTTGATTTCCCTTATTTCAGCACCAGTATTGCTGATTTTTGGCGACGCTGGCACATGACTTTAGGAGATTGGCTGCGTAATTATTTATATTTCCCCTTGGGTGGTTCTCGCAAAGGTTTGCTACGTACCTGCCTCAATTTGTTAATAGTAATGTTGATTGCGGGAATTTGGCACGGTGCAGCTTGGGGATTCATTGTTTGGGGTGCTTTGCATGGCTTAGCGTTAGTCGTTCACCGAATCACGGATGCCATATCTCATCGTTTTTCCGAGCTAAAAAATTGGTGGCAAAGCGTACCTGGTATCTTGTTAGCTTGGTTAATAACTCAATTGATGGTATTTACCTCTTGGATCTTTTTCCGATTACCAAATTTGAAAGATGCTACTTGGGTAGTTCAGCATCTTTGGGGACATCAAGCAGATGCTCAGTTTGCACAAAAAGTATATGTAGAAACACTTGGTTTAGAACGCTTTCAATTAGGTATATTGCTAGGAGCTATATTTGCGGGAATGGGGATAATTTTTGCCGTGCATCGAGGTTTGAAGTTACAGTTAAGCTGGCCTGTTAAAATTATGCTGGTGCCAGTTAGCCTTTATGCAGTTTGGTTATTCGCTCCTAAGGAAGCTTTACCATACATTTATTTCGATTTCTAGAAAAACAATTCATTTTTCAATTTTTTATCCCTACCTACTTACTCATCTAATACATTGTATTAAGTAGGATAGCGAATAAACGCACATAGGCAGGGCGGGTTTTGAAAGCGACTAAAATGGTTGTATATCAAGCATTCTAACTAAACCCGCCCCTACAAATGTACCATCGTTTTTTCACACCTATCTACTTAATGTTCTAACGCGCTGTTTTCTTTCAACACATTTGACAATATAGATGAGGGTACTTCTTTTAACCAACCCTTGCGGACAAATTCAGCATATGTATTGTTTTCAATTGCTGCAATATCCTGATGAACTTGGTTAATGGTAAATTCTTGTAGCTGCGGATGCTCTTTATAAAGTTGCTCAATTTTTTCTTGAATTTTATCAATCTCTGTTTGCAAGCAAGAGGTTAGTTCCTGATAGTATTCCTCTTCGATTTGCGGACGAATAGCTGCCTGGGATAAGTGATTGAGAATTCGATTCAGGGAAACGCGACGAGCGATCGCTTCTAAATATTCTTGGCGTTCGGCTTGATTTTTTAGCAATCCCAATTTTTCTATTAAAGGTTTCGTGGTTAAACCTTGCACTAATAGAGTAAACAAAACTACTCCAAATACGATCGCAATGGTAGATTCTCGATCGGGTAAAACAATTGGTATGCTTAATGCCAAAGCGATCGATACGGAACCCCTTAAACCTCCCCACCACAGCACGGTGCGATCTGCAAGAGTAATTTCCGATTTAGCCAACCAATTAGACAATGCTCCTAATCCGTAAACCGAGATTGCTCGCGTGATGATGACTGCGGCAATTGCGATCGCAATTGCCCCCATATTTTTCCCCAAACCGCTAAAACTGATTTGATCGCCAATCAACAAAAACACGATCGAATTGAGGAAAAAAGCGATAAATTCCCAAAATTCAGTAACGACAAGCCGCGTGCGCGGATTCATGCCAATGCGAGCGCCAAAATTGCCTAAAATCAAGCCAGTAATGACAACCGCAATTACTCCAGAACCACCCAAATCTTCGGCAATTATATAAGCACCATAAGCGGCAATTAAAGTGATTGATTGCTCGACAAAAGGTAAATCGAAGCGTTGAGTAATATAGGAGATCGCAAAACCAATAAAAACGCCTACCCCAATCCCAATTCCGACAAATTTTACGAATTCAGCCGTAAGATCTGGGATAGAAAATTCCGTATTACCAAAGGAGAAACCAAGTAGGAAACCAAAAGCTACGACAGCAATTCCATCATTAAATAAACTTTCCCCTTCCATCAAAGTAGAAAGGCGTTTATCTACTCCCAATTCTCGAAATAAAGCAATTACTGAAACCGGATCGGTAGCAGAAATACTAGCGCCTACTAATAAGGCAGTTGCTAATGAAATACCCGCTAGTTTCCACAGTGCAAAAGCCGTACCTGCAACGGAAATCACTACTCCCAAGATCGCGTAAAGGCTAATCGGCACTAAGTCCCGCTTTAAGTAAGACCACTGCATATTCCAAGCTGCTTCAAATAGCAGAGGTGGTAAAAAAATTAACAGAATTAATTGGGGAGATAGATGAACCAAACGCACGTCAATAAAAGCCAAACCTAACCCGGTAATCACCAATAGTAAAGTGTAGGGTATTTGGCGAAACCAGCTAATGCTTTGGGAGATAGTGGCTACACTTAAGGAAACTAAAAGCACTAGGAGAAATGGTTTGATGTTTGCTTCAATTGCAGCAGCTTCACTGACAGTTGCTAAAAGCATGAAGTTAATTTTTAAGCATCCCTTGCTAGTTTAGTCTCCCGATCGGGGAGATGGGGAGATAATTTTTCACTTCATACTTTATCCTTCAGACTTCATCCTTCCAAATATCGAATAACTCGACAGGGGTTACCAACTGCGATCGCATTTCCAGGTATATCTTTTGTTACCACGCTACCAGCACCAATGGTAGTATTATCACCGATAGTTACTCCCGGACAAATTATCGCGCCACCGCCAATCCACACATTGCTACCAATTTTAATCGGTGCGGCTAATTCTCGCCCGGAAAGACGAATTTCTGGCGAAGTTGGATGGTAAGCCGTGTAAATTTGCACGTAAGGCGCACAAAGAACATTATCGCCAATTTCAACTTTGTTACAGTCAAGAATCACGCAGCCAAAATTCATGTAAAATTTGTCACCTACATAAATATTGCTGCCATAATCGCACTGAAAAGGTGGCTCAATATCTATATTCGAGCCAACCTTCCCAAATAATTCAGTAAGAATTTGAACGCGCTGTTCTGTTTCTTCTTCAGTGGTATTATTGTATACTCTGGTTAAACGACGTGCGCGTTTGCGATCGGCAGCTAATTCCTCATCGGAAGCCAGGTATAACTCCCCTGCCAGCATTTTTTCTTTTTCAGTTTTTTCCATAAAATTGTATTCAGCTTAGAAACCCGGTTTCTTGAAGAAACCGGGTTTCTTTTCCTACCTTACTTTTATACCATTTCTGGGGCATGAATTTCGATATTATGCTGATTAGCGATCGCAATTAATTCTTCCATCTTTTCAGGTTCCGGTAACGGCGGTGGTGTAGATTTATCGATTGCTGGTATACCAGCTTTCTCGAAAAATTTAGCGGCATTTGCGGGAGTAATAATTGCTAACATTTTGGATTGGGATTTTGTTAGATTGCGGTAAGTATGAGGAATCCCTTTCGGAACCAAAACAAAAGATCCTGCTGTAGCAGTCAAACTTTTTTCACCACTTTCAATTAACAATTCTCCTTCTAAAATATAAAGTGATTCCACTTCTTCCCGATGCCAGTGCTGTGGTGGCCCACTACTTTCTGGTTGCACGGTTATTTCCAACAAAGAATATCCTCCATTAGTGTCTTCTCCCACTGCTTTAAAAGTAACTAAATCCTCGATTACCCAGAAAGATTTACCCTCACCTGGAGGAACGAATTTGATAGTTTCAGTGCTGGTGTCCATACTGGTTCTTTAATATGGTTTAATAAGTTGTGTGTCTGCTTTAGACTTAAACCAAGTATAGCTGAGTAATTTGCTTGGTCAATGATTTATGCTTAAACAGATGGAGGGAAGAAGCTGATACTTAACGCAAATTGACAAAATTATAACAATTTAATAACTGCTATTCTAGTGTTAATTTTGAATTCGGAAAATTAAAAATTATGAATCATCCTCCCATCCTGATAATTATCATTCTGCTCATAGTTAACGCCATGATTTTTTGGTTGCTATTTACCAGAAGCTGGCTGAGTCTTGCCAAATTATACAAAACCAATCAAGCACCCCCAAATAACATCCGTCGTATGAAACATGGTTCTGTAGGTTTGCTTCGCTACAAAGGAACGCTAAATGTAGGCATAACTCCCGAAGGAATTTATTTGAGTGTCATTCCTCCATTAAACATTGGAACACCACCTCTTTTGATTCCTTGGAGGGCAATTGACAGAATTGAAAACGTTAATAGCCTGTTTGGGCAGAATTATCGTTTGCGACTAAAAAATAACAAAATGACTATAGTTTTAAACGAAAAAGAGTTAGATGGAGCTAAACTATTTTTTACAGGAGAATGGATTTAGTTGTTACTTAAATAGGTTGAGGAATTGGGTGTAAAAGGGGTAATTACTCTGGGATGACAAGAGAAAGCCTGTACCTAACGCTCTTTGCAAAATGCTATAATTGAAAAAAATGCGATCGCACTTTCATTACATCCAAAAAAAGCGATAGTCTTTCCATCCACACCCGCCTGTAAATCAATTTCCGGGCTAATAGCAAAAGTCGGTTTTAACCAACTGCAACACCAAAAACTTATGAATAATTCTTTAGTCCATTTTAATGGACTTTCGCTATTAGCCAGGTGTTTGAACCCCTGGCAGGCTGCAAGCGTTGCCAACTCGTTAAGGCTTTAGAAACCCGGTTTTTCTAAAAAACCGGGTTTCTGAATCTCCCCCAAAACCTAACAATTGAAATTTTGATAAAATCAAAACAAATCAACCAAAAGTAGCGTTTATGACAACCCTACTCAGCGAAAGCAAATCACCCCCTGGACTGGTTATTTCTTGGGAGGCTTTACCCGATGATTTTCAGTTAGAGGATGAACCAGTGGATAATACGGGACAACCACTTTTAGCAGGTGCTTTACGAGAAAGTTTAGAAATTACTGGCTTCATTCAACCACAGATGTTAATCGCTTCTAACTTTGCTTTGTGTGCCACAGTAAACGGGCAATTTATTGCGAAAGCACCAGATTGGGTATATGTAGCTTCAGTAAAAGAAATTTTGCCAGAACGCCAAAGCTATACACCAAATTTAGAAGGAGAGATTCCCTCTATAGTCATAGAATTTTTATCAGATAAAGATGGTACTGAATATTCTGTTAAGCGCACCTATCCACCTGGAAAATGGTTTTTTTACGAACAGATATTGCAAATTCCCATCTACGTGATATTCGATCCAGATGGTGGGTTATTAGAATACTATCAACTGGAAAATAGACGTTATGAGTTAAAGCAACCTGATGAAAATGGTCGTCATTGGATTGAAACAATGGGATTATTTTTAGGAACTTGGCAAGGAACAAAAGAAGGTAGAACTGGTTATTGGTTAAGGTGGTGGGATAAAGATAAGAATTTGTTACCTTGGGCGGTAGAGAGAATTGAACAAGAACGCCAAGAAAAAGAAAGGTTAATTGCTTATTTGAAATCTCAGGGTATCGACCCCAATAATTTGCCTAATCTTTAATACAAAGAAACCCGGTTTCTTGAAGAAACCGGGTTTCTAAAAGTGGGTAAATTAGATCTTAGAACGCACGAACTTATCCAACCGTTCCAACCCTTTTTCGATTGTCGCTAAATCAGTGGCGTAAGATAAACGGATGCAGTCATCAGCGCCAAAAGCGACACCCGGAATAGCAGCAACTTGGTAGGATTCTAATAGCGCATCGCAAAATTCCAGAGAAGTCAAACCTGTTTTGCTGATATCGATAAAAACGTAAAAAGCACCATCTGGTTTCGGACAACTTAAACCAGGAATGGCACTGACAAGTTCCAATATCGCTTGACGGCGTTTGGCAAAAGCTTGGCGCATTTCTTCCACGCAGTCTTGGGGACTAGTTAAAGCTGCGATCGCACCATATTGAGCAAAAGTACATACATTCGAGGTACTGTGTCCCTGAATAGTACTTGCTGCCTTAATAATCTCTGCTGGGCCAGCTAAATAACCGAGCCGCCAACCCGTCATCGAGTAAGCTTTGGCAAAACCATTACTAATCAGTGTGCGTTGAAAGATTTCTGGGCCAAACGAACCAATACTCACCTGTTGGGCATCATCGTAGATGATTTTTTCGTAAATTTCATCAGAAACCACGAAAATATCTTTTTCTACCACCACTTCCGCTAACGCCTTAATTTCATCTGGGGTGTAAACAACACCTGTAGGATTAGAGGGAGAATTAAGGACGAATAACTTAGTTTTCGGCGTAATCGCCTGACGTAATTGTTCCGACGTAATTTTGTAGTTATTCTTAGCATCAGTCTGTACGATTACCGGAACTCCTGCCGCCAATGTCACCATTTCTGGATAACTTAACCAGTAGGGTGCTGGAATAACCACTTCATCCCCTGGATCTAGCAGCGCCAGCATTAGATTAAATAAAGAATGCTTTCCGCCGTTAGTCACAATGACATTTTCAGCCTTGTAATCTAATCCATTATCCGTTTTCAGCTTGTGGGCGATCGCATCCCGTAACTGCGGCTCCCCTGCGGCTGGGCCATATTTCGTTTTACCAGCGTCCAGAGCTTGCTTTGCAGCGGCTTTGATATGCTCTGGCGTATCGAAATCCGGTTCCCCAGCGCTAAAACTACATACATCAATACCCTGCGCCTTCATCGCCTTGGCTTTGGCGGCGATCGCTAATGTTAAAGAAGGCGTTACTTGACTAACTCGTGCTGCCAGCTTCATGCTAAATCGATCCAGTGCGGCAATACTCTAATTTCTCAGACTACCTCAGGATCGGTATCCACTTTTGTGATTTTTTTACCTTTTTAGATCGGGATTAATGATGAAGTCTGAAGGATAAAGGATAAAGGCTGAAGTTTGAAGGATGAATTATTAACTGATTTACTCATCTTCCTTGCTCCCCTGCTCCCCATCTCCCTTACCCTCCGGCTGATGTTTTTCGGCTAAAAGCATGGTATTCTGCTTGCGATCGCACTTGGAGAAAAGCGGTGAATAGACTCTGGCGGCTGGGAATTGCGGTTATCCTCGTAGCATTTGGGTTAATCTCCTATTGCACCAGCAGTTCCTACAATCCCATCACGGGAGAAAGTCAACGCATCCAACTACAACCGCGCCAGGAAATCGCTTTGGGACTGCAAGCGCGAGAAAAAATGGCTTCTCGACATGGGGGTTTGTACCCAGACAAAGCACTTCAACAATATGTAAATCAAGTGGGCGATCGCATAGTAGCGCAGTCAGACGCCTCTAAAACCCCCTATCCCTTTGATTTTTATCTATTGCGCGATCCTCAAACTATTAACGCTTTTGCCTTACCGGGGGGGCAAGTTTTCATCACCGCCGCTTTACTCTCCCGCCTCTCCTCAGAAGCACAACTAGCCGCCGTACTGGGACATGAAATCGGTCATGTGGTGGCGCGACACGGCGCGGAACACTTGGCAAAACAGCAATTAGGCTCCACACTGGTAACAGCCGTGGGAGTCGCTGCCAGCGATGACCAAGGACGGGGAAGACA
>CAZJJR010000033.1:0-230 GCA_964546365.1 uncultured bacterium | reverse complement strand
GCAGACACCCAACCTGTCGGTTTGCGATATGGAAGGGAAGATGAATTAGAAAGCGATCGCCTGGGTTTTCGCTTCATGACCCAAGCAGGCTACAATCCCCAAGGCATCGTCCAAGTTATGCAAATATTAGGAGCTAGTCGCAAAGGCGGTCAATCCCCAGAATTTTTCAGCACTCGTCCCAATCCCGAAAATCGCGTACAAAAGTTGCAAGCTTTAATTACCGAAGCTTA
>CAZJJR010000032.1:0-32387 GCA_964546365.1 uncultured bacterium | reverse complement strand
ATCGCATTGGTGAAGGGCGCACCTTATTCAATATCCGAACTGTTCATCGCAGATTAAGCCAATATCCGCAAGCGCGACAATTCTATCAACAAGCGTTGGAAATGGCGAAAGCAAAAGGCGATCGCATTAATGAAGGGCGATCGCTTAACGGAATCGGTTTTATTTACTATAATTTAAGTCAGTATCCCCAAGCGTTAGACTTTTATCAGCAAGCTTTAACAGTTCGCAGAAATATAGGCGATCGATCTGGTGAATTAGGCACTCTCAGCAACATCGGAATCGCTTACGATAATCTTGGTCAATATTCCAAAGCACTGGAATACTATCAACAAGCATTCTCGATTGCCCAAACAATTGATAAAGTTGCTGATGCTGGAAATATCCTCAGTAACATTGGGGGAATTTACTACAGTTTAGGTCAATATTTCCAAGCTTTGCAATTTTATCAACAATCGTTAGCAATTCACCAAAAAATTGGCGATAAATTTGTAGAAGCTGGCATCCTAAATAACATAGGATTAACTTACGATCGTCTCGGTCGAGCGGATCGGGCATTAGAATTTTATCAACAAGCTTTAGGTATTCGTAAAAACATTGGCGATCGGGCTGGCGAATCAAGCACCCTTCACAACATCGGGGTAGTTTATGACAAGCTGAATCAGTATCCCAAGGCGCTAGATTTCTTTCAACAAGCTTTAGGTATTCGCCAAAGCATAGGCGATCGGGCTGGCGAAGGATCTACCCTGAATAACATCGGTACTGTATATAAAACTCTCGGCCAAAATCAGCCAGCATTGGATGCTTATCAGCAAGCATTAGCTATTCAAAAAGAAGTTGGCGATCGTCCGGGAGAAAGGCTTACTCTCAGCAATATTGCTAAACTTCTAGATTTACAAAATCAACCGCAAATAGCGATTTCATTTTACAAACAATCCGTCAACGTTACAGAAACAATTCGGAAAGATTTAGTTACTCTCAGCAAAGAACAACAGCGATCGTATACCGCAACCGTTGCTGATACTTATCGTTCTCTAGCCGATTTGTTATTAAAGCAGAATCGAGTATTAGAAGCCCAACAAGTTTTAGATTTATTGAAAGTCCAAGAACTCGATGACTATCTCCATAACGTTCGGGGTAATCAAATTACTTCGCAAGGCGTGGATTTGTTACCGCAAGAGGATAAAATTCAAGCTAATTATAGTGCTATTCAAAATAAAGCGATCGCACTAGGCAAAGAACTTGCTCAACTTCAAAAAATTCCACCGCTAAATCGCACCCCAGAACAGCAAAAACGGATTGCAGAATTAGTTAAAAATCAGCAGCAGATTAGAGCCGAATTCAATAACTTTATCAATACCCCAGCAATCAGAGAACTCACCCAAGAACTCAGCCAAACTACTAGCGGTGAAAGCCTCAATCTGCAAAACCTCAACAAATTGCAAGCCCAATTAAAGCAACTCGAACAAAAAGCAGTTTTACTCTACCCTTTAATTCTAGAAGACCGATTGGAACTAGTAATAGTAACCAGTTATTCGCCACCGATTCGACGCACGGTAAATGTCAAACGTCAAGATATCAATCGCTTGATTTTAGAATTTAGAACAGCTTTACAAAAGCCCAGTAGTGATATTATTAATCAAGCTAGCAAGCTTTATGAAATAATAATTAAACCAATCGAAAATGACCTCAAACAAGCTGAAGCTCAAACCATAATTTATGCACCTGACGGACAACTCCGCTATATTCCCATAGCCGCTCTTTTCGATGGAAAACAATGGTTAGTAGAGCGCTTTCGCATCAACAATATTACTTCTGCTAGCCTTACAGATTTTAGTTCAAAACCATCATCAACGCCCCGAATATTAGCGGCGGCTTTTACTCAAGGTACATATACCGTAGAAGTTGGCGATCGCAAATTAACCTTCGCTGGATTACCTTTTGCTGGGCGGGAAGTCGAAAATCTTGCCGCTACCGTTCCCAGCACCACTAAATTATTAGATAATGCCTTTACACCTCAAACAATTATTCCTCAATTAAATGATTACAACATCATTCATTTTGCTACTCATGCCGCCTTCATCATAGGAAAACCAGAAGATTCTTTTATTCTATTCGGTGATGGCAGTAGAGTAAGCCTCAAAGATGTGGAAACTTGGTCGCTACCAAACGTAGAATTAATCGTATTAAGTGCCTGTGAAACTGGGGTAGGCGGACAATTAGGAAATGGAGAAGAAATATTAGGATTTGGCTATCAAATGCAGTTAACTGGTGCGAGGGCTGCAATTGCTTCTTTATGGTCTGTTTCTGATGGCGGTACTCAAGCATTAATGGATGCTTTTTATGCAGCCCTTCAAAAAAGCAATATCACCAAAGCAGAAGCACTGCGCCAAGCACAAATTGCTTTAATTACTGGAGACTTTAAAGCATTAGGAGAACAGCGAGGAATTGCCGTACAAGCACGCACTCGCAGCAGTTTACCACCCAATATAACTAATCAACTCAGACATCCCTATTATTGGGCATCTTTTATTTTGATTGGTAATGGATTTTGAAAAGTTTAATTAGAGTTTTTCAACCTTGTTCGTAGTGAGGACTTTAGTCCTCTCACAGTTATAATAACTACAAACATAACAATTAGTCACGGCAAGCAAGAGAAATGGTATAACCTACTAATAGAGGAGTCTTACCATGCAAAGCCGTCAGCAGTTTCTCAGTTTAGTAAGTGCAACAGCGCTATTGTCCTTGGTTTCTTTTATAGCACCGATGGAAATCAACCCAACAAACAAAATTGCTGGGGCGCAAACACCGTTAACCTTACCCGAACCCCCTCCAGTCCCTCCTCCTACTTCGGCTCCCACTCTTTCGCCAATTAATACTTCACCATCACCTACTCTTTCTCCAATTGAGTTATCAGCGCCTTCCCTCTCTCCAATTAATTTAAACCCCAATATATTATCACTTCCTTCAGTTGGAAATAATACATCTGGAAACGTACTTTCAATTGAAATATCATGCCAAGAGGTAGTAGAAAATCCCCAACAAAAGCTAGAAGCTTGCTGGAAATTTTTAGCAATTCACAGAAAATTAAATGACAAGTTAGGCGAAGGAATTACTCTCAATAATATTGGCTTAATTTATCGCGAATTTGGATATTATCGCGAGGCATTAAAGTTTTATCAGCAAGCTTTAGAAATTCAACAAAACGCCAGGAATCGGGGTGGTGAAGCGGCCACCTTCAATAATATTGGGTTAGCTTATCACGAATTGGGAGAATATCCTCAAGCTCTCACATTTTATCAGCAAGCACTAGCTATTCATAAAGAGGTTGGTAACCGTGTTAGTGAAGCTCGTACTCTAAATAATCTGGCTGAACTTTATCGCCAGTTAGGGCAGTATTCCGAATCTTTGGAGTTTTACCAACAAGCTTTGGCAATTGTAAATTATACTAACGATCGTGCAAATTTGGGTAATATACTTCATAATATTGGCTTACTTTACGAAAAACAAAGCGAATACTCCAAAGCACTCGAATATTATCAACAATCTCTCGCCATTCGGAAAACAATTGCCGATAAATTAGGTGAAGGAATGACGCTTGGTAATTTGGGAGCGGTTTACGATAAACTCGGTCAGCATTCCCAAGCCCTCAATTCACTTCAGCAAGGGTTGGCAATTTTGCAAGAACTCAATAACCGCCCAGGTATTAGCTATACTCTTGATAGCATCGGAACGGTTTATCAAAGTTTAGGCAAGTATGAATCTGCTTTAGAAGTTTATCAAAAAGCTTTATTAATTATTAAACAAATTGGCGATCGAGGCTCGGAAAGAGTTACTCTTAGCAATCTAGCTTCTGTATTAGAAAAGCAAGGACAGCCAGAGTTAGCAATTATTTTTTATAAACAATCAGTTAATGTCACGGAATTAATTCGGAAAGATTTACATAAACTCTCTCGCGAACAGCAAGAATCTTATACAAAAACTGTTGCCGATACCTATCGTTCTTTAGCTGACTTATTGCTTAAACAAAATCGAGTTTTAGAAGCTCAACAAGTAATCGATTTGCTGAGAGTGCAAGAAATCGATGATTACCTTCGTAACGTGCGGGGGAACGAAGTAACGTCTCAGGGTGTAGAATTAATACCGGCAGAACAAAAAGTTAGCGCAGACTACGCCACCCTCCAAGATAAAGCTATTCAACTAGGTAAAGAACTCGCACAACTGCGAAAAATACCGGAAGCAAACCGCACGCCCGCACAAATGGAACGCATTCCGGAACTGGTGAAAGCGCAGGAAGCGATCGCATCTGAGTTTAACGCATTTATCCGCAGTCCGGAAGTAGAAGCGCTGATTGCAGCACAAAGTCCAACGGTAAGAGAACAAACTCTCAGTTTGCGTCGCCTGAAAAATATGCAAGATAATTTGCAGCGGTTGGAACAAGGTGCGGTATTACTTTATCCTTTAATTCTAGAAGATCGCTTGGAACTAATTTTAACCACTCCTTATTCGCCGCCAATTCATCGTACTGTTACTCTCAAAAGAGAAGAACTCAACCGAGCAATTCTGGAACTTCGCACTGCTTTGCAAAATCCTCATAGTAATCCTATCATTCCCGGCCAAAAGCTATATGATTGGTTGATTAAACCATTAGAAAAAGATTTAATACAAGCTGAAGCAAAAACGATTATTTACGCTCCTGACGGACAATTGCGCTACGTTCCTTTGGCAGCTTTACACGATGGCGAAAAATGGTTAGTGGAGAGATTTCGCATCAATTATATTACGGCTGATAGCCTAACAGATTTTAATACTAAACCGGAAAGCAAACCTCATGTTTTAGCGGCTGGTTTTACTTCGGGAAATTATAGTTTTCAAATTGGCGATCGCAATTTTTCTTTTAGTGGTTTACCCTTTGCTGCCCGAGAAGTGGAAAATATAGTTACCGCGATTCCCAATTCTCTGAAATTGCTCGATAGAAACTTCAGCCGCGATGCCACAATTCCTCGTTTAAATGATTACAATATCGTTCACATGGCAACTCATGCAGCGTTTGTAGTCGGTCAGCCAGAAGATTCTTTTATCTTATTTGGAAATGGCGATCGCGTAACTTTACGCGATGTAGAAAACTGGAGTATGACGAATGTTGATTTAGTAGTATTGAGTGCCTGCGAAACAGGTTTGGGTGGAAAATTAGGTAACGGAGAGGAAATTCTCGGCTTTGGTTATTTATTTCAAGAAGCAGGTGCAAAAGCTGCTATTGCTTCCCTCTGGCAGGTTTCTGATGGCGGTACGCAAGTACTGATGGAGCGGTTTTATGGCGAACTTCAAAAAGGCAATGTCACCAAAGCAGAAGCATTACGTCAAGCACAACTAGCTTTAATTACTAATAATAATACAGCACTTGGTACGTCAAGGGGTATCGCAGTGCAACCACGTACTCGCGATAGTTTACCACCTATGCTAGCCAGTAATTTAAGTCACCCGTACTATTGGGCTTCTTTTATTTTGATTGGTAATGGTTTATAGTCAAATTAATTGAATCTGCAAAAAGATAGATGTTATAAAAAAAATTTAAACTTTAAAAATTGATTCGTTCCGAATTTAGATATATCTTATGACAGAAGATATTAGTATAACCGTAAGCTTATTATTTTTTGTGATTTGGCAATTCTTTAAATTAACTTTTTTAAGTTGCCAAACTAAAAGTTTAACCAAGGAGAGATTTTAATGCAAATTCTATTAAATTCATTTTCAGCTTTATGGCGAAAAATTTTTGCCTTATCTTTAGTAACTCTGATTGGTTTATCCGGCTTATTCCTCTTTTTCCAACAACCTAGTTATGCTGCTACCGCTACATCTAACCAATTAAGTCGTGAAGAAGAAATTGACCGTGCTTACGAATATCGTCAAGGGGCTGGAGAGAGAGAAGAAATTTACCAAAAACGGTTAGAAGAAGGCCAAAATCCTGAAAAAATGCCTAAACCTTTCGAGAGAATTTTAGATTTGAACGAACAGAAGGAAGTGCCAGAAACTAGCTTAGTAGAAAAATCAGTTAGTAAAGTACGAGAAATTATAGAAGGAGAAACTAGCCAATAGTATCGTGTCTGATTGTATTGTTAAAGCAGATTCCAGCCCTTGTGAAGTACGAGATAGAAACCCGGTTTCTTGAATAAACCGGGTTTCTGTGCCTGGTGCAAGATCTGAGTTTAAGTAGGCTATAGCCCACCTAAATTTTTAATTCACCAATTCCGTTTCTTGTACTTGCTCATTTTTTAATGATTGGACTAAATCCATAACTTTATCAAATTGGTAATTTTCGGCTAAATTTCTCAAAGCAATAGCTAGAGAAGAATTTTCCGGAGGTATGCGATCGATCAGTTCATTTAGCAAAATATCGCTACAAAGAGCCGCTGCATAACCAACTTTATCTATCCATTCACTTGGCATTGCTTGCAAATTACTAGAATTGGGAATAAGTGTAGATTCTTTTGCTTTTTTATAAGTTAAGTTTTCTTGGTTTTCTTCATCATTTGCATATATATAATTTACTCCCAAATGTTGACCGATTTTGGCTAATAACTCTCTCTGTTCAAAAGGTTTGGGAACGAAATCATCACAACCAGCCGATAAAAATATCTTTCGCTGTTCTTCAAAAGCGCTAGC
Organism: uncultured bacterium; assembly: GCA_964546365.1. GTDB lineage: Bacteria > Cyanobacteriota > Cyanobacteriia > Cyanobacteriales > Aerosakkonemataceae > DATNQN01. The sequence goes on along the minus strand of CAZJJR010000032.1, from coordinate 25,727 downwards.
TGTTAAAGCAATAATAACTGTTGCTTGACCTTTGAGAGAAGATTTAATCTGCTGGGTAGCTTCATAGCCATTCATGACGGGCATTTGCATATCCATGAAAATCAAGTGCGGTTCCCAAATTTCCCATAAGTTTAAAGCTTCTTTTCCATTGCTGGCTTCTTTTACTTGAAAACCTAGAGAGCTAAGGAGTTTTACCAGTAAGAGCCGATTAGTTAAATTATCCTCTGCAATTAGCAAACGATAGGAAGATTGGTTAGGAGCAAGGCCGATTACTTTTTGTCGATCGTCTAGATTTTTTTCCGGTCTATTACTGTTACAAATACCAATTGGAATTTCAAAACCGAACAAACTACCTTTTCCGATCTGGCTTTTGGCAATTAGCTCTCCTCCCATCAATTGAACGAACTTTTTACTAATAGCTAAACCTAAACCAGTTCCTTCTTTTGCTTGTAAACCTGTTTTGGTTTGAACGAAAGGATCGAATATCGAGCTTAAATCGGTGGGAGAAATACCAGGCCCAGTATCTTCAATTTCAAATAATAAGTACTGGTAAGGAATTGAGGACTCAAAATGAGATGATACCGATCTGCTCTCTATAGATGATTTTATACTTCCCACTTCTACTGTCAATTTCACATTACCTGATTCGGTAAATTTAATAGCGTTACCAACCAAGTTAATCAATACTTGGCGCAGTTTACTTTCGTCAGTTTTGACGTATTGAGGTACATCTTCATTGCGTTGAAAATTTAGCTTTAAGCCTTTAGATTCTGCTTTTAATAGAAATAAATTTTCTAGGTTATCTATTAAATCATAAAGGTCAAATTCAGTTTCTTGTAAGCTAACTCTTCCTGCTTCTATTTTGGACATTTCTAGAATGTCGTTAATTAAGTTAAGTAGATGTTTGCCACTCTGAACGATCGGGTTTAAATATTCTTGATGTTTTTTGGATAAAGATGATTCTTGCTGCATTAATTGGCTAAATCCCAGAATAGCGTTAAGGGGAGTACGCAATTCGTGACTCATATTTGCTAAAAATTCACTTTTGGCACGGTTAGCTGAGTCGGCAGCTTCTTTAGCTATTTGCAATTCATCTGCTTGCTGTTGAGTGCGAACTAATAATTCTGCTTGTTGAACGGCAACACCTAGTTGGATACCGATTTGAGTGACCATTTTAATTTCTGTTTCTTGCCATTGGCGGGGTGCTGAATTTTGGTAGCTGGCTAGCAATCCCCATAATTTTTTGCCGCAGAATATCGGCACGATAATATAAGCTTTGGCCTGAATTTGTTTTAATAGTTCGACGTAGCAAGTTGATAAATTTGCTTGGTCGATATCTCTAATGCAGAGGTAGCTTGCTCCTTCGCTGTAAATGCTACCTTCGGTTTTTTGTAAATAGGTATCGATGATGCAAACGGTGGGTTTATCTAAGTTTCTAACGGCACAGTTCGGATCGGCAACCAATGCTGCGTTGTTAATTAGGTTTGGGTGTAAATTTGACAAAAGAGGAATCCAATCGGATGCAACTGATTCGGAAACTATTTTTCCACTCCAGTCGGGGTTAAATTGATAGATGATCGCTCGATCGCACTGGAGAACTTGTCGTAATTCTTCGGTAGTTGTAGAAAAAATGGTATCTAAATCTAAAGTTTGGCGCATTCGTTGAATGACTGTGGCGATCGCTCTTTCTCTTTCTGCGCTTTTGCGAAGTGCGGCTTCGGCTTTCTTTTGATCGGTTATTTCGCTGAAGGTACAAACTACTCTTTCTACATTGCCATCTTTGTCTAACTGAGGATCGGCATTTACTAATAGCCAGCGTACTTGTTTTGTTTGGGGATTTTCGACTCCCATCACCACGTTGTAAATCGCTTGGCGAAACGCGATCGCTTGTTGTACGGGTAAGTCTTTTTTCGGAAAAAGCGTACCGTCTTCGCGCAGTAAAATCCAGTCTCCAAATACCTGGGGTTTTTCTTCTCTGCCAAGATTGAGGAGTTTAATAGCAGCTTGATTGTAAATGAGAATTTCTGCTTCGGCGTTGAGCAATAATACTCCAACTTGCATTTCTTTAATGAGGGTGCGAAAGCGTTTTTCGCTTTCTTGTAATGCTTCTTTTTGTACTAATTGAATGGTTAAACGCTGCTCGAATAACGAGACTAATAAAGCTAAACTCAAAATAGATAAAGTAGCAATTGCTATTCCGATCGCTAACCAAAACTGACTGATGGTTGGTAAATTTTCTAAAGGCAAATGGGAGTCGGGTGTAAAGCAAGTCGCCCACATTCCCGTGTAGTGCATCCCGCTTATTGCAATGCCCATGATAAAAGCACTGGCAATTTTTTGAAAAATAGCTCTTTGGGAAGATTGATTTTGCAGTCGAAATGCTAACCAAAGTGCAGCTAACGAAGCCGCGATCGCGATCGCGACTGACAAGGCGACTAACTTGATGTCATAGTGAATTTTCGCCTCCATCTGCATGGCTGCCATACCCGTGTAGTGCATCCACGCGATCGCTATCCCCATACAAACACCACCGCTTAATAAAAGGGGTAAGCCAGAAGCAGGACGACTCAGCAGCCATAAAGCAATACCAGAAGCTATAATTGCGTAAATTAAGGAAAGTATAGTTGTTAAAACGTGATAATTAACGGCAATCGGCAATTGAAAGGCAAGCATGGCCACGAAGTGCATCGACCAAATACCGGTTCCCATTGCCACCGCGCCACCAAGCAGCCAAAGCAAGCGCCCTCTTCCTGAACTGGTCTTAACTCTTCCGGCTAAGTCAAGGGCAGTGTAAGAAGCAATGACTGCGATCGCAAAAGAAAGAGCAACCAAACCTAAATGATAATTTCCACTCATATTCCTAAATGTTAAATTCCTATTTCATTAATAAATTAGCCAACCACCAATCAAACGGCTATTTGGTTAAACCTAGTGCTGGTTTAACCGATTTTTTACTATATTCTTTATATTATTCAATAATTATTATAATTTGTGCCATTAATATTTTGTAATTATTTTGATTTGACGGGAGAGTGTCAAGATGTCAAATTCTTTACCACCAAAGTTGAACGGGCGTTCTGCTCAACTGTTCTTCCGGCTTTTCATAATTACTATCAGGTATTTAATAATTTTAGCAGCCAGTATAGGCTCTATTGTTGCTTCTGGTTACTTAGCTTATTTATTAGCTGACTTTGGGAAAGGCAGAAATATTTCAGATGCTGTACCAGTTTATGAATACGCCGATCGAGCCATGCCGATCGGACTAATATCCTATGTGTTAATTTTAATTGTACTGTTAACTATCGTTAAATCAATTCTTTGTCCTTTCAGCAAATTACCCTACTGGCTCGGTCTGATTTTTGGCTCTATTTACTTATACTTACTATTTATCTTTTTACATTTTGTACTTTATCCAGATTGAATGTTTATTAGCAAGGATATAAAATGAATAAATGGCTCAGATTGGTAGCAATTCCTGCGGCGATCGTAGTAACGGGATGTACGAACTTTTCAACGAGAGAAGATATCATTTCTACTACCCTCCAATGGGGTCATTTAGCACCTTTACCAGCAGGCGCATCAGAAGTAGAAACAGATACGATCGGTAATATGTTTTCCCGGACTTTTTATCTCAAATTCAAAGCAACCGCACCAGAAATCGAGCAGTTTGTTGCCAACTCGCCCAGCCTGCAACAACACAAACCAGAATATTTTCAAAATAGGCAAATTTACCTTACCAACCCAAAACCGGAGTTTCGCACCACTCAGACAGTCAAAGGGAGGTATTACGCGATTCCCCAAGACAAAAATGCCATTGGCGGACGAGTTGCAATTGACGATACAAATAACGTAGTTTATATAGAAATCTCCCGTAGTTAACGCTATTTACAATTTATAACATTAAAACTTGCGATCGGCAGTACTTATTAAGTAAAAAGAAAATAATCCCGCTAGCTCCTCAAATGAATTATCATCAGAGTATATCACCCAAAATTTACTATTTCTCCAAAACAGGGTTATGGATAACTCAGATCAAAGAAAACTTTTATCAGCCTTATCTCACGGAGCCATCTTTTTTAGTTCTACCATCCTATCAATTGCCGTACCAATTGCCATTTTATTCATTAGCGACGATCCAGTTGTCAAAGATAATGCCAGAGAATCGCTCAACTTTCACATAAATACTTATATTTATGCTGTCATATTTTTATTATTAGCATTTCTTATTATTGGTATCCCGCTCTTGATTTTATTAGGTATCGCTACCATAGTTATGCCGATTATCGCGATCGTCAAAGTTCTTAGCAACCCAGAACGCCCCTACCGCTACCCATTTCTTTTCCGCTTGTTATAAATATGCAAAATTCTCATTCAATCCAGGGTATCTACGAAGTATGTATTGGTTGTCAAGACCCCGCACAATTAACTCAATATTGGCAGCAATTTGGCTATCAAATCGCTCAAACTGGTGAATTAACCGCCGAAGATGCCAACAAATTATACGGAGTGAATTCTCCCCTCAAATCCATTCGATTTTCCCATCAAAATGCCGACCACGGTTTAGTGCGTTTAATGGTTTGGGAAAACCTTATAAATGATGGCTTACAAATGTCATCAATGAAAGTAAAAGGAAGCCGTTGGGCAACCACATTAACTGCCGACATATTGAATATTTTCAATCATGTAGAAGAAGCAATCAAAGCAGGCTTACCGCTCAAATATACTTATCCTCACTGGGAAATCATCTACAACAAAGAAAGAAAAGTACGTCCATTTCTAGACACACCTGTTGGGGTACGAGAAATGATGCTGATGCAACCCTTAACTCGACAGGTTTTCTTTCAACGTTTTAACTATACATTACCTGATTACGGCCAAATTAATGAAAACGCTACTTTCCAAACCAGTCAAATTACCCATATGGGTATGGTGATTCAAGATGATAGCAAAGAAACTCTCCGATTTTATGAAGAAACATTAGGCTTGCTGCGAGCAAGGGATGACGTAGAAACTACTTACGAATCTTCCGAAGCATCGCGACAAATTTTCGATTTGCAACCTAACGAACGGTTTTTAGTAACAGCTTTTGACGACCCTCGTTCATCAAAAACTGATTTACAAGCAGCGCGTTCCGGCAGACTTTATATTATTCGATTCCCTGAAAATATTAAATTGGAAAACTCTTTAACAAAATCGCAACCTGGTTGCTTAGGTATGTCATTGTATACCTATCGAGTGGCTGAAATAGAAGAATATTTTCACCGAATCAAAGCAAGTGCAGTATCGAAATTTTCCGAGATCGAATTAAACGAATTTGGTGAAAAAAGCTTTTCATTCGTCGCACCCGATGGTTACTTCTGGACGTTGATTTCATAGCAGCGAGGCAAAGCCTCCAAAACTTCGCTCCCAGATTCAACCTGGGAGCGAGAAATGACCAATGACTGATGACTAATGACAATTAGCTTATTCCTCTGATTCGGGGATGGGAAATCTTTCTCCAGCCAGATAAGCATCAAAGTATTTCTGAAAGTAAACCCAAGATGTCATATCGCTGTCTAAAGGAGCTTTAGCGGCATTCTTATACAAAGGAACGCGAGTATTAATTTCATCTTGAAGTAATTGGGGTAAATCGTGAAAACCTTTAACTTTTTGACCGCTAGCACTGTAGATAAGATTACCCGATCGATCGCCCATTTTCATCCAAGGCAACCAAGGGCCAATTCTATCCCAGCTAATCAACATTTTAGAAACAGTCAGTACTTCTGGATTCAGTAAATCTTCAGTGGGAACAGTTAATTTAAATAATTCGGCTGCTTGATAAGTTGGTTGCGGACTGTATTCGCTAAATTTTGGATCTTCTGCTAGAGGGTTTGGATAAGTGGGGAATAAATCAAACACAAATGTAGCGATATCCCCGTTCACTTGCGCTGGGAAATTACCTTTAAAGTGACCTTCAACGGGGTTATTAGCAACATGAATAACCGTGACTGTTTCACCCGTCCAAGGGTTTTCCCATTGATGCAAAATTTCATTACTGTTGGGATCGAGATAATAAGTTAATTCTCTAGATGTAAAATCCCAAGTACGATCGTCATTTTCAATACATCTACTAACGCTCATTCCGACAATATTAAATAAGCGCTTTTTCTTTTCATTCGGTACAAAAGAGTAAATAGAACCAGTCCAAGCGAGAAACGTTTGACTGCCATCTAAGGAACTCCGTACTTTCACCCATTGCCTAGTATCAAATTCTTTCGTTTCATTAATCATTTACTAACTCCTCAGAAAGCCTAACTATTCATTATCACCTGAATTTGGTAGTAGACGATCGAGATAACGAAACAACAATAACCAGAGTGGGAGGGAAGTATTAAGAGCGATTAGTCGCACTAAATGACCTGCCGTGACAATTTCTACGTTATGGTTTAATGCTAAAGCAACTAAAATCATTTCCGTGGAACCTCCAGGTGCCGTGACTAAAATACAGGTAAGCCAGTCCCAAGGTGTTAAGGCATAGGCAATTCCTGCTGTTAAGAAACCTGCCAAAATAGTCATTATTACCGGAATAAAAGCATAGGCAATCGTTCTTTTATCTAAATTTGGTTTATTTCCCCAGTATTCCCCGATGCTTATTCCTAGTAAAGCTTGCCCGACTAAATTAACTATTCGCGGTGGAGTAAAATCGAAGTTCGCTATAAAAGTAAAAAACCCGATTAAATAGTTAAAGCTTAAACCTACTACTATTGCGCCAAAAAAAGGAGCCGCTGGAATTTTTAGGTAACTAGCCAAACAAACCATCAATATAGTAATTAACAAAACAAATATCAAAATAATTAGATCGAAAAAATGAAAGTTAAACAAATTTTGACTGCCAGCCTTATTTGGAACGTTAATCTGACCCATTAATAGCCTAACAAGCAGAGGAACGATCGATATTACACTGGTGACTCGGATTACTTGGACTAGCGCTACTAAAGAGACATTTCCACCATAATCTGCTGCCATACTTGACATGATTCCTACACCGCCAGGAGTAGTGGCAAACATGGCATTTAATAAGTTAGTTTGGCTAATTCGAGAGTAAATATAGCCAATTAAAACGCCTGTTAATAAGATAAATAATGTTAAAAATATAAAGAGGGGAAAACTATCAGCTATATTAGCTAAGTTTCCATTCGCGATCGCAAACCCAATTACTAAACCTACCAAAATTTGACCCAACTTTCTAGTATTTTTATTGGGCGGGATTGCTACTTTGTATAAAATTCGATAAACATTAAGTAAAAATGCTCCAGAAACTATACCACCAAAGATCCAAGCGACACCGCCAATCCCCAGTTTACTGAAGGGTAAACTAATGGGGAAAGCCAGCAATAGTTCTAAAGCAATGATCGCAATAATGGCTAATTTTGAAAAATTTGATGGATGGGCGATCGCATTTTCTCGTACTACCAAGGTCTCGGGTTGCTGAAAAGAAATTGGCTGCTCTGCTTTTATCCATTCTCGTCGATCGATTTTTTGATCTGGAATGACCATTACAATAGTTACCAAATATTACCGATTTCTCTAAAACTAAAAAAATTACGAGTCAGAATTTTACAGGCAAAATACTAAATTCTGACTCTTGAAACCAATCTAATTACTCTTTCCGTTTATTGAATTTAAAACATTCTATTTTTCCTCTGGCGCTCCAAATTGTTGTTCTAATTGACGATATTTAGGAATACCGATCAGTTGTTTAAATTCTTGAAAAGAAACTAAATTAGAAAAATTAGCTGTCGTTCCTTCGGTTTTCAATTGACGCAAACAAGCACTCATAGCGTGAGTAGCTGCTAACAGTCCCGTGACGGGAAAAAAAGCAATTTTGAATCCCATTTTTTGTAATTGATCGGCAGAAAGTTCGGGAGTTTTGCCACCTTCTACGATATTGGCAACTAGTGGTACGTTGGGGAAATTAGAAGCGATGGTTTGCAATTCCTCTACTGATTGCGGTGCTTCTATAAATAACATATCTGCGCCAGCTTCGATATAAGCTTTGCCTCGTCGCAATGCTTCTTCTAAACCCAATGGCCCACGGGCATCGGTACGAGCAATAATTACTAAGCCGCTATCACCTCGCGCTTGTACTGCTGCTTTAATTTTACCGATTTGTTCTGCCATTGGAATAACTCGTTTGCCTTCAAAATGACCGCATTTTTTAGGCCATTCTTGGTCTTCTAAAAGTACTCCTGCCACTCCTAATTGCACGGCATCTTTGATGGTTCGCATGACGTTTAAAGCGTTACCATAGCCAGTATCCATATCTGCAATTAGGGGAATGTTAATTGACTGGGCAATTCTTCCTACACTGTAGAGCATTTCCGTAGCGGTGACAAAGCCGTAATCTGGCAAACCAAGAGTGGAAGCGGCAATACCAAAACCACTGGTAGCGACAACTTCAAAGCCTAGCTGTTCTGCTAGTTTGGCTCCCAGACAGTCGTAAACACCGGGAACGGTGAGAATTTGAGGACGATCGATCAATTGTCGCAGTTGTTGGCTAGAAGACATATTTAGGAAAAAATGATGCAAAATTGAGAGTAAAAAAACTTTCTTCTATCAGAATACAATTATTTGTCAACAAAGGAGATTGCAAATAATGATCGAGCAACCACCTAAGCAAGATAACATAGATACATTTAACCAACTGTGGGAAATTAGTAACGAGTTGCGTCAGAAGTTAGAAACTCGTTTTCAGTTACAGCCAGAACCGTCTACTAAAGATTTACACAGTTATTCTTCTTTGAATGGAGAATCTCAAGGGTCAATTAATTCTTTTGTTAGTTCGGAAATTGATTGGTTAGTGCATTCGTGGCTTCGCAATTCTACATCAGGTTTTAGCAATATACATTTAACTATTTGGTTGCGATCGCATATCCGCATTCCTCACCTGGCTTATGCTTTTGGCACTTTTCCACCTCTGTTTTTTTATATGGATTACGTTCCCCGCACCGATCTTTTGACTGACTTAGAATATCTCGATCGCTATTACGAACCAGCTAACCAAACTTTTTTAAACCTTCAAGCCGATCCGCGCTGCACTCCTTTTATTAGTAAAACTTTATATATGCGTCAATCTCAATCTCATACCAGTTTGTGCTATACCTGTCCGATCGCAGATGAGACGATCGATCTGGTTCGCACGGTGGCTCATGAAATGCTCGATCGCTGGTTAATATGGGTAGAAGAAGCCGAACCAGTACCGGAAGATCGCCGTGCTGCTTTAGCTGAACGAGATTTATTAGTGCGCCGCACGATCGTAGAACGCGATCCGGCTAATCAAATGGCAGTGCAGTTCTTTGGCAAAGAATTGACCGAGAAATTAGTGCGATCGCTTTGGGGAGGCGATCGCATTAATTAAAATTGAGCAAATAAATGAGGTGTGCAGAAACCCGGTTTCTTTAAGAAACCGGGTTTCTATCCTCTTGCGTAAGTTCTGATTTAGGTAATCCAGATTATAACGAATCATAATCAAGTTCCCGATTCGCCCAATTTGTTTCCTGCAAAAATTCACTAAATGTAGTTAAAATTCCCGGAAACTCTTCTCTTAAATGTTTCACATCTGCTTGATAACCTTTATTGCGATACCACTGAATTAAATCGAATAACTCTTTTCTCCCAAACAACAAAAATATCCAAGCAGGTGCTTCTTTATGCTTGACTGGTATACCTTGCACTTGAGAAAATTCTGCCGCCATTTGTTTGGGAGTTAGCATATCACCAGCTAGCTCAATTTCTTTGCCGATATACTTAGATGGATGTTTCATCACATAAGCTGCCACCCTACCCATATCTTTAGTTGTAATTAGATGAAGGGGTCGATTTGACGGAATGGAAAATGTAAAACTACCTTTCAGAATAGAGGGGCGAGTATACTTTTTCCAAAATTCTTCCATAAACAAACAAGCTCGTAACATAGTTGTTGGTAAATTAGCTTGTTTTAAAATCTGTTCTACCTGATATTTTTGTTCGATATGTCCGATTCCCGAATTGCGATCGGCACCACCTGCGGAATTATAAACAAAATGCTGAACGTTGGCATTTTTAGCAACTTTTGCCAACAGTTTTGCTCTCTCGATTTCTTGCGGATCTGGTTTAGCAGCATCTTTAGAAGTGCCGTGACAATAAACGTGAGAAATGCCTGAAAATGCTGCTATGAGGGAGTTTTCATCATCTAAGTTAGCTTCTACAAGCTCAACTCCCGCATCATTTATTTTGGATAAAGAAGGACGATTAAGATCGATTTTCCTGGTAATCGCACGCAGGTTAGTGACTCCCTGTTCGAGAAATCCCTTGACAGCATTTCCACCAGTTCCGCCAGTAACTCCGATCAGTAGCACTTTACCGATGTTCGACGCTGGGAAATCAGGGGAATTTACCACGGTTTTACTGAATTTTGAGACTTACACGCAGATTTTACCGATCTGGGTTGGCGATCGCATACCTCGCAAGTTACATTATTTGCAACTAGATCGGGGAAATATGGAAGCCGAAACTAATAGTATAGAATCATTCAGAGCTTTGGCTCTCCAAGTTACCTGCCATGCAGTTAACCAAGCAACTAATCGTCAAGAAGCGCGATCGATCGTGCAGCAATCCATCCAACGCTTAGAACTGATGCGATTAAACGCTTTATGCGGAAAAAAGCATTTTCGATCAAAACGTAACCAATTTTCGTTCCTTGGTGGTTTAAAACTTGATAAAAATGCTATCCCTGTTTAGAATCAACTCAGGAAATTAATCACAGGTTAAAAACTTATTTAAGAAAGAGAAAATTTTCTATGTCTGGTATCCGTGAAGAAATGCCTGTATTAGTTCGACATGAAGGCGACTGGATAGGAACCTATACTGTTGTCGATCCTCAAGGAAATATTATCGATAAACACCAGTCTCATTTAACTTGTCAGTTTCCAGAAAACGAGTCATATTCCTATTACCAAATAAATCGCTACGAATGGTCTGATGGAAAGCGAGAAGAACATAAATTCCCCGCCAAGTTCCGGGATAAAAGAATTTGGTTTGATACGGAACGCATTGAAGGACAAGCCTGGGAAGTAGACGATGCAAGCCTTATTTTGCACTTCACTTACAAAACTATGCCAGATATTTATCTGTATGAAATGATTCAAATTAGTCCTTGCAACAACTATCGTTCCCGCACCTGGCATTGGTTTAAAAAACATCAACTCTTTCAACGCACGTTGATTCAAGAACAGCGGGTGCAATAATAGTTGTTTTTTATTAAATAACTCAGAGACCTACAGAAACTTTAGAAAGAGAGTTAGAATTAAGCTTATGAAAGTTGCAATAGTAACTGGTGGAACTCGTGGTATCGGCTTAGCTATTTCGCGCCGATTAGCAAATAATGGGTTTAATCTTATATTGGGTTACAATTCCAATCATGAAGCTGCAAGAGCGATCGCAAGTGAGTTAGAAAATTTACAAGTGAAAGTTGTTACGGTGGCAGGTGACATCAAGAAACCTGAAACGATTCAAGGCTTTTTTACTGCTGTAGAACAAAATTTTAACAGTCAGCTAACTGCTTTAGTTCATGCAGCCGGATACGCGATTCGCGCTCAATTACCAGGAAAATTTACTTTTGAACAATATGAAGAAGCTCAAGCAATTTATCCAAAAGCTTTCCTTCAGTGCATGGAAAAAGCACTAATTTACATGGCTGAAGGTCAGGGTCGAGTAGTAGTTATTTCTTCTCATGGTATCCATCATCCTGGTAAATTATACGCGATGTCTGCTCCTGCAAAAGCGGGAATGGAAGTACTTGCTCAGCACTACGCTTTAGCTTTAGCCCCCAGAGGAATTACTGTTAATATAGTAACACCAGGCTTTGTAAAAACCGAGGCATGGAATGAACATTTAAAGGCACTTCCTTACATTGAGAAAATGCCGCCAAATGTTACTCCGATGGCTAGATGGGGTCAGCCAGATGATGTCGCTCCCTTAGTGGCTTTTCTATGTTCGGAAGAAAGCAGATTCATCACGGGTCAAAACATTTATGTTGATGGTGGAGTGGGACTATCTTTGTTTCATAACATTCATAAATTAGGTGAAAGTTTCCAGCCAAAATAGAAAGCAATTTGCTGTGAAACTACTATTGGTTTAAAAAGCATTGCGAGCAAATACTTAAAATGACAGAAACACAAAACGTAATAGAAGTAGCTAAAAGAGCTTTTGCTCAATTATCTCACGGACTAGCCACAGGTGATTGGAACCCTCTTTTAGATATGCTCACTGATGATTTTACCTTTTGGTTTCCCATCGGGCCATATCACGGCCTAAATGAGGGTAAAGAGCGAATGAAAGAATTTTTACAGTATGTTTCGGAAACCTTTGATGGGGAGCTTACGGTTACATCGATCGAGCGAATTACCAGTAACGAAACTACGGTTGTTTTCGAGTTTCGCGATGAGGGTATGATGCGAGGAGAACCTTACAAAAATCGCGTAGCAGCTTCCTTTGACGTGCGGGGAGACAAAATTTGTGCTTATCGAGAATATTTCGGTAGCGATGGCAAATCGAATTAAAAAAGATCGTTAGCTTTCAAGTCAATGGCAACTCCAATATCTACATGGTTTCGGTACGTGCTGGTGGCAACTGCCATAATGAATTTGGGTGGCTCTTTTATATTTGCGCCGCCCATTCTTAATCATTACGATATGCTGGGTTTTCCTCAAAATACCCACCCGTTGTATTTGTGGATTATATCAATTTGGATTTTGATATTTGGTGTTGGTTATTTGTGGCTAGCATTCACTGCTAAATCCGAACCTCTTTTTATTGCGGTAGCAGCCGCCGCGAAGTTGGTATTTGCAGTGCTATTCTTTGCATTCTATTTAGTGGGTGATTTACCATTGATAACGGCATTGCCCGGTAGTAGTGACTTGTTATTCGCCATAGCTTTTATCTACTGGCTACGCCAAGAACGTAAACCGAATTATTAACTAATCCAAATGCCTGCATCGAGTAAGTAGCGAGAATAAGTAAATATTTGTAATGTTCCATTGATTTTTGTAGAGATCTAATTACTATTTTGGCTAAGAAAGCTTATCTGAGGAGAGTAATGTTAGAACATCCACAACACCACGAAACAAATGACGAAACGGTATCGGAAGAATTATCAGAACAAGAGTTGACCGATATCGTTGGTGGTAATCTTGCTGGCAACGGCGGTCGGATCGTAATTTGGTCTGCTAATACTACTAATAGTACAGGAAACCTGGCAGCCCCTAGTGGCAGGGTCGAGATCTAATCGGTTTCGGATTCCTAATAGGTGTTTCCGAAACGTAGCCGGATCAGAGTTAGTGCAGTTGCGGTTTAAACCACCTAGTCTAGAGAGGAGTTTTTAACTGTGAAACTAAGAACGAAAAAGCTGGTTGTCATATCAATCAGCTTTTTATTGAATTGTCACATCTAAATTTTTTGATTATGGTTACCGATCGCACCGCACAAACCACTTTAAAAACAGAACTTTTAGAGCAAATTCAAGTTTTCACGCCGCAGCAAGCACTTTTTCCATCTGAAAACGAATCTATTAACCAATTGGTGCAACAGCTAGAAAGCATCAATCCCATTCCGCGCCCTTTAAGTACAGAGAATCTTCCTTGTTTGTTGGGGAACTGGCAACTGATTTACGCTTCTAGAGGAACTGTCGTTACGCGCCGACTAAATAACATCTGGGAAGGGATAATTATTAAACAAATATGGCAATATTTAACGGCTGGTAGTAGTAATGAAATTGTTGTAGAAAACGGAGCTTTGATAGAATTAGCTTGGTTGGGAAATTGGCAATTAAAGGCAGAAGGAATATGGCAATGGGAAACGGATGAGCAGGTAGCAAAAGTAAGCTTTAATGCTTTTTCATCCCAATTAATGAATCTGTTTAGTCAATCTAATTGGAATTTACCAGGACTAAAAATACCCGTGCTGGAATTTTTGAGGAATGAAGCTTTGTGGACAACTTCATATTTGGATGAAGAATTAAGATTTGGTCGGGGCGCTACTGGCAATCTATTTGTTTTTCATCGTCAAAGCGATGTGGTAGGAAAATATTAATGATGCAAACAATAACTACCATATTTTCTACTGTTGCCCTAACTAGCTTAATAGTATTTGGATATTGGTGGGAAAGAAAGCAAGACCCATCCCACAACTTACCATTGTGGATCGAGATACCCGGCATCATCGTTACTCTGCTAGTGTTGGCTGCCTTCCCTGCATTGAAAGACACTAGCAGATATTCGAGAAGCCGGTGTGATGGTAGCCGGGATGGGGATGGGGATGATTAATCAGGATCTCTTGTGATGTTTGCGCGTTAAAGCCGAACCAGTACCCAGCATAGCAAGGGCGAGTAGCCCCAGCGTAGAAGATGGTTCGGGGATTTTGATATCAGGGGGAATTGGTGGGGGAGGTGGCGGAGGCGGTGGCGGAACTTCTTTTGCCTCAGCAGCGCCAGCGACTTTAAGTTGAATATTAAAATCACGGAATTCATTTGCTTTCAGTATGGTTGAAAAAGTGCAATTAACCTGACCTGCTTTAACATCATTGGCAAAGATCTTTAAACTAAGGGGACTGCATTGTTGGTTAGCATTACCTAGCCCGGTTACTGTAACTTCGTATGCAGCGGAAGCATTTTCTAAAGCTAAATTAGCTGTAGCTTCTAGTTTGTAATCGAAACTCAAATCAAACATTAAGGGGATATCTTCCGCAGGTGGAAAACCTGGCATCCCGGTGCCATTTCCCAGCCTGCCGTAAAGAACGGCGTTGGTGTTAGCCAAGGCTTTACCTGCTGGGTTAGCAAAGCCATCTACAGAACCTGCCGTGCCTTTTCTACCAACTTGACGATCTGAAAAAGGGTCGAGAAGACCGCTATGTTGGCTGAATTGTTGAAAATCAAATAGTTTAAAATTCGCATTAGCATTTCCTGTGGAAACCGCTGCACCTCGACGGTAACCTTTTTCGTTTCCCTTACTGAGAGTAAATCCAACTTATTGGTAATAGAGGGAGGCATTAGTAGAGAAAAGTTGTCAATGCTTGCATGGAAAGTAGCAGCTTTGGCTTGAATTGCTAAGCAACTTGCTAAACTCGCACTAAAGACAATTGTGTCAAAATGTTTAATTAATGTTTTCATGGTTTTTGATAAACTTCGATCGGCAACTAATCGATAATTTTGACGAAGGTTGATAACCGCACCCAATTGGAGCTAATAAGTTAGCTCGTTCAGTTTTCGCATCCAATAATTTGCTTTCTTGATGTCTCTTTTCACCAGAGATATTTCTCAAAACTAAATTTCGCTAGCTATTCGCTGCGCTTACAGCATCTATTTGCACCTGAAGAGCCAATAGTAAAGCGAACAAATACTGATTTGATAATACAAGTAATTTTAATTAGATAAATCCAATCAGGTTGTTCTTGTTCAAATCTTTACAACTTTAATTTATATTAAATATTATAGACATTAAGAATTTTTAAATAAGTTTTTTAAACTGAGTAACCAGTAGGTTTGCTTGGACAGCGTTTTAGTTTACATTCCTTAAAAAGCGCTCCAACTAGCAATAGGAAAACTCGCTCGAAGCATAATTTAAACTTATAATTTTCTCTGGCTTCAGTAGGATACTTAGCTTTACGCAATCTTTATAAATAATCAATATGTTTTTAGTACTAATGTACCCAATTTTTTGGCTTATTCAATCAATCTCCTCTACCTACCGCGATCGCAAATCAGATCGGGATTTACCCTAACAAACTTCAACGCAATGGAGAAAGAGGAAAAGGTTCTTGCCTTCTTCCTCTCACGACAGCAATAAAAATTAAAAATCAAGATTGAGAAACGCGACAGGTTTTGAGTCTGTTAAACAAAGCAGGCAAATAATTGCTAAACCGATCGGATGCTAGATTCATGGCATCGATCGTACAACTACCACATCCAAGGGAACGCTCGTTAAGGTAGTCACTCAAACGGCTAGAAGAAACTCCCACCCAAGGAAAATGACCCACAGGAGCATTAGCTGTATAGTTTAATTCGGTATCTAATCGCCACTGAGTTCCTGATAACTCCATACCGACAGGATTGTTTTCTGGTAGAGGAGTATTTCTACGCCATCCCACTGTTTGACCGAATCTTTCCGATCGCTGTTGCGAGTTATTTGTGCGCGTACTAATTTGTTGCCAAATTCGTTGTTGTGCGCTGTAACCAAAGCGTCTTTGGCTAGCAGTTGACCAGAGGCGATCGATAGTACGCAAATCTTCGCAAGGAAGCTGATTGAGTACTGTTTTGCTATCAAAGAGCAAATCGCCTTTATTATTAGCTAACCTAAAAATAATTGCTCTGGTTTCTACATCAGCAGCCTGCCAATTACGCCTATTTAGAAAGTTTTGCAGGTTGTTGTAGTTGATCCGCCATTGAGAAACAGGTGCAGCAGGATTTAGAATGTCAAATGTAAAGCTATTAACTACTTCTTGAAATGTTTGCCGAATGCGATCGCTTTTATTGAGGTAGCCTACTTGCACTCGGAATACCTGGCGACCATCCGGACTGCTGAATAATACGTTATCGGATTCGTAGAGTCCTGTGGAAGTATATGCGATCGCTCTTTGTCCGGCAACTGCGATCGGGCGATCGTCATTGCGGCTGAGTTCGCCTTTCCATTTTGCTAAAGGCAACCGTTGCGGGTTATCGTAAACGGAGATGCTGATGATTGGCGGCTTTTCGGTTAGCTCTGTAGGATTGAGGTAATCTGCTTGATTCCAAATCTCTACTACTTCCAGTGGGGTAGGCTGACTAGATAACCTTTCAGCAGGTACGATCGTATAACCGCTTGGCCATACTAAGCGAAAACCAAAGCGATTACTCGTATAAAATACATCTCGCATTCTGACAGAATTGACAGTTGGGTTAGCGGTAGTTGTTTGAGATATACTTGCTGGAGCCAATAATCCTAAAAGCTGGATACTACTGCCTATAGTCAAAACTGTAAATAATTCAATTGGCCAAATTCTATGTATCCTTTTTTTCATATTTCTAGATTGCACTACCCTTAAAATCAATTATTATGAATTCTCGATTATTGATTAAGTTCCCTCAAAACAACTCGAATCCAACAGGATTTTTTAATGATTAACTTTTAAGCATAAAAAAGAGGATTAATATGGCAGATAACCAAAAAATCCACTATTATCAAGTTGAGGTGAAATGGACGGGAAATACAGGTCAGGGAACAGCTAATTACCGAACCTACGAGCGCTCCCATGAAATTTACGTTGAAGGAAAACCGATTATTCTAGGTTCCTCAGATCCATCATTTCGAGGCGATTCCACCCGATACAATCCAGAAGAGTTGCTAGTCGCTTCTTTGTCTACTTGTCATATGCTTTGGTATCTTCACTTATGCGCTGATGCAAAAATTGTTGTCATTGAATATCGAGACAATCCTGTTGGCACGATGAGCGAAACCAGCAGTGGTGGAGGACGATTCACTGAGGTAATTCTCAAACCTACGGTAATCTTGAAAACAGGTAGCGAGTTGGTACTAGCACGACAGTTACACGAGCAA
The DNA here is from genome assembly GCA_964546365.1 of uncultured bacterium. GTDB lineage: Bacteria > Cyanobacteriota > Cyanobacteriia > Cyanobacteriales > Aerosakkonemataceae > DATNQN01. The sequence goes on along the minus strand of CAZJJR010000032.1, from coordinate 8,124 downwards.
GCGCATCATTTATGTTTTATTGCTAACTCAGTTAATTTTCCAGTGCGCTGCGAACCATTGTTACTGTTTGAAACTGGCTAAAAACTTCATTCGATCGAGCTATTGCTTCCTCTGAAGCATCCTACAAGTAGAGTTAAGCTTAACACTTGCATAAGTTTTATCATTTATAATCGTTTTACATTAACCTAGCTTAGCTAGCTCATCTATTAAAAAGGAGTATGCTTCTAAAACTCTACAAATTCATGACTAGCATTACCGTAACAGCCATAAAATCTGCCAATAGATAGATTCAAAAAAAGATGTTTTCCAAACCAAAATATTATTACTTACTAGCCTTAACTTGTTACTTCCTATTAGTAGGTAACGAAGCAGAGCTATTTCAAAAATTTGGTTTTAATCCGCTCGTACCACAAGTACTAGCTCAAACAGAAACTCCCCAAAAAGCAGAAGCAGAAAGGCTTTGGAAGCAAGGCTTCGAGCAGGTTAATGCTAACCAATTTCAAGCCGCTTTAGAAACTTTTCAACAAGCCTTAACTATTTATCAACAAATAGGCGATCGTGAAGGTGAGTGGAACGCTTTATTTGGTTTTGGATTGGCTTATTCTGGGATGGGAAATCAAGCCAAAGCAATTGACTCTTATCAGCAAACCTTAATTTTAGCTCAAACAATTAAAAATCGGGCGTTGGAGTGGCAATCGCTCAATGGACTGGGAACTATTTATGCGGCTATCAATGATATTAATAAAGGAATTCAATATCACGAACAAAGTTTAGTTTTAGCGCGGGAAATTAAAGATAAACAAAAAGAATGGTTTTCTTTGAATGCGTTGGGTGGAGTTTATCTTAGTTTGTCAGAAGCCGATAAAGCGATCGAATATTATCAGCAAGGCTTGATCTTGGTACGAAATACGTCAGGTCTTTATGGCGAAGAAATGAGTTTGCGAAATATCGATCGCGCTTGTTCTGCTCTAGACAATGATGGAAAAATTAAATATCAACAACAATGTTTGGCAGTAGCTCAAGCAATTGGAAAAATTCAAATTGAGCAACCAAGAGAAAATCAGCAAAATATTTTAGAAATATTGCAAGAAGGACAAGCGTTTTTAGGCCAAAAAACATCGGAATCGCTGCCAAAAGCTATTGCTAAATTTGAACAAGCTCTCTCAATTTTGCGAAATTCTACCGATACTGATGCTACCCAATTTGAAGCTCTTGCTTTACTAGGTATTGGTTCGGCTTATGATAGTTTAGGAGAAAAGCAAAAAGCATTAGATTATTTCAATCAAGTGCTATCACTGCTTAGTAAATTAAAAAATCGCCAAATCGAAGGTACTGTCAAATTTACAATTGGTAAAATTCATGCCGATTTAAGCCAATACCAACAGGCACTGGAATTTTACAATCAGGCATTACCAGTTTATCGAGAAATTGGCGATCGCTTAGGGCAAGCCATCACTCTGAACAACATCGGTAAGCTTTACCACGCACGAGGCGAGTATCAACAAGCACTGCAATACTATAACCAAGCAGTACCGATTTTAGAAGACTTGGGCGATCCTTCCAGCTTAGCAACCAGTTTAGGCGATATCGGTTTAGTTTATTCAGATTTAGGAGAGTATCAAAAAGCACTTGAATATTACGATCGCGCTTTGCCGGGAGTGCGAAAAGCAAAAGACTTAACTGATGAAGCTACTTTGCTGAACAATATCGGTTCGGTTTACTTCTTTCTAGGCCAGCCACAGAAAACACTTGAGTATTATAACCAAGCGCTGAACGTAGAACAACAATTAGGCGATCGCGCTAAAGCCGCCGTCACCCTAGCTAACATCGCCACAGTCTACTCAAATTTAGGCGAAAATCAAAAAGCCCTTGATTCCTACAATCAAGCACTATCCACTTTGCAAACCGCCGGAAATAAAGAGAAAGAAGCTTCCGTACTCAACAACATCGGAGGTGTTTATTTCGATTTAAATCAAAATCAAAAAGCGATCGAATTCTATCAAAAATCTCTCTCCCTTTCCCGTCAAATCGAAAACCGCGTTCAAGAAGCCAGCGCCCTCGCCAGATTGGGACAAGCTTATTATGACTTACAACAATATCCCCAAGCCACCGAACACTTACAACAAAGTTTGACAATTGTTCGCCAAATGGGAGAAAAGCGCACGGAAGCAATTATTCTCAATCAATTAGGTAGAACAGAATTAGCAACTGGCAATCTAAAAGCCGCAGAAAAAACTTTACTCGACGGTATTAAAATATGGGAGTCCATTCGCGCTGGCTTGGGTAACAACGACATCAACAAAATTTCGATTTTTGAAGAACAATCAATTACTTATCGCCTAGCGCAAAAAGCTTTAATTGCTCAAAACAAAACTGATGCTGCCTTGGAAATTGCCGAACGTGGACGCGCTAGAGCATTTGTAGAATTACTAGCAGGTCGTTTAACCGAAAACTCGAACCAAGTCGATATCGCATCTCCCACAATTGACCAAATCAAGCAAATAGCAAAAGAACAGAATGCTACCTTAGTTGAATATAGCATTTTTTATGATGATTTAAATGCCAAAGGTCAGCCAAAAGCACGAGAATCAGCGCTTTTAATTTGGGTAATTAAACCGACTGGTGAAGTAGCATTTCGCCAAGTTAATTTGCAATCCCTAACCCGCAATGCTGAGGGATTGAAGAAATTGCAAGAACTAGTTGCTAGCAGCCGTGATATGTTAGGCGTTAGGGGTCGCGGGCTTGCAGTTACAGCTAGGGTAGAGGAAAATAGACAAAATTCTCCATCAGGTATACAGCTACCGGAATTGCAAAAGCTGCATCAAATATTAATCGAACCGATTGCCGATTTATTACCGAAAAATCCTGATGAAAGAGTAATTTTTATTCCGCAAGATGAACTGTTTTTAGTTCCTTTTGCGGCTTTGCAAAATTCTGCTGGTAAATATCTAATTGAAGAACATACCATTCTCACTGCACCTGCGATTCAAGTACTAGATTTAACTCGCCAGCAAAGAGCAAAAATACGCAATTTGAATGGAGACAGTCGAACTGCATTGGTAGTAGGAAATCCTGCCATGCCTAAAATCGGACAACCATCAGAACAACTGCCCAGTTTACCTGGTTCAGAACGAGAGGCAACCGAAATTGCAACGCTTTTGAATACTCAACCATTGTTAGGCAAAGATGCTACTAAATCAGCTATTTTACAGCAGTTGCCACAAGCTAAAGTAATTCATTTTGCCACTCATGGTTTATTAGATGATTTTCAAGGTTTGGGCGTACCGGGTGCAGTTGCTCTCGCACCATCTGAGAATGATAACGGTTTACTAACTGCATCGGAAATTTTGAATTTAAAATTGAATGCTGAATTAGTAATTCTCAGCGCTTGCGATACTGGTAGAGGTCGCTTAACTGGAGATGGAGTGATTGGATTATCGCGATCGATCATTGCATCTGGCGTTCCCAGCGTGATAGTGTCTTTGTGGTCGGTTCCCGATGCACCCACAGCTTCCTTAATGACTGGATTTTATCGAAATTTGCAACAAAATTCCGATAAAGCTCAAGCTTTACGAAATGCGATGCTGGCTACCATGAAAGATCATCCGAATCCTAGAGATTGGGCGGCTTTTACGATTATTGGTGAGGCAGAATGATCGCATTTTTGCCAAAATTGCGATTCTTAGCAACTTGTGTACTGTAGGAGGGCTGCGCTACAATCCTAGCCAACCTCGGATAGACTCTTCAAGCCGATCGGCATCAGAATCAGCTAATTTGCCAATGGTTGTGACAACCAAGCTTTCTTGTACTGTATACAAACCACGCTTAACTGCTGTAGCCACGTTTAGTCCTGCTGTTGACCACTCAGTAAGTAAAAATTCTCCTTCGAGTAAGGATGCTGTTTTACTTGTTAATGGCACGATTATAATGTCTTGAGATTCGTGCGGCGCACTGACAACAACTGCTGGTCTTACCTTAGAACTAGACAAATCTGAAAAGGGATATCTAACTAAAATGATGTCATTTTTGGAGTAGCTGGGCATAGACATCATCCTCAGTGTTATCCCAAACTTTATCTAATGATGTTTGACTGGCTTGAAGCCAAAACTCAGTTTCGTCATCCGGTAGGAGTGTTACTAATACTTTTGCTCCTTCAGGTAACTCGGATGATTCCAGCAGTTCAATTTTTCCTTGTCTAACAGTAGCCCAAAGAGTTTTTAGCATATCAATATCATAAACTTTGATCGCCTAATTCTGTTCTAATGCAATCTACTATTTAATCGTTTTCACCGTCAAAACTTGTGGCGGAGAAGCATCTGGCGGATAAAGAAAGTCAACTTGCACCAAACGTCGATCGCCTGGTGGCATTTTCAAGGTTATTAAAGGTTCTCCTTCTTGTCCCCGTCGCTGATAAATATGAACGTAGCGAGTTTGGGGCAATTTGCGATCGTCCTCGTAACGAATGCGGACAGTCCCTCGGAAAAATACTGGTTGTCCCGTTGATGGCAGAAAACGCAATCCACCCTGCAACCTTTCTTCTTTCACTGCTGTTTCTACTGCTACCACTACATTTTGAGTTTTCCTAGTGGGATTAATTAAAGGTAACGAGAGGTTATAGCGAATCCCGTAATTACCGTGCGCTTGATAAGCAGTATCCGGATACCGTACCAACATGGTAGCGCTTTGTACTTGCCCGGTTCCCATCGTGCCACGAGGAACGGTACTCAAGGGATAAGAAAAAGCTTGACCTGGGGAGGGAATCGTCAGATTGCTGGCAGATGCGCGATCGACTAATCGGGCTTCCCACTCATTACCTCTAGCAACACCCGATACACGCCCGTAAATGATACCTCCGCTAGTGAGATCCGGTGGCGTGGGAGTGCGATCGCGTGGCCCTGCCACATCCCCTTCCGCCAACAATTTCTGCCATTCAGCCAAATTTGGTGGCCTTTCGCTACCATCCTCATTCATCCTGGCAAACATTCCCAAACTCGCCATATAAACCGTGCCATCACTCCTCAACTGCATCAACGTAGAACGACCATTTAACGGTGGCGTCAGCGTCCGTACCGGAATTGGCAAATTGAGTAACATTTCACTTTGTCCCGGTGCAATGATTAGCTGAGTCGGAAAATTCCCTTGCCCTTTTCCTCGTAAAAGATCGCTCATCACCCGATCCCCTGGCCCAGCATAAACATTACCATCTGAATTATCCCGACCGGACGGAAAATCGATAAAAGGCGCATCCGGTTGACTCAGGTAACTCGCGCCCTGCAAAATCTCCACTTTCACTGGTTTGAGAGTGGGATTATGAATAATTACACCCAAATAAAGCGTCTGTAAATTATCTGGAGATTCCCCCCTCGCAACATGATGGGCAAATAAATCAAACCGTCCTCGGAAAGGAAAATTTAAATGGGCAGTGGGAAATCGTTTCCCTATCGGCGGAAAAGTAGATAATAAAATACCTTCTTTAAGTACTAATTCCGGACTATTGCTATTAAACACCGGTATGTTATTCAGCTGACCCGGTAAAGGTCGCACTTCTTGCTGTCGCAAAATCTCTTGTGGTGGCGCAGGTGTTGGTGCGGGAGTTGCTTGCAGTAAAGAAATAATCGGTAAAAATGGCAGCATAGAAAACGCTTAAGTGTCAAATTAACTTATCGCACAACTCATCCAACTTGGCGATTGTTCCGGGAAGCTTGTCAATGGTAACTTTTTATAACCAGTGTCAGTCAAACTTCACTGTTGATGGTTATAGACAGAGGTTTGTGAATGATTTAAACAACAATAGGCAGCGATTAGGTATTAGGAAATTAAACTTTTCGTTTTCCTCTTCCCTCTTCCCTAGCCCCTAGCCCCTAGTCCCTCCTTCTCAAAACAACTGTTTTTACCACTGGAAAGTATATGAAGCGATCGCTCTTTTTCCTACCACTAAGCTTAATTTTATGGGAATCGGCTATTCCCCTAGCCCTTGCTGCACCACCGAGAAACCCCGATCGCACAGAAGAATGTGAAATTTTGGTAGTAGGTGGCGGATTATCGGGATCTGCCGCCGCTTATGAAGGTTTACTAGCAGGGAAAACCGTTTGCATGACGGAAATCACCGATTGGGTAGGGGGACAAATTTCCTCTCAAGGAACTTCCGCCTTAGATGAACGAGTTACCCAACGCAGGCAGTTATTTTTTCCGCGCGGTTATCTCGAACTTCGCCAAAAAATCGAAAAACATTACGGTAGGCTAAATCCCGGTGCTTGTTGGGTCAGCGAATCTTGTTTCCTACCCCGCGATGCCCACAAAATCATGTTTAATATCTTAAAAGATGCAGAGGATCGGGGTAATGGCAAGCTGAAATGGTTCCCCTCTACAGTTATTAAAGAACTGGACATCAGCGCCGACGGGAAACAAATACAAAGTGCTGTAGCAATTCAACACCGTCCAGCCAAAGGAACGCCACCACTCAACACCGAACCTTTATCGCAAAAAATCGAAGACGCTTATCGCTACGAAAATTCTGCCCGATTTGACAAAACCATTATCCGCTTCGTACCGAGAAAACCCCGCAGATCTGCCCAACAACCAAGACCAGCCGATTGGTACATTATTGAAGCTACTGAAACTGGCGAATTAATTGGACTAGCTGACGTTCCCTATCGTTTGGGTATCGATCCTCGTACTCCCTTAGAACCTTCCTCTTCTGCGGAAAAGGGCGATGCTTACTGCACGCAAGGTTTCACCTACACCTTTGCAATGCAAGCCACAAAAGATCCCCAAACTCATACAATGCCGTCATTTTATCCCCAATATGCACCTTATTACAGTTATGAATTACCCAGATTAGCCAGTTTTCCCCTCGTTTTCACTTATCGCCGCATTAAAAGCACTCACCCAGATCGAACCCTACCCGCAGATCCCAAACAATACCCGATCGACGTAGGGGATATTTCCATGCAAAACTGGACTTGGGGTAACGATTACCGTCCGGGAACCGCTCAAGATAACCTTATATATACTCGCGAACAACTGCAAGAATCGGGTCAGTTACAACCAGGTGGCTGGATGGGTGGACTGCGGACGGAAACTCTGCGGCGGGGTGAAGAAAATGCACTAGGTTATTTTTATTGGTTAGTAGCAGGAACCACTGATTCTCAACTAGGTGAGAATGTCAAAAAGCCGTATCCCAATAACATCTTCCTCTCCGGTTTCGATTCTCCAATGGGAACGGCGCATGGTTTATCCAAATATCCGTATATGCGAGAAGGACGCCGCATTATCGGACGCCCCAGCTTTGGTTATCCGGACGGCTTTACAGTTTGGGAAATCGATATTTCTCGCAACAATTTCCGGGAAGATTTTTACCGCAATAACCTATCTGCTGACGAATATCGCCGTTTATGGGCAGAACTATCCGGTTTGTATGCCATTCCTGTAATTATTGGCGAAATTTCCCCAGATGAAGCTAAACCGCAAGCGCGTTCTAGCATTTATCCCGACACGGTTGGCATCGGTCATTACGCGATCGATTTCCATCCTTGCATGGCTTTAAGCCCACCAGAAGCCCCCGGTAATAAAGAACGAGAAGGTACTAGACGCGGACAAGGCGCAGCTTATCCTTTCCAAATCCCCCTCCGCGCCATGATTCCCCAGAAAATCGACAATATGCTAGTTGCTGGTAAAAGTATTGCCACCAGTCACACCGCCGCCGCCGCTTATCGCGTCCACTCCTTTGAATGGTCAGCAGGCGCAGCCGCAGGAACTACCGCCATTTTTGTTTTTTTTTATGGCATTCTACCTTACCAATTAGTTGATGAACTTCCTCGCCAAGAACCTCAATTAGAAGCTTTGCAACGCCGCTAAGAGAAAAACAAAAACCCCGTAGCTTTCCCCAATACGTCAATTTTTAACCAAAATTGGCAAGATTGGCAGTAATATTAGGGGCTAGGGGCTAGGGAAAAGGATGAAATCTGAAGTCTGAAGTCTGAAGTCTGAAGTATAAAATAAACCATTTTCTCCTCTGCCCCCCCTGCTCCTCTGCCCCCCATCTCCCCATCCCCATCTCCCCATCCCCATCAATCCGATTACGCTAAAATAGCTTTTTGTAATATTAATTAACTGTCCTATGAC
>CAZJJR010000031.1:2855-33322 GCA_964546365.1 uncultured bacterium | reverse complement strand
GTCACGTAGATCGAGCCTGGGGCTGTTCTTTCTCTTGGTCGGATATTCGTTCTGCTGAAAATCGCAGACAGATTGCCGTTTTTCAAAGTAGCGTGAAGCGTCTGCTGGAAGGTCATACAGTAGGCTCGGCAGTAGAGTATTTTGACGAGCGCTATGCGGAAATCTCTTCTGACCTCAGTAGCGAACTCGAAGAAATCAAGTTTGGCGCTACTGCCAATGAAAGGACGTTGGCTTGTTTGTGGACGGCTAACAACGATGCCCGCAACTATGCTATCTTAGGTGACCCAGCAGTGCGATTGGTTGTCAGTCAAAATGGCTCTGCTGGCGATCGTCCCACCATCGAAACCGTGAATTTGCCTTCTGCTGTTTCGGGACAAAGTTCGGATCGGGCAACCCAAACTCAAACAGTTGATGACGCCGCTCTCAAACAAGCTCAAACGCAGTTAATATCATCGCTGGAACAGTTTGTTAATACAGCACGAAAAGCTCCCGCTAACAGCAATGAAAGCCTGCAAACAGCTTTATCAGCAGCCACCAATTTGTTGAATACTTTGAAGGCGTTGAGCTAAATAACGATACCAAATCCGGTTCATTTGCTTTCGTTATTGTGAGGAAAAGGGGGATTAAGAGTAACATTGCCCTGAAAAAGAGGGTAGTAGACCCGGATTTGTATGAGTTATTTTTGCCATTTTGCACTAGGCGATCGAGCTTAGAGAAAACGTATAGAGTATAGAGACGTTGTAAAAACGTCTCTATACAGATGTATTATTTTGCTCGATCCTGAGGATGAACAATGGCAATACCATCACAAACCTGACGTTCTTCAGGCGTGAGTTTGGATTTTGGGTTATTGAGATAGTCGCGTATCCAAGTGCAACCCCGCACCATCAAATCATCAAATCCTTCCACTCGCCACAGCTTAATCGTTCCGTCTTGTCCGCTGGTTGCTAGAAGTTTGCTATCGGGACTAAAATCAACGCTCTTGACCTCCCCTTGATTACCTTTGAATTCAGCGACTTGTTGACCGGATACATCCCATAAACGAGCAGTTGAATCGGCACCGGCGGTGGCAAGTAGTTTGCCATCCTTACTCCAACGGAGTTTCAGCACCGCACCTATATGACCTTTTAATTCCTTTAGTTGATGACCGGACAAATTCCAGAAACGGACAGTGCGATCGTTACTCGCTGTAACTATTTTTTGACCGTCATGACTCCAAATAACGCTGTTAATCCAAGCTTGATGTGCTTTGAATTCTCTTATCAACTGACCTGATAAATTCCATACGCGAACCATACCATCCGCTCCCGCAGTAGCTAAAAATTTACCATCCGGACTAAAATTAACGGTCATCACGATCCCTTTATGACCTTTGAATTCGTTCAATTGCTGACCGGACAAATCCCACAAACGGGCAGTTTTATCTGTTCCTGCGGTAGCTAAAATTTTACCGTCTGGACTAAAATTCAAACCTTGGACTTCACCTTGATGGCCTTTGAATTCTTTTCTTTGCTTACCAAATAAACTCCACAAACGCGCGATGCCATCTCCTCCTGATGTAGCCAAAAGTTTACCATTCGGGCTAAAATTAACCTTCCAAATTACACCTTTATGAGCTTTAAATTCCTCCAACTGCTCGCCTGATAAATCCCACAGACGAACCATCCCATCAGCCCCGGCAGTCGCCAGCATTTCACCATCTGGGCTAAAATTGACGCTCCACGCCGTGCCTTTGTGAGCTTTGAAACCAGTTAAATCCCGTCGATCTTGCACATCCCATAAGCGAACGGTACTGTCGTATCCAGCTGACGCTAAAACCTTGCTATCCGGGCTGAAAATCACGCTCCTAACTATATCTGAATGGCCGTTATATTCCTTTAATAATTTTCCCTTTAAATTCCAGAGGCGAACAACGCTGTCCTTAGAACCAGTGGCGATTTTCTGACCATCGGGACTAAAACTGACGCTCAATACCCAGTCTTGATGTCCTGACAATTCCGTTAGTTCTTTTCCGTTTAAATCCCACAACTTGGCAGTACCGTCCTCGGAAGCGGTGGCAAGTATTTGACCATCAGGACTAAAACTAACAGCGTACACCGTATTTTCATGCTTGAATTCTTTTAAAAGATTGCCTTTCAAATCCCACAACTTGGCGGTACCATCCCCGGAACCAGTAGCGATTTTCTGACCATCTGGACTAAAACTAAGTCCCCACAAAGTTTTTTTATTACTATTGGGATTAAAGGCAGGAAATTCCTCGAGCAAATTTCCTTCTAAACTCCATAAGCGAACAATACCATCATTAGAACTAGTGGCAATTGTCTGACCATCAGAACTAAAAGTAATGTTATATACTCCGCCATTATATTTAGGAAATTCCTTTAAAGAGTTAGTTTCTAAATCCCACAATTTTGCAGTGCCATCTTCAGCACCCATTGCCAGTACCTGACCCTTGGGACTAAAGTTGATGCTTCTAATCCGCTCTTTAGTTACTTCGAGTTTAGAGAGTTCTTTGCCGCTTAAATCTGATAAGCGAACTATACCATCAACTCCAGCACTCGCTAGTATCTTACCATCTGGGCTAAAACTGATATCCGTAACTGAGTTTTCATAGCCTTCTAAGCGATTGAGTTCTGTAATGTCATAAGTTACTTTTTGCAAGCTCCCCGTCACTTCATTCATTAAGGTTGCTTTTGATATCCACAGGTGCTGAACTTGTTTTCCAGCTTTTAAAATTTGTATTAATGCTTTTAATTGATCTACTTCCAACTTAGCTTCTGAGGAAGTAGTTAAGATATGAATTCGATCGATTTCAGAGTTACGCCACTGAAAGCCAGCGACGATCGCAAATCCGCCCAATATAACAGCAGCAGTAGCAGCAGCAAAAAGTTGGCGTTGCTTGCGACGTTGTTCTTGTAGACGTATGCGATCGCGCAAACGAACGCAAGCCAAAACATACTCCGCCTCCTCATCATTCAAACGCACCGATTGAGGCTGCATCAACAACTTCTCGGCATCCTCCAGTCGTCCCCCCTGGTGAATCAAATAAACATCCCGTTCCGAGGAATCAGCATCAGTATGATTTCGCCACTCCTCGGCAGCCTGATTAATACTCTGGCGCAACTGCAAATCCTGACGATTCTGATTCAACCAACTCTGCAACATCGGCCAATAGCGGATTAAAGCTTCGTGAGCGACTTCCACCTCCTCCTTACCAGTCGCCGAGTTGCGCGTCGTCACCACTAAACGCACCCCTTCCCCTGCTAAGTGTTGCACCAACTTCCTGGTCGCGCTGGGGTCGCCCCCTTTGGCCACGAGATCCTCTAACTCCACTCGACGGCGCGTGTCCCGTCGTTTCTGCCCTTGCAAAGCACTCTCATCCAACCTTGTTAAGCGCAAGAAAATATTCTGCACTTGCTCTTGCTCGAAGGCGGGCAAACTATGGTAGAAATCATCGGCAGTTTTGGCTATCGCTTGCTGCACTCCCCCCAAGGCTTGGTATTCATCGGCACACAACCACCTGCCCCGCCTGCGCTTCCACAATTCCTGCAAAGCGTATTGCAGCAGCGGCATCACCCCTGGTTCCCCTTGCACGTCATTGAGAATGGCATGGCTTAAGCCCGCTTCAAAACGCAATCCGGCACTGTCTGCCTGCATCTTCATCGCGCTGGTCAGTTCCGACGCTTCCATCGGTCCGACCAATTTCTGTCGGGTTTCGATGGCCTTTCGCAGTGCTGGATAGAGGGTACACTCTCCTAAAAAGTCCGCCCGCATGGTCAGGAGTACTTTTTTGGTTTCGGCCAACTGAAATAGCTTTTCAATGAACGATTGGCGAAGTGACTGGTCTTCGCACAGGGTGAAGACTTCTTCAAATTGGTCTACCACTAACAGCCAATAGGGTTCCACTCCTGACAATGCCGCTTCTAATCTGGCCAAGGGTTCTTTCGTGGGGGTGATGTACACCCACGAAAAGTCCGGTTGTTCTGCGGCTAGTCGAGGAATCAATCCCGCGAGTACGACTGAGGATTTTCCGCTGCCAGACGCACCGATGACGACTAAAAAATTTTCTTTGCGTACTTCGTCGTATAACTCTTGAACTAGCTGTTCCCGCCCGAAGAAAAATTTGTGATATTTGGGGTCTCCAAAGGAAGATAAACCCGGAAATGGGCATTCGGCATTGTATTCTGGGGGTTCTTTTCCCAAGGCGGCTAACGCCTCGAAGCTGATTTCGAGTACTTGGTCGCAGATGTTGTCGAGTTCTGCGATGGCCAGCGAGCGCTCTTGCTTGGCCGGGAGTGCTTCGGCTCGTTGAGTTTGGTTGAGTGTTTTGACTTGGTTGTCGAACCGTTGTTGGAGAACGGAGGCGTGCGGTGCTCTTTGTTGCAGTAGTTGGCGTACTTTGGCGATGCCGTAGTCGATTTCTTCATCGGTGAGTTCTCGGTCTTCGAGACGATCGCTGAACAGGGGACGCCCTGCTAATCGGCTGAACAACGCGGGGACGGTGATGTCGTAGCGTTTGCCCAGTCCGGCGGTGGCTTCTTGTAAGGCGACATCGACTTCGCCGGATTCGCGGAGTCGTTGGTAAAAGTTGCGCGAGAGGGCTAATGCGGTTTCGACGCTGACTTTGCGGGTCATGGCTACGACGGCGGGCATTCCTAAGTTTCTGACCAATCGCTGGGCTAATCCGCCTAATGCTCCTTCGGCTCTGGGGTCGGCGGTTTCGCAACTGCACAGGAAGGTGAATGGGGGTAAGCCTCTGTGGTTGTTGCCGACGTTTTTGAGTTCGCCGATTAATTCTTCGCCGGGGACTGGTAATACGCGGTCGTCTTCGGTGGCCCAGTACAATACGGTTTCGCCGCTCTCGAGTAGTTTGCCGTGACAGACGAAGTGGAGTAGGGTGTATGGTTTTTTGGCGTTGGTGAGTTGTTTGGCGAGTTCTGAGAGGGTGGGCGGGCCTAATGCTCCTTCGATCTGGTTGGCTAGGATGTCGTGGGGTATTTCGCCGAGGGATTCTTTGATTCCTGAGATGACGGCGGATACGTCGAAGGGTGCTAGTTGGTATTTGCCCAGGTTGGATGGACTGGCGACTAGGACTAGGGCTCTGAGGTCTCGCCTGCCGATGGGGGGGAAGTAGCGGTCGATGATGGTGGGGATGTACAGGGAGAAGGGGATGCGTTGGTCTCTGGCGAGTAGATGCCAACTGCCGTCGCTATCGATGGGGGCGCATAATCTTTCCCAGTGTAGTGTTTTGATTTGGTCTTGTTGTGCGGCTTCGATTGATAGTAGGATTCTCAGTCTTTGCGCTTGGTTGCTTTTGGCGAGGGCGCGGGTGAAGGTTTCTTTGACGCTTCCTTGAAAGAGGGCTTTGCCTAGTAGGATGCCGTATTCTTTTTCGTTTTCTTGTTGTGCTAGTAGTTTGGTTAGTTCTTCTGGGCTCAGTTGTAGGGTTTCTTTGCTATGTAAAATCAGTCCGTCTGGTTGTTTGCATCTGACGATGATTGGCCAGCTAAATTCATTTGATTGACTTTGGATGGTGATTTCTATTTCAAAGGCTTTCATGCCTTTTTTCCTCCTCAAGGGCGGGCGGTGTCGCAACCACGATGAAGCCTAACTCAGGCCAAGATCGAACGACTTGTATTAGAAAAAGATAGGTCAGCTAAAATTTATACTTGACCTATCTGAGTATAAGCTAATAATCCCAACAGATGTTTTCAGTTTTGACGGGTAGTTTTCGGTCGTTTAACTTTATGACTTACCGTTCTCCCCATCACTGTTGAATTTAGGTGTTCCAGTTCCTTGTAGCACTCTCGTCACGGCATCCCTAGTCGCTTCTGCTCCGAAACCCCAAGCCATCAGTGCAGAATAATCTTTCCAGGGATTGGCTCCAAAAGTGGCTTTGTCAACGTAAAGCTGATTAAACCCGGCTGCTGCTAAAAAGACGATCGCGATCGCGTAGCTACAGATTGTAAAAATTTTTAAACGCGCATCAGCACCGGATACGCGCTCTTCCCAACTCCTAGCGCGAGTAGAAGGTGCCGGTCTGAGTAAAGGTATTTTTAGGCTCCACATAGACAGTGCTTTGGGGTTCCCGCCTGTCACGTTTATTGCGAAATCGACTTCTGTCGGATCGGATGTTTCTACTTGCTGTGCAACCAGTTGATTAACTTGCGCGATCGCTTCTTCTATCTCATTGACCAAATCAGCATCTTTTGTCAAATCAGCAGGCGGTAAATTTTCGATTCGCTGTTCTAAATTCCGTATTTTAGGCTGCCAAGTTTTTGCTTGTTCTACTGATAATTGCTCGCTCAAACTCTTGAGTTGTTTGATCTTAGCTTCGAGTGAAATGTAATAATTCACTTGTGCCGCTATTTCTTGGAGACGATCGCGTAATTTTTCGGGATTTTCTAGATCGGGAGCATTTCTGAGCGCATCTTCCAAATTGCGATGCACCATCTGCACAAAAGGAACGTTCCGATCCATATTTTCTAACTGATGCTCTATTTCATCACAATAAGCTAACTGTGCTAACCAATCAGCACGACCTTTGAGCCATTTATTTTCTAATAACTCAGCTTGCTGAATCGCATTTTTAGCATCTTCCCAACGTTCTGCTTGCAGCGCCATTTTTACATCAATTAACAGCGATTCCACTCTGGATTGAAATGCCTTAAATTTGGCAAAATCTGGATCGTCTTGCATTTGGGCGCGAACTTGACTGACTCGGACTAAAATCTCATCCCGTGGTCTTCCTTGAATACGATAAATGGAAACGCTAATTCCTAATGCCGATCCTATTAATAGAATGAGTAATGGTAAAAACCAATGGTCTTTTACTTTGACAGTTACGGGGATAACTTGCTCTCCATCTTGGTAACTCAACCACAATTTTCCGTTAAATTCTCCGCTTCTAGCTACTTCCTTCAAATCAAACTTTACCAAGGTCATCATCAGATTCGGTTTGTTTGAATCGATCGAAGGTTTGTCTATGCTAATTGCTTGTGCCGGAAAAACGCTTTCTCCATCACCCCTATTTAAATCTAAGGGGATTAACTGCAATCGATCGATCGGCGTGTCAGTTTGGAGGACTAGATTGCGAGTTGCCACAGTTCCTCGCATCCCTGAAACCGTGATTTGGGCAGGTTCAGTTACTACTTGACTTTGAGCGTTAGCACTGGTAGCCGTTAATAGCTCGAAGCTCGCTAATAACAATCCAATTACTACTAACTTCAAACTGAACGAGAGAAAATTTTTAGAAGTTTGATTAAAAAAACTTTTCGATTGTTCTAAGTTTTTTTCAATTTCTCTATTACTAAACTCTTTTAATCTGAGTTTAATAATTAGCATTTGTAAAGGTTTTCCCACAGAATTTATTTTAGAAATAAATTCTGGTAATTCTGGTAGCTTTTCTAAAACTCCTTCTTTTGTGGGGTCGTTCGACATTTTGTTCTCCTGGAATCTTTTAGTTGCGATCGCCTGCTGCTGATGCTCGATCGCCGGATAATTGTTTGAGCGATCTACTTGTTTCAGCAACGTTCGCCATTTAATTCACTTCGTTAACACATTTTTTTGAGGTTTGTCAATCTTTAATTCTTAATTAAGAACGGTTTGTTTTTCGGTTTTCCCGGACTTACGATACACCAAACAAGGAAAAAGGTAAAAGTACAGCTTATTATAAGCTGCCATTATGTAGGTAAGTTCGGCCCAAAGTGTTTGTGGGGCGTTTGTTGCTATGAAAATATCGGCAAAGCGTAGTTTGCTTGTCGCGATCGCACTGGGAATCGTAAACATTATCATATAGCGATCCTAAATGAATTGCGAACAACCAAACCCCACCCAACCCGGAGGGCTAGGGTGGGGTTGATTACTTAAATAGGATCGCTATAGTGATAATAAAACATTAAATAGTCACTATATTTTCACAATTAAAGTAATTTAATTCAGGATAAATTACAATTAGTAAGCGCTGAAGGCAACTAATTTTTGAGTAGCTGGAAGGAGATTTTTCCAGTGATGTTTAAAGAGGAGATTTTTGGGAAATGTTCGTTACTAAATTCTTCTCAACAAAATCCAACGTAACTCCAAAGGCGGATTTTGTTGGATCGGAAATAAGTCTCGCCCGGTTGCCCAATTAATATACCAATCAGTAGGAGGCCATGCTTCTTTCGGCAAATGAGTTTGTTCGTATTCCACGACAGATTCTTCTGATACCATTTCCAATGGCAAACCTTCCATTGCCGATTTCAGTTCCTCGCGAGTAATTACGTAACACCAAGATACTTCTGACATTTCTCGCACGAAGTTATCTAGTTGGTAATTATCCAACGCCACGAAAGCACTAAATAAAAGTAATCCGCCAATTTGCAAGGCATCGCACATTTTAGCTAATAACAATCGCACTTGATCCGGGTAGCGGAAATGAGATACTACTTCGGATGCGATCGCTAATTTATAGCAAGCTGGCTTCATCCGCAAAAGCGGATCTAACACATCTCCTTGAGAGACGTTCACCGTGAGATTTTCAGCCGTTGCAGCCGCCGATAATTTTTCTGCAAAAACTGGTGTAAGTTCGATCGCATCTACACGATGGCCTAATTTTGCTAAAGGAATGCTATTGCGACCAGTGCCTGCCCCGATATCTAAAATTGGTATACTGGCTGTCTTGGCGGCTAATTGAGTAGCAATATCGATTACTTTTGCATCGGGATGAGAACCAAATAAAGGTTCTTTCCTAATTTGCGGCCAAGTTTGATATTTATCTGCCACCGATTCTACTTGAACTTTCGTATTAATCGTGATGCCGCTAGCTAAACCTTTTGCCGCTTCTGCTGGTAAATAATTAACTATCAATCGCGCGTGGGGAGAAATGCGGTATCCTTCCGTTATACCTTTTTCAACTAATCCGCGTAAATTAGTAATATGCTCCTGGCTGGGGTTTTGTCCCAAAAGTTTGAGCAAACCCAGAAGTAACTGCAAGTATTCTTCGATCATTGATGGCACGCAAGGAAAGTAAAATTCTCCCTGTACGCTCATCATACTTTTGAGCTTGGCAGCCAAAGCTAATTTGAGAATATTCGGATCGGTCAGGGATGGAGAGTTATTAGTAGCATTGCTGACTGGTATCATCTGAGATGATATCTGAGGAGATGTTTGGGGTGATGAACGATCCGCAGCCATAGTTAAATTATGCTCTCTCCACGCAAGGGGAAACCGAGTTTTAGTTTACCGGAAAATGGGGGTTTGTAAGGGGGAAATTGAAAGCCTCTTCCTGATAGGTAGGGGATGAAAATTTCCCCCTTGCACCAACAACCCTCAAGGGCAGCGAATCAATGCTTTAATCCGTGTTATCATAGTTATCATAAGTTTATCGCCAAAGCAAACGATAAACCATGCTCATCTACGAAATGAAGTTAGAGGGAATAAATGACCAGTACGGGCAGCTAGACGAAGCTATCCGTACTGGTCGTTTTATTCGCAATAGCATCATCAGAGCGTGGATGGATGGCCAAATAAAAAGCCGTAATGATGCTTATGCTTATTGCAAAGTATTAGCAGATAATCCTGAATTTCCTTGGGCAAGCCAACTTAATTCAATGGCTAGGCAAGCTCATGCCGAAAGAGCTTGGGCGTCAATTGAGAGGTTTTATCGTAATTGCAAAGCCAAAATTGCTGGTAAGAAAGGCTATCCCAAATTTGCTAAAGAACAAGTTAGGGCATCAGTTGAATATAAAACTTCTGGCTACAAACTCTCAGAAGACAGACGTTATTTAACATTCACCGATGGCTTTAAAGCTGGCACTTTCAAGCTCTGGGGAAGTCGTGATTTACACTTCTATCAACTGGGCCAAATCAAGAGACTTAGAGTAGTGAGAAGGCATGATGGCTATTATGCACAGTTCTTAATTAACCATACTAGGGAGGAAAACAAAGAACTAACAAGCAAACAAATAGGTCTAGATGTAGGTTTAAATCATTTCTACACTGACTCTACTGGCAACAAAATAGACAATCCCAGATTTTTGAGAAAAGATGAGCGCAAACTAAAAAAGCTTCAACGTCGCTTGTCCCGTACCCAAAAGAGTAGCAAAAATAGAGCCAAAGCTAGGAACAGATTAGGTAGAGCGCACTTATCGGTTTCGCGCAGACGTAACGATTGGGTATGTAAGTTAGCCCGACACGTCATACAGTCTAACGACTTGGTAGCGGTGGAAAACCTCAGAGTGCGTAACATGGTGAAAAACCATCATTTAGCCAAGTCAATCAATGATGCTGCGTGGTACAGATTCAGAGAATGGTTAGAGTATTTTGGGAAAGTTTATGGCGTTCCAGTAATAGCCGCAGAACCTAGACTAACTAGCCAAAACTGTTCTAATTGTGGTGAAAAAGTTGTGAAAACTTTAAGTACCAGAACGCATCAATGCCCTCATTGCAAATACGTTGCCGATCGAGATGAGAACGCAGCAAAAAACATTTTAAAATCAGCCCTAAAACAATGGGCAAATACTGTCGGGCAGACAGGAATCAACGCCTCCGGAGAGAACGATCCCTGCTTGGATGGGGAAACTCAATCAAGTAAATCAACTCAGCGAAAGAGGAAGCCTCAGAAGTGATTCTGGGAATCCCCGTGCGTTTACGCTGGGGAGGATGTCAACTGTTTCTTTGTCAATTTGAACGAGTTGAAGATGGAGGATTGAAGCCCTCACTACCAAGAGTAACTTAAACTACTATAATTTAAAGTCAAATTATCGCAAATGTTCGATCGCAAATGACGACTTGGGAAATCGATTTTTATCGCCGTCCGTTACGAGATGAAGCTGGCAATGTATGGTGGGAGTTGTTAATTTGCAACCCCAACCGTACTTTTAGCTATGAAGCGCTTTGTCCTCAGTCGCAAGTTAACGCCAACTGGGTAGTCGAACAGTTACAAATCGCGATCGCGCAACATCAAACCAAACCCGCTAAAATTCAGGTATTTCGCCCCCAATCTCTCAGTTTAATCGAAACGGCTGCCGAAAAATTAGCCATTCCTGTAGAAGCAACCAGACGAACACTAGCTGTCAAAGCATGGTTGCAAGAACGCAAGTATCCCCAAACTAGCGAACCGTATCACCCATTAGCTTTAGATAAACCGCCACCAGTACCTTTGCCAGAAAATCTGTTGGGGGAACAATGGCGTTTTGCTACCCTACCCGCCAGCGATATCGGGGAATTTTGCGATCGACCGATTCCCATTTTAGAAATACCGGAATTCCTCTTACCAATTAACTTAGGAATTGCATCAACAACACCCATCCCCGGTGTCATAATTTATGGCGGTCGGCAATCGATGCGCTTGGCACGTTGGCTGGCAGAATCTCAACCATTTGCACTTAATTATATTGCTGGTGCGCCAGATGGTTTAATTTTAGAAGCTGGTTTAATCGATCGGTGGGTTGTGGTTACTTTTGAAGATAAAGAAGTAGCCGCATCTGCCAAGTTGTACGAACAAAGAAAAATCCCAAGTAAAGGACTGCATTTTTTATTAGTGCAGCCAGATGATTCGGGTATGACTTACAGTGGTTTTTGGTTGTTGCAAGGAGAAGATTGAAAATGTTCGTAGTGAGGACTAAAGTCCTCCCGAAGTCACGATCTAAGGACTGAAGTTCTTACTACAAACTAAATGTCTATTTTTATCAAATCAAACCATCTACATTTAGGAAGAGCGAGGAATTTTGCAGTACCTCTGGATTTATGCCAATAACAACACCTAAATATTCCCCATCACTAATTCTGATAGCCGTACCCGTACCTAATATTTCACCAAAATTAACAGCCTCAAAAGTAAGATTGCTAAAATATAATCCATTGTTTAACCCAATCCGATCGCTTTCATTAAGCTTAAAATCACGGATGAAATCAACAAAAAGCATATTATTAGATGTATTGCTTAAGCCCAGTACATCATTTTTATCTGCCCTCAGTACAAACAGATCGCTGCCCGATCCTCCATATAACATATCTGTACCAAAATCACCTACTAAAGTATCGTTTCCTCCATCACCGTTAAGCCAGTCATTATCTTTTCCTCCACGCACGAAGTCATTTCCCTCTCCTCCGTGAACAGCATCATTATCATTATTTCCATTCAGGAAATCATTCCCTGAATCGCCCTCCAAAAAATCGATCCCTTTCCCTCCCATGAAAAAGTCGTCACCACCGAGTCCGCTAATCCAATCATGCCCCTGATTACCATTGACCGTATCAAAACCCTCAGTGCCTATTACGCGATCGTTTCCATCTAAAGCACGTACCATTTTACCAGATGCGTTCGGAAAGTTACGAAGTTGTACGTCAATATTTGAATCATTTGATAAGTCAAAAAAAGGCGGATCGGCGATATTGTCAGGTACTCCCATTGTGAAAGAATCGATGGTAGCGCGGATATTGAAGTGTGGAATATGAATCGGAAAACTAATAGGGGGTATGTTTCTTACATCAGGATTTCCACCCGATCCAAGAGGAATAGAAGAAAAAAGACCACCCATTATATTCAATTCTTTGAAAGCCCAGTTTGAGATGTCAAAAGGTTCTATAGGCAAAGAATTGGTTGAAACTGTTGTACCAATAGGCTCTCTTAGGCGCAGTTCGATCGGGCCTAATACTAGGTTATCATTAACAGAAAAATTATTCTGGCTACTAATACTGTAACCACTTATATATTGAGTATCATTTGAAACATCATTGCGAACGTCAATTTGAAAATTCAGCTTATTGGGATCGCTTTGAAAATTGTAGTTACCCATTTTGACATTAATTCCATAACCAAGAAAATTGGCTGGATCGAAGCCAGGATTAAAAAGCCTGTATGAACCGTTATTGTTTGGTGTTTCCGAGTCGAAAGTGTAGGTAACTTCAAATGGGGTTCCTGACTCAATTGACGAATCTAGAAACTTAGCAGGATCTTCAACTTGATTAACAAAACCAGTCAATTTGAAAGTAACTTTACTCATAAAATTCCTTACTTGAAAAGGTAGATGCAGACGAATGAATGGAAACTCTTCATTGCTAATATTTCAAGTGCATATACTCGAACAAGCAATCCACGCAATTACACCCATACCAAAACCGGGTATTGTTGTGTACAATATCTAAACAATTAGGTAAAGCAACTAATTTATTTAACCCTTGCTTTACGCTAATTTCGTTTTGAGCGGATTAAAGTTTCTATGAATCCTATTAAAGATTTGCTGAGGTTGGCTTAGGGTGACTGGAATCTGCTAAAAAACGTGAAAATTTGGCAGAGGATAAGTGATAAAGATTATTGACGATTTTGTTTGGATGAAATAATCTTTCTTTTATCAAATTTCACACATCTGATAAGGGTGGTATTAGCAGAAAATCTTTTTACAAAATCCGCTATTACCAATTAAAAAAAGTAGGTTGAGTCACCAAAACCCAACCTACTTGATACGAACTAAGAATTGCTTAACTTATGCTAAGTTTTTATTAACTAACAAATATAAAAGCCAATGATTGCATTGGCTTCTTACCGTGGTTAGAGAAAAAATAGTTTGTTTCAATCAACTACTCTGAGCATTCCTCGTTGTAAAGCATCAAATACTCGATTTATTTGCTCTTCGTCATTTTCGTTAAGAGACTTTTTTGACAACAAAGAAGACATCAAAAGATTTTGGTCAGCCTTGGTAATTTGGCGATCGGCAAATATTCGTTCGATAACTTGTTCTACTAAAGACTTAGGTTTACTGGTTTGCGCTGACATCATCGTACTGATACCTAAGATATTTAAATTACTCATCTAACCTCAGTATTCCCATTATGAGAGGGATATTAACACTACGCCGTGATTAAAAGCTTATATTATTGTGATGATTTAGAAAAGAGTCAGTGATCTAGATCCTTGACAAGGTTCAATTAATTTGATGCAAATATCGCATTTCTCGGTAAAATAGCTTGGCATTTCGATCGCAGATCACACTAAGATGGTTATAACAAAGCACAAACAAAAATAGGGATTATTGGCGGTAGCGGTCTTTACAAAATGGACGCTCTCAAAGATGTAGAAGAAGTACAAATCGATACACCGTTTGGTTTGCCTTCCGATGCTGTAATTTTGGGAACTTTGGAAAATACGAAGGTTGCATTTTTAGCTCGTCACGGTCGGAATCATACATTTTCACCTTCTGAACTCCCTTTTCGCGCCAATATTTACGCTATGAAGCAGCTGGGCGTGGAGTATTTGATCTCTGCCTCAGCTGTTGGCTCTCTCAAGGAGGAAGTTAAACCTCTCGATATGGTAGTGCCAGATCAATTTATCGATCGCACTAAAAATAGAGTATCTACCTTTTTTGGCGAGGGAATTGTAGCGCACATTGCTTTTGGCGATCCGATTTGTCACAATTTGGCAAAAGTGTTAGCCGATGCAGTCGCTAGTTTGAATTTACCTGATGTTACCCTGCATCGTGGTGGCACCTATGTTTGCATGGAAGGGCCAGCATTTTCCACCAAAGCGGAATCCCATCTTTACCGCAGTTGGGGTGCAACTATCATTGGTATGACCAATTTACCAGAAGCCAAATTAGCTAGAGAAGCAGAAATTGCCTATGCAACTTTAGCTTTAGCTACAGATTACGATTGTTGGCATCCAGACCACGATAGCGTAACTGTAGAAATGGTAATCGCTAACTTGCAACGCAATGCAATAAATGCACAAAAAGTAATTCAAGAAACCGTGAGACGTTTGGCTGAAAATCCCCCTGCATCTGATGCTCACTCGGCGTTGAAATATGCGATTCTTACTCCATTGGATAAAGTGCCAGCAGCTACTAAAGAAAAGATGGCTTTGTTGTTGAAAAAATATTTGTAAGAGGAGTCAGGAGTCAGAATTCAGAATTCAGAATTCAGAATTCAGAATTATTACGGGGCAACCACATTGGAATTGCCCCTAAAGAATATTTATAAATGACAAATGACCAATGACCAATGACCAATGACCAATGACTAATTTTGTCTGTTATTTTGATTTTGGTTAGGATTCCATCGAGGATTACAACTGGGGAAACTCTGAGTTGACAAAGCTACTGGTCGAATAGTTCGACTATTAATAGTAAGTCGATCGTAATTTTGGATGTTATTAATTAGAGCATAGCCGCACTCATTGGTTCTTATATATACACTACTCTCCTTACCGTCTTTATCCGTTCCTTGAATTAAATAAGTTTGTCGAGGTTGCAGTCCCGGTACTACTAATTCATTGGTGCCTGTTCGGTAAGGATTAGTGTCTGATGCAATGGCAGTAGCAGCAATGAGTGAGAGGGTGCTGCTGGTGGCGATCGCAATTAATTTCGAGTACATAGGTTTGCCCTAAGTCTACCATTTCTTAGTATATTGTAAGCTCGATCGTTTGCCATCCTCCCAACGGGTAAACTTAGCTACTATTCAATTACTTGTTTAAATTGTTCGTCAGTACGAATATAAACAAAAGCAGAATCTGCTTTGGCGGTTTCCTTATATTTAGGATCGAGGTCAATAGCCCATTGCAAGTTACCGATCGCTGGATTTATACTACCTCGCAAAGCATAAGCTCTGGCATTTTGATATCTAGCTTCTGGAAAATTCCGATCGATTTTGACAGCATCGTTATAACATTGATTTGCTTCAGTATAGCGCCCTTCAGCTAAATGATTATTGCCTAAGTTAAAATACTCCTCAGCCGTCAAAGGTTGCGTATTCGATTCTTCATTTTCTGTTTGAAGTTGAGCTTCTTCTTCCATCGTTCCAGGGACTATCCGATCTCCTATTTCCTCCTGTGTTGCCACTTCGGAATCACTCATACCAGATGTTGGGGATGCCGTTACTAATGGTTGATTTTCGACAGGATTTTCCGCCCAATTTGCTTCTTCTGTGGGAACGTTCAAATTATTTTGATAATGCTGGTAAGTTAGGTCGTAATTGACTTGCTGAATAATTTGGTTTAATTGTTCGCCAAGTTCAAATTTTAGATTTTCTATTTCTTGCTTGAAAACGACAATTATTTTGGAAAATTCATGATTAAATTCGGTCGTTAATAGTTGTTTACTTTCCGATGCTATTCGGCTAATTAACTGACGATAAAATAACCAAAACCCTAAACCAGTTAGTACGGGAAGGAGAAAAATGAGCAATAGTAATATATTGAGATAATTATTATGGCGGCTAAAGGCTCGATCGACTTCTGCTTGAACGCGATCGCGAATTTCTTTCTCTTGCCTCAACCTTAATAATTCTTGTCTTTCTCGATCGGAAAGGGTCAGGTTAGGTTGAAGCTGCACCGACAAGTTTGGTGTTTGGGCATTAACAGGATATGCTAACAAACCTAACGATAAAATTATTTTAGCGAGCCAATAGTTAAACTTCATAAATTTAAGTAAAGAAAGTGTAATATTTTAGAAATCCTTAATTCACATCAGATGCTTAAGGCTTTACTACCAAAAAGATTCCTACGGCAATCATTATACAGCCAGCGGCAATGTTCATTCCTTTTCTTATTTTAGAAGTAATCAGCAATCTAGCTTTGTCTGCCATGAAAGCATAAACAAGCTTGACTCCACCTACAGTTACTATAGTAATTGCAATAATGATGATGGTATCCCAATAAGATATTTCAGAAATATCAACAAAAGCTGGAAAAAATCCCAGATAGAATAAGGTGGCTTTTTGATCGCCTAATGTAATCAACAATCCAGTCATAAAACTAGATATTAAAGATGAATTGGCAACCTCTTGTGCCTGCAAATCATTTGATTTCGATCTAATTAAGCTTACTCCCAGCAATATAAGATAAGCGGCACCAAGGTATTTTACCAGGATAAATAGGCTACCCATCGTTTCAGCAAGAAATGCCAAACCCCAAATGGCGATTATGATGAAAATGATGTCACCAAGTACTATTCCTATTGTTGTGAAAACACCGTGAATAAATCCAGATGTAGCTGCCCTTGCGGAAACAGCCAATACGCTGACGCTGGGAAGAGAAGCCAGGACAACCATTGCAGTGAATAATGCAATAATGCTGCTAAATGTCATACTGCTTTGTTTTTGGTATCACAATCATTGAGTGGCTAGCTGCTTTTACCCGATATTTTTCATAAAAATGCTGCTGTTGCGAAACTAGGCCACAGTCTCCACATTTTGGCACATTTTCGATCGGCTTAGTCTTTTGTGGGTTTGTTCATAGCCTTGTTTAATGAATCATATAAAAAATTCTGTATTTAAATATACAATTTTTTTCTCTCTCGTGAGATTTATCAAGTTATCCTGACATTAATAATTAGTTTTTACACCTTACCTGCAAAACTTGTAAGTTCCAGAGTTGGGAAGGTACTTCAAGCTTTCACCAGACCATTGCTTTTGGTTATTGGCGTTAGCACTCCAGCTAAGTTCTCAGATTGTAGTCGTCTGAGAAATGTGATGTGAGTTGAAATCTGCGAAATTCATGCCGAAACCCAAAGAAACTTTGAATGATTTGCCCCATACCGAACCAGCCGATCGCGCGATTCGCCTTAAGCAGCATAAATACTTATTTTACTGGCTGTCGATCGCTGCGGGGCTAATTTTCCTCCAGGGATACATGATTGCGCCCCTGATTCCCCGTTTGGCTGAAGTTTTTAACGTTCCGGTTCAGGAAATCGGCTTTATCGTGCCAGCCTATATGCTTTCCTATGCACTGATGGCATTATTCTACGGCGTACTGTCCGATCGCTTTGGTCGATGGTCGATCGTTCGCCTCTCGCTGGTGGTTTTTGTGGTTTGCACCGCTTTTACTGCCACCGCTCAAACGGCTTCCCAGATGGCAACTTGGCGACTCTTAACGGGAATTGGAGCTAGTGGCGTGATTCCCCTAACTTTTGCCTTAATTGGCGATTTATTCCCGTTCGAGCAGCGAGGAAGCAAGCTAGGATTGGTGTTTGCCGCAATGGAAGGGGGAATGGCAGCCGGATCTGCGGGGGGAGCGATTTTAGAGCCATTTGTCGGTTGGCGATCGCTTTTTATGGGGACTGCCGTACTTGCGGCGATCGTACTTTGGCGACTCCATCCTTATGGAGCTTTATTCGATACGCCAAAAGTCGATAAATTACCGACGATTCGCCAGATATTTAGGGGATACAGCCAGATATTAGCCACATTTAGGGGAATGCGTACCTATGCCTATGTTTTGTGGAATGGGATTTACCACTCTGGCGTATATACGTGGCTGGGGTTGTATTTATCGCAACGATACAATATGGATGCCTTAAGCATTGGTTTAACGATTCTCGGATATGGCATTCCCGGATTGTTGTTTAGTTCTCTAATCGGTCAAGCAGTAGA
This sequence comes from uncultured bacterium, assembly GCA_964546365.1. Classification (GTDB taxonomy): domain Bacteria; phylum Cyanobacteriota; class Cyanobacteriia; order Cyanobacteriales; family Aerosakkonemataceae; genus DATNQN01. The sequence continues at coordinate 14,980 of CAZJJR010000031.1, read as the reverse complement.
TCGGTGGGGACGGCGCTGGCTAGTTCCCGCAGGTTTAGTGATGGCTGCACTGGCTGGGATGGCGATGATTTTTCAGATTCCAGCAGTGGGAACGACGATCGCAGTTTTGGTTTTATCTTTAGGGTATGACTTGACTCAACCGTTGTTTGTCGGAATCGTCACCGATTTGGGAGATGACAGCAATTTAGGACAAACGATGGGACTGAAGGTATTTACTCTATTTACTGGATTTGGTGCAGGTAGCCTCATATTTGGAGAACTCCTGCACTTTGGATTTGCACCTTCTCTGGCGATCTTTGGTGGCATTCAGTTAATAGTTGGCGCGATCGCAGTCCCCCTATTCTGGCAAGAAGTCCCCTCTCAATTGAAGACTGAATACTGAATTCTGAATCCTGAATTCTGACTCCTGAATTCTTCCCACCTCAAAACACCTGATAAATAAAAGTGAAACTTGCCCAAGCATTCATATCAAGTGCAAAGGTATCGGAGGATGCACCGATACTTTCAGTTGCCGGAAGACTAGCTTGGTGCAAGTCTTCTAAAACTGCCCTCGCGACTTCTAAAGAACCGAGTAGCGCACCGAAGCGTTGCACGTCTCCTCTGGGATGTTGGGTACTTTCCAAAACAGCAAAAGTTTGGGTGAGAGGTTTTCGACATAAGATCAGCTGCATTTCATTTCTACCTGTTGGGCCTTGCACGAGCCATTTAAAGGGGCTGGCCAGTTGTGGTACGATAATCTCTTCACCGGGATAAATTATTTGCTTTTCTGCCAAGTTAGTTTCCGATTCATCGATTTGAAAAGGCAATAAAGCGATCGCGTTACCGTTAGTATCGATACCCAGCAAGATAAAGTAAACGGGCGCATCGCTGTAATTATGAATTCGGTAGTGAATGCGACTACCCATAGGCAAATTGAGAATCCCGGAATTGTTTATTCTAGTAGTTCCAGCCTTATCAATTGGGGCTGTCCAAGGTGCGCGACTGGTGGTGCGTTGCATCAATACTTGTTCGATCGGCGCTACCATTTCAAAAGTTGCTCGTACTCCCAAACGAGAAGAACCTTCATTACCGATCGATCGCAACAACTTGGCAGCTAACAAAGTTCGATATTTGGGATAAAGCCTTTGCACTGCGGTTTTTACTGCTTCTCCCGCTTCTCCCAGCGTGTTGGGAATCGGATTCAAAGCAGGGGAAAACAAACCGTATTGAGGGCTAGGGCTAGAAACTTGCGAAGATTCTAACCCGGTATTTAATGCAGGTTTTTGCACTCGACCCAAAACGCAATCAGCAGGCTGTTCTCCTGCTGTCACTAACGATACGTTGCGAACTCCAGAAAAAGCGCTGGTGGCATCAACTCGCTCAATTCTTTCTAAACTACTGCCAATGGCGACGCGCAAGTTGACATTGCGGGGAATCACTCGCACCGCTTCTTGCACTAGTTGACCGGGTTGCAATAAATCGGTTTCATTAGGTTGAGGAAAAATTTGCGCTTTTGATTTTAAACCATCGCGGGAACGAACGATCAATTGCAATGGTTTTGTGGAAGTAGTTTCTTTATCCTTATCTATATCTATTGTTGTTTGAGAAATCCCGGCAGGTAGTACGGTGAGTATGGAATTTGCGCCGTAGAGGGGCAAAACTGGCGCGGTGATGCCTCCCAACCACAATAATCCGGTTTTGCCATTATCTTCTACTCCGATGACTACTCCATCAACTCCGACGTGGGAAGATGGCGTGGCAAGATCGGTTAGCCATGTCTGCCGGACGGGGTTTTCGAGGTTAGAATCGTTAGCTGTTAGTAATCTGGGCTGTTGGTTTTTTCCTACTAGTTGCACCACGGTAGATGCTGCTTGACTCAAACTGATTTGAATGGTTGTAGGTGGGGTACTTTGCCAGAGATATTGGGTAAGGGCATAAGTGAAAAGCCCAGCCGTAAAACCATCTAGCTGACCTTCCATTGCCGATCGATCTGGCCCTGCGGCGGTCAAAATTACGCCTGAGTTGGCATTTTTGGCGGAAAATAAGCCGTTATTAGGAGAGTTTTCCCGGAGTTGTTTTTGGAAGTCCAGTTCTGGTGAAATTGGTTGTGCTTCTGCTGGTGCAGATTGCGATCGCACTCGCAGACTTCCCCACAACAAAGCGCCGGGATCGGTGTAGCTAGTATCTAAAATGGCGGTAACTTTGTCCGTGGAGAGCGATCGCAACAACAACCACAAAGTTTCTTCCAAAACTGCATTCTCTGCCGATATGCTTTTGGTTGCCAGCAGCGCATCTACTGGTAACAAGATATTTTGAATTGGTAATGGGGAATTAACAATTGGCGATTCTACATTTGCATTTTCGATCGCCTTTCCCTGTTCCCCAGTTACTAATTCACCATCTCCATTACTCGATTGTTTCAAACAGCTACCATAACCACTGAAGTGAAAAACTACCACATCACCTGGTTTTGCTTGCTTGGCGAGATGTTCGATAAAAGCCGTTTCAATGTTCTGACGGGTGGCTTGTCGATCTGAGATAACCAAAATGTCACTTGGTAAAAAACCAAACCGATGGATCAAAAGTTCCTGTTGCAATTCCACATCGGTCACGCAGCCAGCTAGGGTAGAACCAGCATATTGGTTAATCCCGACCAGCATTGCTAACTTGCGAGGCGTCGGTTGTGCTAAAGCCCGATCGTAGCGATTTGCGATCGCCATCAGCCCAGCTTCTCCTACTCCCAAGGCTGCCAATACCCAACCAGCCCGCTGTAAAAAACTCCGTCGCTTCATATATTAGCTTACTAGCAACTAGGGTCTAGCTACCAGCCTATCAGGACTCGGCAATTTATTGTCAGGTGAGCGGGTGATGGGGAAAGGATGAAGGATGAATTCAGAAGTCAGAATTCAGAAGTCAGAATTCAGGAAATTAGTTCTATTTTTTCCCCACCTCCCCACCTCCCCACCTCCCCATCACCCCATCACCCCATCTCTCTTCACCAAAAAACCTACACCGGAATCTTCATCGCCCGTGCTAATTCTGCCGCAACTTCCGGTCTAGAAAACTCTGGCGGCGGTAATTCACCGCGACGCAACAATTCCCGCACCTTCGTTCCCGACAAGTGTATCCGTTGTTCGGGAGTGCTGGGGCTAGTCTTCGTCGTTGCCATTCCCTGAGTTACCGTGCAGTAGAAAGCGTGTTCAAACTTCATCGGTACGATGCCCAATTCTTCTGGCTCAAATTCATCGAAAATATGTTGAGCATCGTAAGTTCCGTAATAATCACCCACGCCAGCATGATCTCGTCCGACGATGAAGTGAGTGCAGCCGTAGTTTTTGCGAATCATCGCGTGGAAAATCGCTTCTCTTGGCCCAGCGTAGCGCATTGCTGCCGGATTGATCGCCAGAACTACTCGGTCTTTCGGGAAATAGCGTTCTAGGAGAATTTCGTAGCAGCGCATCCGCACGTCTGCGGGAATGTCATCATCTTTGGTTGCGCCGACTAATGGATGTAAAAATAAAGCATCTACCGTTTCTAAAGCGCATTTTTGGATGTATTCGTGCGCTCTATGGATGGGATTGCGAGTTTGGAAGCCAACAATCGTTCTCCAGCCTTTTTCTTGGAATAATTTGCGCGATTCGGCTGGGTCGATTTGGTATTTGGGAAAGTGGGGATGGGGGTCGCGTTCCAGCAACCACACTGGCCCAGCAAGGTTGATTGGCCCTTGGTTATAAACTACTCGCACGCCTGGGTGTTTTTCGTCGTCGGTGCGGTAAACGTTAACGGCTTCCCGTTTTTTATCGTAGGGATATTTCTGGGTAAGTTCTAAAACGCCGATAAATTTACCCGCTGGATTATCCAAGCGTACCAAATCCCCTTCTTTGAGGGAGGAAGCAACTTCCTCGGTCACTGATAGGGTGACGGGAACTGACCAAACTACACCGTTTGCCAGTCGCATATTGTCAACGACTGATTGGTAATCTGCCTGTTCCATGAATCCGGTGATGGGGCTAAATGCACCGATCGCGATCATTTCCAAATCGGAAACAGCCCGCTCATCTAGTTGCACTTTTGGCAGAAAATCAGCTTTGGAGAGAAGTTCTTCCCTTTTTTCGGGGGAAGTAATCCGATTTATCAGTTGTCCTCCGTGAGGCGCAATCCCATTTTGGCGATGACTCATATCAATTTTAGATTTTGGATTTTGGATTTTCGATTTTGGCTGCAACGATTTATATTAGCAAGTTCTGGGGGCGATTTTAGCAAATAGAAAATTTTTAGTTGGTACTGAATGTTGCTTTGGTGGTGTTCGTAAATTTACCTAAGCGATCTCTATTCTGAGATATTTTCATAGTATTAGTTGGGTTTGGCTAGTTGATTTTATATTGGCGATCGCTAATTTCATTGAAGAGGAAATATTAAGGATTTACTTGATGTGGAAAAAGGTTTTTGGGCATCGGGCATTGGGCATGGAAAGAGTCATGGTATTGTAGTTTTGGATAATTAAAAAAGGAGGTAAAATTTTTGATGACAGAATCTATTCAACCCAAACTAGATGTAAAAGCTGAATATTTATACGCTCTGCTGGAAAGAATCAAAAAAAGACCACTTTTTTAAGGAAAAACGAATTTTATGGAAGAAATTACTCTGAACAAACTAGATGTAAAATCAGAATATCTGTACGATTTGTTGCAAAGAATTAAGTAAAGACCAGGGATGTACTTAGGCAAGCGTTCAATTACCCGTCTTAGTATGCTTTTGATGGGATATAGTATCGCTCGCGGGGATCTTAGCTTGCCAAACACAGAACAGGAACAGGAATTTGAGGAATTTCAAGATTGGATACAGCAAAGATTTAAAATAACTTCATCTCACGGATGGGATAGCATCATTCTTTTTTATTCAGCCGATTAAAAAGATGCTTTAGATAAATTTTTCGAGCTATTTGAACAATTTCGGAATGGGGAAAAAGCTTCCCTAAGTTAAGTTTGCACGGAAAATTCTTCTGGATCGATTCCCCAATTTACCCATGCGATCGCATCTCGTGCAGATTCAACATTTGGCGGTACTCGCAAAGCGTGGATAAACCCCGTACTCGGACAAGTCATTTTTAATAAATAAATCGGTTCGATATCGACATCGTTATTGATTTTTAGTAAGCTGTATTCTTGCCAGCGATCTAGTTCTAAAGCTTGTAGTTCTTGGCAAATGCGACTGTAACCAATTCCTTGCATTAACACTCGTCGCAATTCGGCATTTTTTTCTTCTAAAAGCCATTGCGCTTGCCACTGATTTGGATGTAATTTTCCGTATTTTTCTGGTAAGGTTACACCATGATAGGCATAAACGCTGAAACCGTCAGCATATTGAATCGCAGGTGAACCTTCAGCGTGGAGGCGATTTTGATTATCGAAGGACAGAATGCGAGGGCGATCGCAAATTATTGCTATTTCTTCATAAGCATAAATTATGCCACAGCTTTTAACTATGCTCTGCAATAATATCCATTCTGTTTCATAAGAATAACTTAAATTTAAAACATCAATACAAAAATCAATCAAATTGCAACAATCAACAAATTCTTTTGGAGTAATATAGTAAATACACAAGCCAACATTTTCTAGGAATTCTTGCGTACCTATCGGATATTTTAGCTTCTCTTTTAATCCCGATTTTACTTGTTTTGTAATCTTACTTGTTAGTTCCTCGCATAATTGCGGCACTAACTTATTCCATATTTCTGATTGTAATAGGTAAGCTAAAATTAATAATCGATCTAGCGAACATCGTTTTGTCAATTCTTCATATTTTTTATATACTGCATAAGGACTATCGACAAAAATGATATTTGGCTTTTTTTTACCAATTAAACTATAAGCTTCGGTTACAGTGCGAGCAGCCTTTTGTTTATCAATTGGCTCGGTTGAAAATGCAATTCTCATCCACTTTTCCCGATAAACAACAATCAGCGCTGCTTGTTCTGGAGTTAATGAATTAATTTTCGGCTGTGACATATATTTTTAAAATTGATTATTTTTTGTACATCATCCGAAAGAGATGTCTTAGATAACCTTGGCAAGCTGTTTGAACAATTATGGAATAGTAAAAAAGTTTCCCGAATATTAAGTTGGTATGAAAACTCAACTGGATTAATTTCCAAGGAGATTGTGATAGTAAATTGATCTATAAATGTGTATAATTTTCCTATAAAGTCAGTCAAACTTTGCAATACAAGACCAGGAGTATTGTCTCATGGTCAAGCGATCGCTCAAAGCCTCACCCCTCGGAATTCAACAAGCTAAGCGAGCGTTTGCCCTGAAGGGGTGGACGCAGGAAAACTTAGCAGGGGAAGTAAATTTAAAGACCAGACAACCTATTTGGCGGTTTTTCACGGGGAAACCCGTCGATCGCCAAGTTTTTTTAGAAATTTGCGCCATATTAGACTTAGATTGGCGAGAGATTGCGATCGATCCGCCAGCAGAATTTTCCGAACCGGGAGAGTTGACAGAAACTTCCGCCCCAAACATTGATACCCTGGTGCAACAAATACGCCAACAACGGCGGGATAAAATTCAATACCAGTGCGGTATCTTGCAGCTATTAGACATTAATCGTCCGGTCAAAATTGATGATATCTATGTCGATGTCAATATTTTGGAAGAAATTGCCAGCCAACAGTGGTTTGATATCAGTAATTTGTCAAAGTTAGGCCCAGCCGAATTCGATCGCGTTGGTTTGGGAGAAATCAACCAAAAACAAATACCAGGGATGCAGGCAGTTGAAACATACTCCAAACTTCGAGTACTGGGTAAACCTGGTGTTGGCAAAACCACCTTTTTGAAACATCTCGCCATTCAGTGTAACCGGGGCGAGTTTGCCGCCCATCAAGTGCCGATTTTCATCACCTTGAGAGATTTTGCGGAAGAATCGAAGGATAATGGCAACTTTAGCCTCTTAAATTACCTCCATCAGGCGTTTATCAACTCTGGTATTTACAACCCATCTGCGATCGAAACCTTGCTGCAAGCTGGTAGAGTCCTGCTGTTGCTGGATGGGATGGATGAAGTACTCGACCAAGACAGCACCGCCGTTCAACGAGAAATTCGCAAGTTTTCAGACAAATATCACAAAAATCAGTTTGTGATATCCTGTCGCACCGCCGCCAAAAAGCTCCAGTTGCGAGGCTTTACCGATGTGGAAATTGCCCCCTTTACCCAAGATCAAATCGTTACCTTCGCCCAAAAATGGTTTGTGACATTCACTAAAACCAACCGTCAATCTGGGCAAGCACAATCGGTTCAGTTTATTGAAAAATTGGAATTACCGGAAAATTGGCAGTTTCGCCAGATGATTGTCACGCCCCTGTTTCTACATCTAGCCTGTTGGGTGTTTCACGGACAAGCAAAATTTCCCACCAAGCGGTCTGAGTTTTATAAGCAAGGACTGGATTTGCTTCTTGGTAAATGGGACGAAGCCAAAGGAGTGGAACGGGATAAGGTTTACCAAGGGTTTTTATTACCTCAAAAGCTGAGGTTGTTGAGTCAACTTGCCGCCGTTACCTTTGAAAAAGGGCAATATTTCTTCGAGCAACGCATTATAGAGCAGTATATTGAGGACTATCTACGAAATCTGCCCGAAATAAACTTGGAACCAGAAGAACTGCAACTCGAAAGTGAAGCGGTACTAAAAGCGATCGAAACTCAACACGGGCTACTCACCGAACGGGCGAGAGGAATCTTCTCCTTCTCCTATCTGGTGTTTCACGAATACTTCACCGCCCGCCAAATTGTTGCCAGTCATAACCTGCAAGGATTAGAGCAAGCCTTGGGAGGACTCGTCAGCCACATCACAGACCCTCAATGGCGCGAAATTTTCCTCTTGACAGTTGCCATGCTGCGAAGTGCAGACTCTCTAGTGCAACTGATGAAGCAACAAATTGATGGTTTAGTCGCTCAAGACCCTTATTTACAAGAATTTTTGCTCTGGGCTAGCCAAAAATCTCGCACCATCCCAACTCAACCCAAAATTGCCACCACACGAGCTTTTTACCTTGCCCTTGCCCAGTCACCTCGTACAGCTGCTCAGTTTACTTTAGCCAGCACTCTCGACCAGGGTATGTTTTTAGATGCGGCGTTGGATAACTTGCTGCGAGAGTTGGCGATGGATAACTCCCAAGAATTTGCTTATATCAATGCTTGTAACGAGGCAATTAACAATATTTTGGTGATGGTTCTTGATGCTGGATTTTATAAGTCTTTGCAACAACTCAAAGATCTGCTCCCACCTGCTTCTCAAAGCCGAGAACAGTTTCAAGACTGGTGGCAAGAACACTATTCCACCTGGGTGGAACAGTTAAGGACAACGATCGTTAACTATCGAAATACTAGCCGCACCTGGCAGTTTAGTCCCGAACAAGAACAAGTGCTACAACGCTACTACGATGCCAATCAGCTACTTCTCGATTGCCTGCATAGCAATTGCGAAGTGACGGCGGCTACTCGGCAGGAAATTGAAGCCACCTTATTGCTACCTCAGAACGAGCTTGAAGATAGAGAATGGCAGTAAACTACCCACACTGACCTGAAAACTCTTGCCATTCCAGCAAAATACTTACGTATCCGCGTTTTAGGACTAAATTGCCAATACGTAAGTACTAGCCAAATAAGTATTAAAGCTAACAAAATTCAGGATTGAATTATAGATTAAATTTGCTGGAAATAAACTCCAGAAACCAGGTTTATTAAAAAATCCCGGTTTCTGTAATATCTCATTCACTCAAAAAATCTGTATAGCAGAATACATAATCTCAAAAGCAAGCAAAGCAACGGTTTCAGCAATTACAACCGTTCAATTACAGCTTGGATTTTTTTGTAGTATTTATTTTACGCAGGAATTAAAAAAATATTTTTGCAGAGAATTTTGTCGTTAATCAAATCATACAAGAAATCAAACACTCACCTGTCACAGTTAAAAAGTAACCAAGAGTTTCATTTGAATAAATCCTTGACGGCTAAACTTCAAATGACTTGTTTCAAATAAACCTTGATTTAGATTTTTAAGGAGAATTTTACTGATGAGTATTATCAAAAAAATAATCGAAAATGCAGATGAGGAGTGTCGCTATCTCACCCCTGGAGAGATGAGACAGATTGAGAACTTCCTCAAAGGCGGTGAGCGTCGTCTGCGCCTTGTCCAAGGGTTAACAGCAAGCCGGGAACGCATTGTTCAGCTAGCTGCAAAGCAGTTGTTCCAACTACGTCCTAGCCTTGTTTCTCCTGGTGGGAACGCCTACGGTGAGGCGATGACAGCGACTTGCCTACGGGATATGGATTACTACCTGCGTTTAGTCCTTTACAGCTTGGTGGCTGGAGAAACAACCCCTTTGCAAGAAATTGGACTGATTGGGGTGCGCCAGATGTATAACTCTCTCGGTACACCGACTGATGCTGTTGCCGAAAGCGTCCGTGCCATGAAAAATGTGACTACTTCCATGCTGTCTGGAGAAGATGCTAACGAAGTTAGTGTTTATTTTGACTACCTAATCGGTGGTCTTCAGTAGAGCGATCGCGTTTTTTATCCGATCGCATCGGCTTCCAGTCTAAAGCGAGACATTTAGATGAGGAAAGGAAACAGAAAAAAATCTTTCTTTTGCTTTGTCCGGCTTGGATTGGTCGCCATTAAATCAATCCAATTTTTAAAATCAATCTTTTACCTTTTAATACCATGTTACTAACAAAACATATAGTTTATGAACCTAGCCGACGATTTATATCCACAACAATCGGTTCCAGCCGAGAACGACATCTTTGTCCTTGTTGTGCAACAGTTTTACTTCGCCACATCCGTTGGAAAGGAGTTTATTGGCGTTGTAGTTACTGTTATCAAGAAATGCCTATCTAACAAGCCATAAAAACCCCCTATGGTTGAAGATATTGGTTCTATACCTACTACTTAAAGAGAGTTGGCAAATCTCTAATTATTCATAAATTAAAATTAAATTTTTGCTAATTATCTCTTTTCAATTAAAGTTATAGTTGAAGTGATTAATATGGGTATAGCTAAAATTTATTCGGCCCCTATCCGGATACTCAAAGATGTTCAAATTCTGATTGTAGATAACGATAGCGATAGTCGATATTTGTATATTCTTTTACTGGAAGATTTGGGCGCAAATGTGAAAGCAACTGGCTCGATCGGACAAGCATTAAGATTTCTAGATCGGTTTGTACCCGATATTTTGATCTCTGAAATCAAATTCCGGGGTGAAAGTGTCGCTCCGTTGATGCAACGATTGAAGGACTTGGCAATAGCCAATAGTAGCACTATTCCAATCATGGTTACTTCCACCTGTTCCAAAAGCAGCCTTGACCAATATTTAAAGGTGGGAATTGAAGCGTATTTAATAAAACCAATTGATATTGATGATTTCGTTTTTAATATCTGGAGCCTAGTACTATTGAAAAAAATTTACCATCCATATAGCATTCAAGGCTGGCGGGATACGGAAAAGATAATCGAAAAAGATTATGAGGAATTAATAGAATAAAAATAAACCATATATGGAGCGAGGTGAAACGCCGAAATACTGACAACTTAAAGCCCAAAGTAATATGGATAAAATGTCCAAGCGCCAAAGAATAGAGATGGAACGGTTCAATCAATTAAAGGATGATTTTTTGAGTACGATTTCTCATGAATTGAGATCGCCAGTTACCAATATCAAACTTGGTATTCAAATGCTGAAACTCCTGCTGCAACAAGAAGAAAATAGGGCGATCGTGGATTCAGTATCATCCAGCTTATTTCAGTCCCTCAAACAGTCCGACGATCATACCATCCATCCAGTCTGTGACATTCAATATATAAATACCATTCAGAAGCAAGCCGTTTTTAGGACAAAAGCATTTCAATATCTGGAAGTTATCGAAAATGAGTGCGATCGAGAAATTAAACTACTCGGTAATTTACTTGATTTACAGCAACTTGATGCCGGAAACTACGTATTAAACCAGACAGTTATTTGCTTACAGGATTGGATACCACAAATAGTAGAACCCTTTTTAAACCAAATGGCGAATCAGCAACAAAGTCTGCATATAAAAATTGCTGACGATTTGCCTATTCTCACCATTGACTCACCCAGCCTAGAGCGAATTCTCACCGAACTATTGACGAATGGATGTAAGTTCACTCCCCCAGGAGGAGAAATTATTGTTGCTGTAGGTTGCGTTGATTCAATATCGCTCGATTTTGCTAAAAAAATTGAGTTGAAAGTGACGAATTCAAGAGTGGAAATTCCCCCTGAGGAACTATCTCGCATTTTCGAGAGGTTCTATCGGATTGCCGATCCCGATCGTTGGAAGCACGATGGTACGGGGTTAGGGTTAGTATTGGTCAAAAAGCTAACAGAGTATTTAGGAGGTTCTATTTTGGTGAAAAGCGGCTGCGAGCAAACCTGTTTTATCGTTGAGTTACCCGTCAATCTGTAACAGTGTAATATTAATAATTAATCATCAATATTGATGTATTATTATTTTTAAATCTTTGAAGGAAGTTAAATTGCTTGCTAAATAAGCAATAATTTGTCACGAGCTTGAGTGGATATATTGTCATTTATTTTGTTATTTTATAAATTTTAGTTTTTGATGGAGAAAGGGTAATAATGGGATATAATAATTATATAAAAAGCGATAACGCTACACGTTGCGAGGCACCAATATGGATGCCAATGAAGTTCTCCAAGAATATGCAGGCGGCGAAAGAAATTTTAGAGAACAGGATCTAAAAAATCTGAACTTTGTTAAAGCCAATTTAAGTGGAGTTGATTTCACTGGGGCACATTTGGATGGTTCAGACTTGAGTAATTCAGACCTCAGAAATGCCAATTTAAACTGGGCTACTTTCAAAGGAGCTAATCTAACCGGAGCAAATTTGAAAGGAGCAAAAATGCCAGATGGCAGTATGCACAATGATTACTTAGAGTCTGCCAATTATTTGGGTACCTGACAAAACATTTAGCTAAATAAATCGCGCTCTTATCTGCGTTAACTCACATCTTGCACCTGCGGTTGCGAGCCCACCCGGAAATCAATGATACTGTTGGTCAATTGGCTTGCCGGGGCTGACCCCTCCCCAACCCCTCCCCTGCA
>CAZJJR010000031.1:0-2785 GCA_964546365.1 uncultured bacterium | reverse complement strand
GGTTTTCCGAATTCGCCAACAGTATCATTGATTTCCAGGCGGATTGTGGGACTGGTGCAAGATCTGCGTTAATCTGTTTTTATCTCGGTAAAAATTTAACCTGTGAAAGCGCTCTTACAACGATGCAATAGGGTTCGACAAAACCCTGAACCCAATCTTACTAGGATTAGGTTCAGGGTTTGTTTAATTTTGCCGTTCGATAATTCCGCCGCCTAACACGATATCCCCGTCATACCAAACCGCTGCTTGTCCCGGCGTAATGCTGAACTGCGGTTCGTCAAAGACTAACTTGACGCGAGAATTTTCCAGAGGAATTACCGTCACTGGTGTGGGTTTTGTACGGTAACGGATTTGCACTTGGGCGCGAATTGGTGAGGTTGGTTCGGTGATGGATACCCAATTAACGCGCTGTACGGTGCATTCTGTTTGGGTGATGCAATCGCGACTTCCCACAATTACGCGATTCATCACGGGATCGAGTGCAATTACATACAACGGTTCGGCTGCTGCAATACCGATGCCTTTTCGTTGGCCGATCGTGTAATGATGGATACCATCGTGCTGTCCGAGAACTTTGCCGGATTGGTCAACGATATCGCCCTTGGTTGGGGTGATGTATTTATCCAGAAATGCTCGCATCGAGCCATTGCTTTCTACTAAGCACAAATCCATACTTTCTGGTTTTTCGGCAGTACTCAATCCGAATTCTGCCGCGATTTGCCGGGTTTCGGTTTTGTGAGTTTCACCTAGAGGAAACACGGTTCCGGCCAACAAATCTTGTGTCAGATCGTACAAGAAGTAGGACTGATCTTTATTCGGGTCTACTGCCCGTCGCAATTGATAGCGATCGACTTGGGCATCGTAGCTAATGCGTGCGTAATGCCCGGTGGCAATTTTGTCAATACCCAATTTTTCGCGGGCATAGTCTAGCATCGGGCCGAACTTAACTGCTTTGTTGCATTGGGAACAAGGCAGGGGGGTGATGCCGTCGCTGTAGCCTGCCACCAGATAGTCCACAATATTGGCTTGAAAGACATCGCGGCTATCGACAACGTGATGGGGGATACCTAATTGTTCGCAAATTCTCGCCGCATCCACCATCCCTTCCGAACAGCATTGACCCTTCCCTTTCATCAACCAAAGGGTCAACCCGACCACTTCATAACCTTGATGATGAAGGATCGCTGCTGCTACGGAACTATCAACGCCACCGGAAAGGCCAACGACTACTCTGTTCATGGAAATAAAAAACGATCGAAACTTTGCCAAATGCAAAGTAATACTTTTTCTAAGTTAACATTCGTGCCACAAATTGGGATGGCACGACGAAGAAATAGTAGTAGCTAATAGCGTTCTAGGCGAAATTAGGATATAAAGTTTACCGTCAGGGTGCTTAAATAACAGTGAGGATAAAAAACTGGCATGAAGCTAAATCTACAAGATCGAATTTTGCGATCGCATCGCGCGAGACTATTCAATCTCAAAGCAGTGACACCTCTGGCACCATTGCTGGTGGGAAGTATACTAGCACTGAGCGCCCAAGCGATCGCCCGAGCAGAAACGGTTCCCGATCGTTTTTTAGTTGCACAAGGAGTTTTGCAAACACCAGCACCACCACCAACTAGCTTGCAGCAAGCGGACTCCCCGGAATTACTCGCCCAAAGAAGAAACAGGAGAAAACCCGCCACCAGACACAGGAGAGTTGAATGCGATTATCGATGCGACTATAACAGTTACCAAAGCTACGTAGTTTATATTCCCAGATACAGCAACCAGCTTTTAGAACAGGTTCAGAATCGAGCACCCCAAGCTAGGAAAATGCACTACGGTAGGAGAGATGTCGTACAAATTGGTGCATACAGAGATTTTTGGTTGGCAGAAAGAACCCGCGCCCGGTTACGAGAAGAAGGTTTTCTAGCTGAAATAGGCACGATTCGTACCAGACGAAACTCTCTGTTTTCCGTGATTGTTTCTAATCCAGATTTACTCGAAATCGTCAGAAAGGAAACTCCCGATGCAACATTTGCGTGGGATAGAAGAATTTCTCAAAACGTTATTTTAGCAGGGCAATATAACAACGCTGGCACCGCACAAGCTTTGGTGGAAGAACTGCGAGAACGAGGCGTTTTGGCAGAAGTGGTTGCTGACGTGAGCGTGCTGGATACTGATTTGTTTACCAATGATGATTCTTCCATTGAAATCTTGGGCGACAATTCTCAAAATCGCTTGCAGTTAGTTGCCAATAATAACGAAACTCGTGCTAATTCATTGCCAAATAATTACTATGGCATCATGATTGCTGGCACTGAAAATGAATTACCATTAATTGAAGCTCAAGTCAGGCGGCTGGCTCCTCGTTTGGGAACCGAAAGAGGAGTTTATCAAATTGAGAATTATCGCGAACCATTCGTGATGGTAGGGCCATTTACCGATCGCAAAACCGCAGAACGATGGGAACGCTATCTACAAGATTTCGGTATCATCAATGCCCAAGTCTTCTCGGAGAACTAGTAATTTTAGATTTTAAATTTTAGATTTTAGATAGAGGTGCAACTGAAATCTAAAATCTAAAATTCATGAACAGGAACGAAAAAATTCAACCAAATCGTCGTCACCGCCCAACAAATGCGCGACATCGAAGGAGGCATTTTTGCTGCCGGAATGCCTGTCGCCGCTTTAATGGAAAAAGTAGCTAACTTAATTACCAGACGAATTCAATCACTTTATCTTCGTCCCCCCCCCCCCCCCCCCCCCCCCCCCCCCCCCCCCCCCCCCCCCCCCCCCC
>CAZJJR010000030.1:32994-33813 GCA_964546365.1 uncultured bacterium | reverse complement strand
AGAACGCTATGGTCTGACAGATAAAGACTTAGCGATTATTTGTAGCTCTCACCAAGGCAAAATCGAGCAGGTACGACAGGTTTTTAACATTCTTTGGCGCTGTGATATCGACCCATCGGCACTCCAGTGTCCGATTCCCCAAGGTAAGCACAGCCCTCTAGAATATAACTGCTCTGGTAAACACGCCGGAATGCTAGCTGTCTGCCAACAACGGGGTTGGTCTGTAAATAATTATTTACAGCGCAATCACCCAGTTCAGCAGCTGATTTTAAGTAAAGTGGCAGAATTACTGCGAATGCCGGGAGAAGAATTTATTAATGCCCATGATGATTGTGGCGCTCCCACTTACTTCATGCAGCTAGGTCAAATGGCTTCTCTGTATGCTCAATTGTCTTCCGGTTTCAGTTTAGATATGGAACGAATTGTTCGTGCTATGACTCATCATCCAACTTTAGTAGCTGGGGAAGGTGAGTTTGATACGGAACTGATGCGGCTGACTCAAGGGGATCTCGTGAGTAAAGCGGGTGCTGAAGGAGTTCAATGTATCGGTAGAGTAGGCGAAGGCATGGGGCTGGCAATTAAGGTAAGTGATGGTGCTAAGCGAGCAAAATACGCGGTGGCTATTCATTTACTCCGACAAATGGGCTGGATTAATCCCAGTACGGCTGAGTCGTTGGCTGAAACCTTTATGGCTCTAGGCAAATATAAGCGTTTAGAAGTTGTTGGAGAATTATCGCTTCTCTAGTTGCAATTTTTTTTGGTTATGGTTATACTAGAAAAAGCGACGCGGGATAGAGCAGTCTGGTAGCTCGTCGGGCT
>CAZJJR010000030.1:25552-32983 GCA_964546365.1 uncultured bacterium | reverse complement strand
CCCGAAGGTCAGTGGTTCAAATCCACTTCCCGCCACCAAATAGAAAACTAATAAAAGCAGGCAATTTGAAATCTAATAAATTGCCTGCTTTTATTTTTGTTGCTTGTTGGCGAACTTTTTCTCTAATTGCTGCCAAAATACTCCGAAACTCAAAAGTCATTAGAATGACAAATTTTGCGATCGCAAGCCAATATAACTAGGGACTAGGGGCTAGGGGAAGAAGGCTCTATAATCAAGGCTTTCAGCAATTAAGAATGCCTTAATCGATGAGAGCGGTTGCTATATAAGGGACTTCAGGTGAACCAACTGATAGTTGTTTTGAAGGAGTTATTTAAATAGTGGGATTTTTAGGTGAGTTTTAGGTGAAACCTGGAATAATCAGGTAACAAATGAGGTAAGTGGTTAACTGGAACCCTTGATTTTGAAAAGCCGATGGTGGGATTTGAACCCACGACCAACTGATTACGAATCAGCTACTCTACCACTGAGCTACACCGGCACGATTTATAAATATAACATACTTTCCGGGAATTTTAGATCGATAAACTCAACTGAGAACCATTTTGAGTTTTGGCAACTTCGATCCGGGCTTGGAATGCTTCTTTGAAGTATGGCATATGGGTGACGGTAAGAATGCAGGCGAAATCGGATGCGATCGCATTTATAGCAGCAATCAAGCGATCGCATCCATCCTGATCCTGTGTTCCGAATCCTTCATCGACGATCAGCATTTGCAGCGCCGTACCCGCACGTTGCGCCAGCAATCTCGCTAAAGCTAGGCGAATCGCAAAATTAATCCGAAAAGCTTCACCACCTGAATAAGTTTCGTAAGCACGAGTACCCCGCGCATCGGCGATCAAAATATCCAAGGTATCAATTAGTTTAGATGCTCTCTTGGAAGCGCGACCGCTGCGACTGGATTTTTGAGTCACGAATTGAACGTGCAATTGGTTACCGCTTAATCGGGCGAGAATACCGTTTGTCTCTGCTTCCAATTGGGGCAAGATGTTCTCAATCATTAGTGTTTGGATACCGTGTTTACCAAAAGCTTTACCTAATTCTTCGTAAACGCGATGTTTTTTCCGACACTCAGCAAGTTGTTGATGTTCGAGATCGTATTGAGCTTGCAGCGCATCCAGTTGATTTGATTGCTGTTGCAAACGTCCCAAAGTGGCTAACTGCTCATCCAATTGACTGCGCCTAGCAAATATTTGTTGTTCCAAATATTGAATTTCCCCAGAACTATCGGGCATTGCTTCTAATTGCTTGACAATTGCTTCAAGTTGTGTGTTAAGCAGAGATCGATCGCCCTCCCGCACTTCCAAAACTTGCAGCAACTCTTGGAAACGCTGACAAAGCTGGGGATATTGCTGTTGCGCTTGGGATAATTCCTGATATCGCAATTGCCAAGATTGCGCTTGACGCAGAGACTTGCGGATCAGGTTGTGGCGATCGAGATCGTAACCGATTTCCATAATTTGGCGATCGATCTCTGCCAACTGGCGAGAAAATTCTGAATTTGTGCTGATTTCGGATAACCGTTGTTCTAGATCGGCAATTTGCGCTAAAATTTCCGGCTTTCTGGCAGCTAACTGTGCTTGTCGCCGTTGAGCATTTTTAATCTCTGCCTGTTTAATTTCTGCCCAACGCCACCGCTCAACCTCATTTCGCGCTAAAGCATGATTCTTCTCATCATAATTCAGTTGTTGCAATTGTCGTTCCAAATGCCACAACTCTTCCTGCACGTCGGTGGCGTAATCTCCCGTTTGTAGCGATCGCTCAATTTGATTAGCTTCCGCTACCATTTGTTGTAAGCGAGTTTCTACATCGCCAGTCGCCGTTAACTGAGCTTGCAACTGTCCCTTTTGTTCCCGCAAAGAATCATAAAGCGCCAATTCTTGAGATAATTGCTTATATTCCGCTCGTAAAACCTGGAGTTCTCGCTCGGAAACAGCCAATTGTTCTCGCACCACCCAAAACTGATCTTGAACATCTTTTTGTTCAGCTTGAGTTTTGTGTACGACGCGATTCCAGTGGTGTTCGTCAAGCGGGCGATCGCATAATGGACAAATAGCATCGGGTGTTTGCAGCATTTGAATTTTCTGCGTCAATTCCCCCAATTGTTTTTCAAATTCCCGTTGATTTTCTTGGAGGCGTTCTACAAAACTACGCCTTTCGAGTCCTTTTTCCTGCACTCTTTGTTGACGAACTCGTTTTTTCTCCAAATCCTCAATTTGAATCCCCACTTCCATCACCGCTTGCTGCAATTGCGGTTGGCGTCGCTGTTGAGTTTGTAATTGAGAAACAGAAACTTGAATTTCTTCTAATCTCGCACTTAGTCTAGCTTGAGCGCGTTCCAGTTGAGTTTGTAATCTTTGACGTTGTTGCAGCAAAGGAGATACCTGCAACTGTAACTCATCCATTTGACTGAGGCGAGTTCGCGCTTGTTGTAATTGCGCTACTGCTGCTTCTACTTCCCCAATTTGATTGAAGATTTGTTGAAATTCCTCTTCTTGTCTTCTTAAGATATCCAGTTCGGATTTGGCTTTTTCCAATTGGATGTTTAATTCATTGATAGCCTGCTGTTGTTGCTTTTCGACTTGTCGCCTGGTGTTAATTGCTGTTTGATTAGCCTGAAATTTGCCAGAAAAAGCTTCTTCTTGGGCTTGTAGATTTTCAAAATGAGCATATCCAGCCGAAATTTCCCCTTCTTGTTGCAGCAAAATTTCTAGCTGATGCTGTTGTTGTTGGATAGTTGCTAAATCTTGCTGAAGGCGATCGCAATCTTGAATCAAATTCTGATATTGTTGCTGATGCCAAGTTAGTTGTTGTTCCAAACTTTGGCGCTGATGCTGCATTCCTTGTAACTCTTGCAGCCGTTCCGTATCTTCTAATTGAGCTTGTCGCAGTATAGATAGCTGATGTTCTACCGTGGCTTTTTCTTGCGCGATCGGTTCTCGCTGCTGCAATTGTAATTTAATCGATGCCAAATTCTGCTCTAACTGATCTGCCTGTCCCTTAAACTGCTTAGACATATCTTTGGCTTGTTCTGCCAAATTTTCATATTGATTTAACTTCAGCAAATCGGCTAAAATTTCCTTCCGTTCGCTAGGCTTTTTGAGCATGAACTCATCTGCTCGTCCCTGGCGCAGGTAAGCTGAATTAATAAAAGTTTCGTAATCTAACTTCAGGTGATCTAAGATTAACTGCTGAGTCGATCGCATTCCCCGTTCAGTCAAAGCCTTAAAACCTGTTGGGGTTTCCACCTGAAATTCTAAAGCCGCCCCACCACCCCGGCGACGGGCGCGAATTACCCGATAAATAACATCTTGATTCTTGAAAATAAAATCAACATTTACTTCATCAGCACCCGTGTGGATCACGTCATCCTCAGTTCCAGCACGGCTTTCGCCCCACAGCACCCAGGTAATAGCCTCTAACAAAGAAGACTTACCCGCACCATTGGAACCGCAAATACAAGCCGTATGCAGCCCCCGAAAATCTAGGGTTGCTTTACGATAGCTGAGAAAATTAGTCAGAGTCAGTTGCAGGGGGATCATTCAAGGCGTAGCGCTACACTCTATCTATATTTAACAAATAGCAGTACAAATGCACTGTTGTATAGTCTGTCAAGGGAAAAAATCTCTAAATTTGGGAATGGCAATGGGGAATTGGGCAATTATCAAGAAGTATTAGAGCCAACACGGGTGGATCGGTTAGAAAAGTTTGGGGATCGCAATTTGATAATTCGGACAGCCACAAAGGTAAAGCTTGAGAAAAAGTTTCCCATCGAAAGAGCATTCCGCAAAATTATCAAACATGGGTTCGATCGAGAAGGAATTGCAATTTGTTTATCTTACAAAACTTAACTTTTAATACTCCCTACCTAATCGAACAAAAATTTCTTCTAGCAGGAGAATACCTGGACTACTACACAATCCAGAACCTCCCTCAGAGAACTGTTGACTATCAAGCAGTGCCGACTAAAGTATCTCAGCAAGTCTTGTTAAGATCTCAGCAAGTCTTGTTAAGATTGTATTCGCCAATTCTATTCACCTGCTCGTTCTAAACAATAGGAATAAATTACTGGTAGATTGCCTTAACAGCGATTGCTATATCAGCCGCGAAGTACGACAATAAATAGAAGATACTCTCTTATTACCTATCGGGGAAATCGAAAAACGCAAACAACAAATTTCCTGAGCGGTCAACTACTTAATTCATCTATGTATCTTTTTTCAAAATCATTGCCTTATCAGCGATTCAGCCAATAAACCTCCACCAAATTCATCACTACTTCTCTCCCAGTAGAAGATTATATATAGTGATAGGACAAAAAGCTTGATTGAGCAACTCCTGTTTTCCCATCAAAAACCATACTACGTAGTAAATAAATTTAATTTGTGCTAAGTTTAACCTCTGAAACTTTAGCCACTTAATCAACTAAAACTTTAAGCAAATCTTTCTCATGACAAGGAACCAACCCAAAAAAATTCCGTCTCTAGGAAGTCGTCAAAAACTGTTTTTTAAATAACAATAAATTCTCGTATAAGTCTTATCTCACCTGGGATTGATGACTTAGACGCCTCAATAGAATACTATAATATAGTAAGAAGTCAAATCTATTTTCCCCAACAGCAAAGCTTAAAAATCACCCGATCAGAGGAAGGCGAACTGCGGTAATTAAATAAAAAATAAAAGATTTTTCCAAGCCAAATAAGTCTGAACTATTAGAAACAAACTCTGAAACAACCCGTCATTGAACACAACAGACATTGAACACAAAAGATACCCAAAAGGAGGGTGCCGTAAATGTTTAATCTAACTCAATGGAAATCCGCAACTGCCATATTAATGGCATTAGGAGTAACAGCTACAACAGCTACTAATATGGCGATCGCATCACCCGCCGTAGCAGAAACTTTAGTAGCTCAATCGAGAACAACTAACTACAGATTGCCTGTAGGAACTACGATTCCAGTCACTTATGACAAAGAAAAAGTAGTCGTTACACCTGATGAAACCAGCGAATTAACCCTCACTGTTGCTGATGATATCGTCCGCAATGGAGTAGTGATCGTTCCCGAAGGAACAGAAGTTGAAGGTCAACTCAGACCATCTGGAAGAGGTACTCGCTTTGTTGCCGAAGAATTAGTGTTTCCCAATGGAAGACGGCAAAGAATTAATGCTTCTTCTGGCGTAGTTACTAGAACAGAAGAAGTTCGCCAGGGTGCCAACATCGGAAGCATTTTAACAGGTGCAGCAGTAGGTTCGGCAGCAGCAACTTTGATTTCAGGCATCACTGGCGATCGCCGCATCACCGCATTAGAAGTCTTAGCAGGTACTGGTTTGGGAACTGCTGGCGGAGCAATTTTCGGTCGCAGAAGCGCTACCGTACTCGTAGTTAGACCGGAAACTGACTTAGATTTGAGATTGGGTTCTGATTTAGTAGTGAGTTCCTATGGTAACTCTAACTACGATTCCGATTACGATTACAGACCCGTCCCAAGACCAAACCCCGGTTACGACCGAGGCATCTAGATGAATATCGTTAAATGTAAAGCGATCGCTACTTTGATAGTTCGCGATCGCTTTTTTTATATACCTAGCAGCTGACCCAGACAACTCTGGGCCTCTTTTTCTCTAATTTCTTAAAAATCTTGCCAAATTTAATAAAATATTTTAAATCATCAGCCATAATGAATCATACTGACAATGAAATGCTGTCTAAATATATCCATCGGGATTAGGGTGCTTTACAAAACTATTCAATTACACTTGTAACAGCACGTATTCCAGGTAGCCATTTATGGAAAAAGTCCTTTTTATTCTTGGGGAACTCAGTGACGACGATATTGATTGGATGTTACAAAAGGGAAAACGAGAGGAAATACCTGCTGATACGGTATTGATACAAGAAGGGCAACCTATAGATAATATTTACTTGATCCTAGAAGGAAACATGAGCGTTTCCGTAGCAGCTTTTAAAAATAAAGAAATTGCTAGAATATCCAGTGGCGAAATAGTCGGAGAAATGTCATTTATCGATTCCCGTCCGCCTTCTGCTACCGTTACCACTTTAGAAAATTCTCTCGTACTCTCAATTCCTCGCCGAGAATTAGCGACAACCCTACAAATGGATATGGGATTTGCTTCTCGTTTTTACCGCGCTTTAGGTGTCTTGCTTTCTACTAGATTGCGCGATACTATTAGTCACCTTGGTTATGGTAAAAATCATCCTCTAGACGGAGAAATCCAAGAAGACCAACTTCATCCGACTATTCTTGATAATATTGCCATTGCTAGAAACCGATTTGATTGGATACTCCGACACCTAAGAGATACTAAAATTTAATTTTAATTTTGAGTATTGAGAATTTGCTTTTTGCCTAAAACCTAAAAAAGTTTTATATTAATTGGCTATAACAGAATGTCGCTAAATTTATTCTGGAAAGAAGGCTGGAGACTCTTTTCCTAGTTCCCAGGTTCAGCCTGGGAACTAGAGATGCGAGGCTGGAGTCTCGCTTAACTTAGCGCTATTCAGCTATAACATACTGTTTAAAGCAAGAAAAAAAAGGGTTTATGTATAAATTGAACGCATTGAAGTTCAGTACATTTTTAGCGATCGCGTTCTCGATAACTGCCAGCACAGCCATCCGCATCATCACCCCAGAACTTGCTTTTGCTCAAATTAATCTAGATCGAGAAATTAGCGCGAGAATTCCTGCCGGAACTATTATCCCAGTTAAATACAATGCCGCACAAAGAATCATCGTTGCCCCCGACGAACCAGCACCCATTCCCTTAAACTTAACTGTAGCGAGAAATGTGGTTTCCCCTCACCGGAATTTGTTCATTCCATCAGACACTCAGATCGTCGGTGAACTAGTAACCATGCAAGAAATAGGAATGGCTCAATTTGTTGCCAAACAGCTTATTTTGAGCGACGGTAGACAAATATCCATTAGCGCCAGTTCCCGCCCGATCGGAAGAACCCTAGCAGTAACCAATAACCCTAGAATTGGCAGAAGTCTTACCAACACGGCTTTGGGAACAGCAGCAGCCGCCGCCATCGCTGCCGTAACTGGCAATCCGACGATCGCATCTCAAAGTACTTTACTCAATTCCGGCTTCGGATCGACCCCCGAATTAATCGGGCGCTTTCGCAACCTGGAAACCGTTAGACTAATCTCGATCGACCCAGAAAAAGACCTTACCCTGATCTTAAACTCGGATTTGATATTGAGAGGATTAGCATCTAAACCCGCTTCTGTTAGAGAAAGGCGCTAAACCAACATAAAATCATCATAAATAACTTTTTTTGCTTAATTATTACTCTATTAAAGTTAAGCAAACTGTCTAATTATTTTTTATGAAGTAATTTTATCTATCTAAAGACAGTTGACAGGTATTGATGGTATGCTGCTTAAT
>CAZJJR010000030.1:15429-25523 GCA_964546365.1 uncultured bacterium | reverse complement strand
AAGACTCGGCGGTTGAAAACCGCGACTATACAAACGAAGTCTGCCTACCTTTGAGGAACTCCGATGGCGAACGCGGACTAAATCGTAAAGGCAATATGGAACCTTCGTATCAGTCTTTTTTCCGCACTAATTACTTGCTGCGATTAATTACTTCATGCCTATAATCAATGAAAAACTTAACTTGGAAGGTCGAACATTGCCCTAAATGCAGCAGTTTCGCTGTTAAAAGCATAGATGGGTTTTGGGGATGCCTGAAGTGTCGAGAATTAGCTCCCGATGCTCTTTCTCTTTACTTAGAAGGAAAATGTATATATTGTCGGCAACCCTTAATTCCACTGATGGAAGCGTGTCTTTCCTGTGGTAATCAACCGAAATACTTATGGGAAAAACCAACCAATCAATTTTAGATTTTGGCTTTTCTTAAAATTGGCAAGATATCAAACTTAATTATTATTTGTAAAATCAGTTTCTGGTAACCAAACTAAAAAAGTAGTTCCCATACCAGCATTCCGATCTATTTCAGATTTTAGCGGCTTTTTCCGATTATCTGTAGAATACAATGCCGGACTAAAAACTTCTATTTCACCGTGCATTTGTTTGACCAAATTCCTTGCGATTGCCAAACCCAAACCCGTACCGGGAATATCTGTCTTTGCTTGTACTCCCCGATAATGCCGCTCAAACAAGCGCGGTAAGTCTTCTGATGGAATACCCGGCCCGTTATCGCTAATAGCTACTCCCTGGTAATTAACTTCAGATGATTGCCGTTTTAATCCAGCCTGAATGTAAACTTTTCCCCCGGCAGGAGTATACTTCAAAGCATTATCGATTAAATTACTAAAAACTTCTCGTAAAGCTTTAGAATTAGCGATTACCGAAGGTAAACTTTGGGTAATTTCTATTTTTAATTTTAGGTTTCGTTCTTGAGCAATTGCCTTCGCCGATACTAGCAATGGTTCTAAAATTGCTGTTACAGAGCAATGTTCTAAACTAGTATCAGACATTAATCCTGCTTCTGGTAATAACAATAAAGGTTTATTAGCAGAAATAGGTTCTCTATTAGTTTCAATTTCTTTTACTGACTCGATTTTCAGCGCCGGAGAAAGTGCTAGGGATTCTTCCTCTGTTCCATTCAATTCAATTACTCGCTCGAATTGTTGAAGCAACTCTTGAATGCGATCGCTTTCCCGTAAAATGCTGGTTGCCACATCTCGATTGCGATCTCCCGGTTGCAGTCGCTTCAACAGCAACTTCCCAAACGTCCGCAAAGCTGTCAAAGGATTGCGAAGTTGGTGCAGCAAATTATGCAAAAGGTCACTTTGTTGAGCTTGTAAACCCTTTTGTTCGGTAAATTGCTGTTTGAACCATTGAGAACGCCGATCCAGAAGACACGCGATCGCCATAGTATGAGCAATTTTTTCTACCTGAACTTTCTCCTGCTCGCTCCAAACCCGATCCTCTCTTCCAGTCACCAAAAGTCCCATCACTACCCCTTCGTGAATCAAAGGCAAAACTATTTGGCGCTGTTGTAGCAAAGAACTATCTTCTTCAGAAGCTCTGTCACTAGTTACCTGCTCATCCGGCAAAACGGAATCATCTTGAGGCGCTGCTAAGAGCAAGCGAGGTAGATTCTTCATCCCGGGCATCTCTTGAGGCAAAAAACCCATCCTCTCCCTGTTTTGCCACAGCACGCTAGGTTCTGGATAAGCCACGATCGGAACTAGCTTTGTCGGTGATTCCTCCGCCAGTTCTTCCGTCAAATAAACCACGCTAAAAGCCGCTCCCCAAGTTTGGCTTAACAGAGCAAGCTGTTTTTGACAAAGAGCAATAAATTCGGAACTGGCAGGCATTAACATCTGGTCAAGCTTAAAAAATTTACGGCAACTAACCTGAGAAAGAACAAAGCAAAAAGATAAGTAAGAAGGCAGAATGCTTTTACGCAGAAGGGAAGAGGATTTGAGCTAGTTTTACTTTTCTTTACATACTTGTGTTTATTTGCGTCTCTTTACTTAATTTAGCGATCGGCTCTCCCCTTTCACGTACTTATCTACTCAGGAAATAATTTCGGCAGCAGATCGCCAAATTTAGCGGGATAGACGGGTTTTTCTTTTGCTACCATGCTCTCCCAGAATTTACCTGCGTTACTTCCCTCTATAGGATGCTTACAAAAAATAATTTAAAGTTTACGGACGTTTTTAGGTAAAAGAACTCATTCTTCTCCCAGTTACATCGATATACTTATTTTTACAGATTAGCGCGAACGGGGATTGCGATCGGACTTTCCCGATCGCTCACAAAAGTCAAAATCCACAGACTAGATTTCACATAGCTTTTGTATTTTTACCCTTTTTTTCTCATTCTCTGTGGGAAATGCACCAACCCTTTTTAACTAGACCTTCTAGGCCTACCGGATAATTTGTATCAATGGGTTAATAAAAGTTGATTTTTTGAACTGGAGCAGATATACTTTCGACGGTTTTGGTAATTATCATTACAGAAGAGAACTAAAAGAGGAGGTAACAAGCTTGGCTAGGAGACGCAAGCGTAAAAGTCGCCGTCGCCAAGAAGGGCGCAGGATTCTCGAACACGTGCCTCAATATAGCATTGAAAGCGGGCAGGATAAGCCAGTGACGGCGGCGAGAAAATTTATTCAAGCCGAAGGTATTTTGCCACCTGCTCTACTGCTAGTGAAACGGAACGAGCATACCACAGATCGGTACTTCTGGGCAGAAAAAGGGCTGTTCGGAGCCCAATACGTGGAAGAAAATCATTTCTTATTTCCCAGTTTGAGGGAATTAGAACATTCTCCTACAGAGAAAGTTCCAGTTGCCGTTCAAAGTGGCTGAGATTTAACGAATAGCATTAAGCTAAAGGCAATTGAAAATTTCCATTTTTCCATTTAAGTGACGCCAAGTCAACATTGGCTGTGAAGACAAAGTTGGTATTTGGGCAAAAAATCCCACTCAGACCTTGGTTCGAGTGGGATTTGCCCTGCTTATTAATTCCATTTGAAACTCACTTAAAAAAGCCTTTTGCTAGAGGCTAGGGAATACGCGATCGGGAACCTTACCCTTCGTTTTCAGTCTTTTGGAGAAAGAGCAAAATAACTCGCCAGTAGAAAAAGGTAAAAACGCCGATCGCACAAGCTTTTTTCCTTCTACATAAAAGCCTTCTCGCGCTAGCAACTTACTTGATTATTCACTTGGTTGTAAGGGAAGTGCTTGTCGGAGCGCAGCTAATTCATCTCGATGAGCCGTTACTGTAATCAAACTATGGCTGGTTGGCGTTTCCCCACCACCAAGCCGTTCAAATTGCAGGGAAACTTTTTCTAATCTGCCAGCATTTTGCCAGTAAAAAATTCCAGCCAGGGGAGACAGTAGCTCTAAAGAGAGAAGTAACCAACCTAATTGGGGAAATAGCATCGACAAAACCAACACGATACAAAGAATACCGATAGCCCCTAGCAAGCTTAAGAAAATAGCTAAAAACCAACTGGGACGGACAAATCCCTCAAAAGTTACTTGGTTTCGATCCGCATCCACAGCTGCAACTCGATAGGAGCGATCGGTAAAATACTGCTGTAATTGAGCCAGAAGAGATTCTTCTGGCTGTTCGGAAATCAGCTTCACTGCTTCGATTCGATCTTTGACGGAAGCTTTGATAAAGAAAAACAAGCCAACCAACAATAAGATCGTCAGCAGAAATGTGGAAGAAATAGTAGTCGCGATCATCCTTTTTAATCGAGGAGGAGTTTAGGCGTTTTTGGATTTTAGATTAAGTGGCATCTAAAACCTTTTTTTAAAATCCTAAAGTTAGGCTCTCAAAAATGTTTACATCCTTCTCTGACTAAGTTTACTATTTCTCGCGACCATCGCGAACCGCTGCCCGTTCCGTAACGGTAACTGTAGAGGGAACTGGGTAACTTTCTTTGGTAGCGTATTGATGCCAAAGACGGGCCAATTCCTGCGCTCGCTCCCGCCAATCAGGACGGATGCGATACATTCGGCGAGGACGCCCCCGGCCTTCTACTTTTTTCCAGTAACCAGCGATCGCCAGTTCCTCTTCCAAAAATTTGAGGGCGCTGTAAAGCACAGTATCGGAAAGACGGTATGCCGGATAATCAGTCTCTATCAACTGGATTAACTCTGTACCATAGGATTCTCCTTTTATTAAGACAGAAAGAACGTAGCAAACAGCTAGTTCTTTGCTCAGATAGATGGGAGGGGGATTGAAAAAAAACTGGTAAATATCATCGAATTTCATCTGCATAACCCGCTGAACACTCCGTCCAAACTGGTTTAAGAGGCATCTAATATTAAACTGGGAAGGCTGTCTCTATCTAATTAGGAACAGGGATAAATCGTTTGCCAGTTGCAACTGTAGGCTCAGTCGGCTTTCCAGCGTTGACGCCCTATCACATGACCTTTTTTTGAATCATCGTAGCAACCCTCTTGATGCCAAAATTTTATTATCGGCAAGCAGCAATTTCTGCCA
This sequence comes from uncultured bacterium, assembly GCA_964546365.1. GTDB lineage: Bacteria > Cyanobacteriota > Cyanobacteriia > Cyanobacteriales > Aerosakkonemataceae > DATNQN01. The sequence goes on along the minus strand of CAZJJR010000030.1, from coordinate 21,029 downwards.
AATACAGTTTTAACTACTCTCGCCTATTTATCCCTATTTAAGAGGATTTTAGGGAAAGTAGCTTTTTTCAGCAGAATTTCTTTAGGTAAGACATCTTAAAACACTTGATAATTTTCAGCAATTCCCCTTAGCGGCTCCCCGGCAGGTTAGCGATTAACGGAAATGACTATCCCGTTTTATTTTGTCGCCAGAGGAACTTCTGAATATTACGATCAATTTTAAACAGTTAATTCTGGGTATGCCTGCCAAACTTCATAGATAATTTTTCCTTCGGGATTAAATTGGACTTGATAAAAGATCGAAAAAACCTTTACTGGCCCTTCTTCTGGCAAAGCTCGGAGAGTAATCGCCGCGTTAATGATATGCTTTTTGGAGAGCAAATTATCTTGCCCCCAATTCGACCAGCTATATTTGACTGACTGAGGAGGTTGTTGGATAACTTGGAATTGTTGTATTTTATTTTCTTGGAAGAATTGTTGCCAAAACTGGTGGATTTCTTCACCCCGGTAGATTGCATCCACTCGTCTTCCTTTCCACATTACGATCGCATTAGCACAATACTGATTTTTTGTCAGAAAAGAATTTTCAGTAGCGATCGATCTCCAATGTCTTTCTACAAGAGTCAGCGGATTTGCCAACACGGTTTTGTGGTAAATTGACAGACTGCTGACCAACGCAAAGGCATAAGTACCGCAGATTAAACGCTTGCACCACTGGGATACTGAGGAATGAGGCTGCATAAGCTACTTCCCAATCAAACAAAAATTCCGTATTTCGAGCGATCGATCGGTAAGAGGAAGAAAGGGGCAAATGGGTAAAGAGGACACTATAATCAGTGACGGTTCGCTAAAACTTAAGTTTCTTATTCCATAGCATTTTTGCCATATCAAATCATTTTTAATGGGGATAGATATGCCAGATCGCTCAGAGTCACAAACAGTTCCTTCTGCTCTTCGGCAAATTGCTAATAACTTTCGTCTAACTGGCTGGATTGGCTTCTGGCTTCAGTTAGTATTAGCCGTTGTTTCTACAGTAGTTTTGTTACTATTTGGTCTCTTTAGCCGCAGTACCACCAACAGCCCCAATAATCCAGGTACGGGTTTTGGAATATTTTTTGCAGTATGTGGGCTGGTAGCATTAGGTGTTAGTATTTACGTTTTTTTCCGCTATACCCGGATCGGCCAACAGCTACGATCTTCTAACCCTAACTTGCGGCCTCGTAAAGCAGATACAATTCAGATTTTACGTTGGGGATTAATGGTAAATCTAGCAGGAATGCTGTTAACTCTTCTAGGTGCTTATGCTATAGTCGGCAGTTTGGCAGCCCGCTCCATATCCCAACCTCAAACAATAGTTTTAAATGATCCTAGCCGTTTAATTAGCTCTCTGGATATGTTTGCAGTGCAAGCAAATATTAATACTATCGCAGGTCACTTTGCTGGAATTACCGCTACTCTATGGCTACTTAATCGAATTAACAAAAATTAGGCGGGAATAATATTAAAAACCTACTGCTTTTCATATTTATTCTTGTTTGTCAAAAAAACTGCAATTGTAAAGTATAGGTATAGTATTTAACTGTTGCGCGTATCGATTATTAACTCGATTTCCGACCCAACTTTACATAATTTTAAGAAATGGGTTAATAATCTAATTATTAAACAGAACAAAAAAATATAAGTAGGATGGTATGAATAAACGCACATAGACAGGGCGGGCTTTGAAAGCGAGTAAAACGTTTATGTATCAAGCATTCTAACCAAATCGGCCCCTACAAATCTACACTCGTTTTTTCACACCTACTTACTTATTTAATTATCACTATTTATGTTTTTAGCCATTCACCAGGCGCTTAAAAACAAGATATCCTGATATATTGGGCTATTAATTACCAACCTTAACGGTGCAGTCCATTTTTAGGTTAGTAGCCCTATCTTAATTAATTTCCATCTGGGAAAAATCTGTGTTAGACCTCAAACAGATCAGAGAAAATTCACAAGTTGTACAAGAGCGCCTTTCGCGTCGCGGTGCTGGACAATACGATCTCCAGCCTATTTTAGATTTAGATCGAAATCAGCGAGAATTAGAGCAAGAAAGATCCCGTTTGCAAGCTCGCAGTAACGAAATTGGCAAATTAGTCGGCCAAAAAATCAAAGCAGGTAGCGATCCCCAAGGATCGGAAATCCAATCCTTGCGGGAAGAAGGAAATCAAATCAAAGTCAAACTGAGCGAACTAGAACCCCAAGAAAGAGAACTAAAAGCTCGAATAGAAGAGCTTCTCCTAGCATTGCCTAATTTGCCCGGCGAATCCACTCCCATTGGTAAGAATGAAGACGATAACGTGGAAGTGCGACGATGGGGCGAAGAATACATTCCCCAAAACTCGAATCTGCTTCCTCATTGGGAAATTGGGGAAAAACTGGGCATTCTGAATTTCGATCGCTCTGTGAAAGTGGCCCAAAGTCGCTTCGTTACTTTGATCGGTGCTGGTGCTGCATTAGAAAGAGCGTTGATTAGCTTCATGTTAGACCGCCAAACCAATGCCGGCTACGTAGAAGTGATTCCGCCATTTTTAATTAACTCTCAATCTCTCACCGCAACCGGTCAACTGCCCAAATTTGCCGAAGAAAGTTTTAAGTGTAAAGATGACGATTTGTGGCTAACTCCCACAGCGGAAGTTCCCGTAACCAACTTTTACCGGGATGAAATTCTCGACGCTGCCAACTTACCCATTTATCACTGTGCTTACACTCCCTGTTTCCGGCGAGAAGCTGGCAGCTACGGGCGAGATACCAGAGGACTGATCAGATTGCACCAATTTAATAAAGTTGAATTGGTAAAATTCGTTCATCCCAGCACTTCCGAAGAAGAACATCAAGCCCTAGTTCGAGATGCGGAAGCAATTTTGCAAGCATTAAAACTCCCTTACCGAGTCATCGAATTGTGTACTGGTGATTTAGGATTTGGTGCGGCTAAATGCTATGACTTAGAAGTTTGGCTACCTTCAGCCGGAAAATACCGAGAAATTTCCAGTTGTTCCAACTTTGGGGACTTCCAAGCCCGTCGCGGTAGTATTCGTTTTAAAGAAGCTGGCAAAAAGGGAACTCAGTTCGTACATACTTTGAATGGTTCCGGACTTGCAGTAGGGCGCACGATGGCGGCAATTCTGGAAAATTACCAGCAACCAGATGGAACTGTCCGCATACCAGATGTTTTGCAACCTTACCTGGGGCGAGAGGCGATCGCATAATGCTGCAACGTAGAATGAAGAAATGTATAGCTAATTTACATTCAATCCTTCTATGTCAGTTTTGGCGGCGATCGCAGTCTTGGCGCTTTTGATTTTAGTACATGAGCTAGGCCATTTTATGGCCGCTCGTCTGCAAGGAATTCACGCTAATCGATTTTCCCTCGGTTTTGGGCCGATTTTGTGGAAATATCAAGGCCCGGAAACGGAATACGCTATCCGCGCTTTTCCCTTGGGTGGTTTTGTGGGTTTTCCCGATGATGACCCGGAAAGCAAATTTTCTCCCGACGATCCCAATCTATTACGCAATCGACCGATTCTCGATCGCGCGATCGTGATTAGTGCGGGAGTAATCGCCAACTTAATCTTTGCTTACCTAGTGCTGTTGATTCAGTTTGGCATCTTTGGCGTTCCCGCCGGACTAAACTATCAGCCAGGGGTACTAGTCCCAAAGCTACTTTCAGATAACTCCGTGGCTGCTCTAGCAGGAATTAAATCTGGAGACATCATTGTAGCTGTTAACAAACAGGAACTCCCAGCTTCTAAAGAAGCGATTTCCTTGTTGATGGAAGAAATTCAAACTAATCCCGATCGAAACATCCAACTAACTATCGAGCGCAACAATACTAAAAAGGTAATCAGCGTTAAACCAGAACTAGGTTCAGATGGTAAAGGTCGCATTGGCATACAATTGTTACCCAATGGCACGGCTATTTATCGTCGCCCTCACAATATAGGGGAAATTTTTAGTCTGGCAGCCGAACAATTCCAGCAAATCTTTGTCGGGACAATTAAGGGTTTCGTTCAACTGATTACCAACTTTCAAGAAACTGCCAATCAGGTAGCTGGCCCGATTAGAATTGTCGAAGCAGGAGCAAAATTAGCTCAATCAGATATTGGCAGGTTATTTTTGTTTGCTGCTTTAGTCAGTATCAACCTAGCGATTATCAACATTCTGCCCCTACCAGCCCTTGATGGCGGACAATTAGCTTTTCTATTGATCGAAGCTTTGCGCGGTGGTAAACCGCTACCTACCCACATCCAAGATGGTGTAATGCAGACCGGGCTAATGCTACTGTTGGGATTAGGGATCTTTTTGATTGTCAGAGATACAACCCAATTGGAATGGGTGCAAAATTTACTTCAGTGAGTATTACTCGTAAATGGTCCGCTAAACAGCAGCTTGCCCTGGAAATACTGATTCGCCTGAAGCGACTGTATCCAGAGGCAACCTGTACTCTCAATTACCAAAGCACGGTGCAATTGTTGGTGGCCACTATTTTATCCGCTCAATGTACTGATGAGCGGGTAAATCAGGTCACCCCGGCTTTATTCAGTCGGTTTCCTGATGCCCCGGCAATTGCTAATGCCGATATTCAAGAGTTAGAAAATTTAGTACGTTCCACTGGCTTTTATCGCAATAAAGCCAAAAATATTCAAGGTGCTTGTCGAGCGATCGTAGAAAAGTTCGGCGGCAAAGTACCGAAAAGAATGGAAGAATTACTACAATTACCGGGAGTAGCTCGAAAAACGGCAAATGTAGTACTGGCGCACGGTTACGGAATTAACCAAGGGGTGACGGTAGATACCCACGTCAAGCGCCTCAGCTACCGTCTGGGATTAACAGAAGAAACCGATCCCGTGCGAGTAGAAAGAGATTTGATCCGACTCCTGCCCCAGCCTGATTGGGAAAATTGGTCAATTAGGCTGATTTATCACGGTCGCGCTGTTTGTACGGCCAAAAATCCGAAATGTCATGCTTGCGCTTTGGCCGATCTTTGTCCTTCGGCTAATTTACCAGTATTAAGTTCGCCTACATCGAAAGCGACAAATCAAAAGTCTGCCGTTTAAGACTTTTGGCGATCGTTCTGTTGTCCGGAGATTGGCTGGCTGCATAGAAAAGAAATTACTGATCGCATATCTTCAGAATAGTCCCAACGCGAGATTTAGCTAAGTCGGTCTTTTCCTTTGAAGGGAAAGTTCATTAAAAAGGGTAGAAAACTCGATCGTACTAGCCCAAAAAAGATAAGATAGAAAATGCTGTCTTTGCGATGTTTAGGAACAACAACGCCTCATGGCTAAAAAGAGCATGATCGAGCGCGAGAAAAAGCGCCAAAAACTAGTAGATAAATATGCCGCTAAACGGGAAGATTTACTAGAACAGTTTGCCCAAGCGGAAACTCAACAAGAAAAACTGGCGATTCACCGTCAAATCCAACAACTGCCTCGTAATAGCGCTCCCAGCCGCTTGCGGAATCGTTGCTGGGCAACGGGACGCCCCAGAGGAACTTACCGGGACTTCGGTCTTTCTCGCAACGTTTTGCGCGATTGGGCACACAAAGGTTTGCTGCCA
>CAZJJR010000030.1:2129-15410 GCA_964546365.1 uncultured bacterium | reverse complement strand
TGTAGTAAAGTCCAGCTGGTAAATTGTTCTGAGTGCTGAGTGTAGGTTTTGACTCAGGACTCAGACATACTTTTATTTGATAATTTTGATTTGTCCTCCTCAAGATCCCAGAAAAACGGGAAATGGGGAAAATAAAGCGATCGTTAATTTAAATAAAAGGGTTTAAAGAGATAAGCAGGCTGGGCTTGAAAAGGGAAACTTTTACTGCCCGCAGCAGCCATTGATCCCCAAACTATTCAAGAGCAAGTCGCTGACTGCATTTGCGATCGCGAACTCGCTATAAAAACTCTTAGAAAAGTCAAAACCCTGCATCTCCGTTACAATAGCAATTACCAACGATCCCAGGTCATTTTCTCCTTCTAGCCGTTGTCTGACATAGATTTGAGCCGCTCGTTGGGCAATTACTCGATTGACTGGTTCGGGGATAAACTCTTCATCAAGCCACTGATGTAAAACCTGCTGTAACCATAACCCTTCCCGATGGGGATCTCGGCTAGGTGGTAAAACGATAGGCTTAATTGGTTCTGACATATTTAGTAAATCTTTACGCTGTATAACTTTTATCTCAATCTATAAACTATAAAATCAATGAGTTTAGATCGGTACTTCCCCCGAAAGTTAATAGTTATTCACTAATGTCATGGAAATTGATATCCCTACCATTATTCAGGGGTATGCTCAGGGCTACTTTTTGATGGCTGATGAAGAACATAATAGCTTGGGCTGGTACTATAGTCGTCAGCGAGCGTTAATTCCTTTAGATGACCGTTTTCGCTACCCGAAGTCTTTACGACGAATCATCAATCAGCAGCGATTTACGATCGCTATAAATCGAGATTTTCTAAGTGTAGTTGCTGGATGCGCTAATCGGGAATCTACTTGGATATCTTCAGAATTAAAGAAAATTTACATTGCCCTTTATGAAGCTGGTTGGGCTTTTAGTTTTGAAACTTGGGATGGCGATCGACTGGCAGGGGGTATTTTAGGGATTGCTCTAGGGGGAGCTTTTATAGGCGAGTCTATGTTCTATAAGATACCAGAAGCATCGAAAGTAGCGATGGTAAAATTGGTCGAACATTTGCGATCGCGTCAGTTTATACTATTTGACGCTCAAATGAACAACCCCCATCTAGAAAGATTTGGAGCTTATACCATTACAGATATAGAGTATCAAAATTTACTAGACAAAGCGTTGAAACGCCGATGTTACATATATTAATTTAAACTTAGTTAACAGTTGATGCGTTAGAAAGAAAAAATACCTTATTTTTAACTTTTGATTTTTCATATTTAAAATTATTAAATCTTAAATTCTTCAACTAAAGTTAAACTAACCCACTCACCCTTTTCATTGTAGTTGCGAATTAAACGCTGACGATGATGAAAATTAATTAACCAACCAACCTCTAAGAAAAAAGCTTGCCCTAGTTTGACAGTTAGGGGAAAAGTACAAGAAGCACCAGCAGGTAATAATAAAACTCTTACAGGTTGAAAACCTTCTTCAAAATAAAGCATTGAACCATCAACTTTAGCACTAGAAGCGATCGTTCTATTGGCAAAATTTAACTCTTGAAACAATTTACCATCTTCATTTCGATAAATTTTTAGCTTAGTAGTATAAGAATCGGGAGAACGGAAATCAGGATAAAGAGTAACAGCTTCTCCTTGCCATTCTCCCCATAAACTATCTACACTGGTGACAAAATTATCATGATTTTCATCAGTACCAGCCAGCTTTTCTCGAATCAAAGTTAATGTTTCCAGATTACCTTGCTTATCGAATAGCTGCACCAGACGCAGACGCCTGTTACCATTAATTAAACCCAGTTCCGCCCCAAATACTGCAAAAGGTGCTAACTGAATAGAACCCTGCGAGAAAGCACCATTCTCAAAAAACAAAGTATTTCTTCCTAAAGAACTATATTCTAAAACTGTATCCTGTGGTAACTGAGAAGGTAAAAAACGGCGCACTGTCTGACGCACCATTTGATTGTTGTTAAGCCCTACCAACGAAACTACCGTGGGAGTGTCTTCCAGTAGTTCTCCTTGAGGCGAAATACGGGTAAAAGAACCTTGCCATTCCCCCAAGTTTTGCAATAAACATTCCCACTGAGATTTCATTAAAACTCCTATTGCAATATCATTCGTTATTTGGATAATATTAATTAGTTTCTAGGCAATGTGCCTAAAACACGCTAAACCAGAAGGTGCAAGCTACACCACAGATAACTGGGATGCCATAGCAGGCTAAAACTGTATCTAGGTTAACTCTAGTTACGAACCTGCTTCATATCTACTGATACCCGACAGTTGCAACTATTCTTCATATATTAAACAGCGTTTAGCGTAATCCTTAGTTTAACCGAATAGAACCCTGTACTCAATCGCAGTAAGGAAGAACAGAAAAGATTTTATTTTCCGATCTATTCTGTTAATGAATCGTTTTTGCTGTCGGTAACTCATCTATATTTTTGATGGTCAATGATATCTTTACCTGAAAGCAAACCAAAAAACATTTAGAGACTTTTGACTTTAACCAAAATTCTCTAAAAGCTTAAAAAGTGCGTGCAAAACAATTCTACTGATTTATGCAAAGGTAATACATTGACCTTTGAAATTTAGCCGATCCCAGTTTTTAATACATTTTAGATTGCAGAAGGAATTTCTTAATTCTTCTCTAAGCTTTGCTATGGGTTAATTTTTAATAATTTTTCAAAATGAGTGCAGCCTATCATTTCACTCCAGAAAAGGACAGCAGACACGTGAAAAGTCAGTATCAAACTCGATCGTTACTTTAAATCAAGAATTTAACAGTTATTTTGTAATTAAGTAGTTTCAAAGTGGTAAAAATGGCATACCTTATTTTGAGGAAGCTATAGGGTGATATAGAGATATTGGATAAAAGTAGCCTAGCTACATTACCAATGTTTTTAGAAAAAAATATACCCAAAATTTTTCCAAAATAAGCAATTATACCCTTAAACGTGGGAAATCAAACAGTCACGGCATACCTAGTGATAGTAAAATTAGCTACCAATAGCAAACAAATTTGAAATATATGGAAATAATCCTTTTACAACTAGCTAAATCGTTAGATTATATGGACTGGGTAGTGAGGAGTTAATAAAATGGCCAATATCATCGGTACAATTGGGAATGAATTTTTAACAGGTACGTTAGAAAACGACTCTATCCTTGGATTTGCAGGTAATGACACCCTGTTAGGACTGCCAGGAAACGACACCATAAACGGGAATGAAGGTAATGATAGCCTTCGAGGTGATGAAGGTGATGACTACGTGCGAGGTGGCCAGAATGATGATGAAATGTTTGGCAACCTGGGAATTGATACGCTCTTTGGCGATCTGGGCAATGATACGATTTCTGGCAATGAAGAGAACGACCTGATTAATGGCAACGAAGGCAACGATGTTATCAATGGTAATCAGGGTAACGATACAGTTCGGGGTGGCGAAGACGATGACGTAGTGCGCGGCGGTCAAGATAATGATGAAGTTTTTGGCGATCGCGGTAACGATACTGGCTTCGGAGACTTCGGAAACGACAGCGTATATGGCGGCGAGGGCTTGGATGTCCTCAACGGCAACGAAGGTAACGACACCCTCAATGGCAACGAAGACAACGATATTGTCAGGGGTGGCAAAGACGACGATTTAGTACGAGGCGGTCAAAACGAAGACGAAGTTTACGGCGACTTGGGCAATGACACTTTGTTTGGCGACCAAGGAAACGATTCCGTTTACGGTGGGCAAGGAATAGACCTCCTATTTGGGAACGCTGATAATGACGTTCTTAACGGTAACGAGGGTAACGATACTCTCTTTGGCGGACAAGGTTTAGATTTGGTGCGAGGTGGTCAAGATAATGACCAGATGTTCGGAGAATTGGGTAATGACACCCTCTATGGCGACCTCGGTAACGACAGCATTCTAGGCAATGAAAACGACGATCTCATCAATGGCAACCAAGGTGATGATACCCTCAATGGGAATGAAGGTAACGATACCGTCCGAGGCGGTCAGGGTAATGACTACGTAAGGGGTGGCCAAAATGAAGATGCAGTTTTTGGTGACTTAGGTAATGACACCCTGTATGGGGATTTGGGTAACGACACTGTTTATGCCGGAGAAGGAACAGACCTCCTATTTGGTAATGAAGGAAATGACACCCTCAACGGTAATCAAGGGGACGATACAATCTTCGGCGGACAAGGTAATGACTATGCCAGGGGTGGCATGGACAACGATCGCTTGTTCGGAGACGAAGACAACGACACCCTATATGGCGATCTTGGAAACGATACGGTCTTCGGTGGCATAGGCAATGACCTGATGAATGGCAATGAGGGTGATGACATCCTCAATGGCAACGAAGGATTAGATACGGTCAGGGGCGGTCAGGGTAATGACTTAGTACGAGGCGGTCAAAACGATGACCAATTGTACGGCGATAAAGGCGACGATACGGTTTTCGGAGATTTAGATAACGATACGGTTTTTGGTGGAGAAGGTGCAGATCTCCTATTCGGCAACGAAGGCGATGACGTTCTGAATGGGAATGAGGGGAACGATTCGGTTTTCGGCGGACAGGGTAAAGATCTGGTACGGGGCGGTCAAGGAAATGATTCCCTGTTTGGCGATCGAGGTAGCGATACCTTATTCGGCGATTTGGGTGCAGATACTCTCACCGGTGATAGTCAAGGAGAAGTCAACACCGATATATTCGTTTTCGGTAAAGGAATGGGTGGCCCTACCAGGGCTGATGCCGATATTGTTACCGACTGGCAACACTGTATAGATTTAATTTCTTTAACTGGCGGACTCAGTTACGCAGATATAAATATCCAACAGGGTACGGGGGCTGATGCTGCTAATACGATCGTCACCGATAAAGCGACGGGAGAATTTTTAGGTGTTCTCCTAAATGTTGATAGTAACTCGATCGACGGTTCGGCTTTCATTCCTAGCGGGCCTTCTAAAGTAAGCATCGTAGCTACTAATCCCACTACGATCGAATCTACTCCGACTACGGCACCAGGTTTATTTACCCTTTCCATCCCTTGTGACATCGATACCGATCTCACTATTAATTACACGATTACCGGTACAGCTGCTAACGGCAAAGATTATCAAATTATCACCAGTAGCGTTATTCTGCCAGCCGGATCGGAAACAGTGACGATTCCGGTCATAGCTATTGACGATACAGAAGTCGAACAACCAGAAACAGTAACTTTAACTCTCAACCCCGGCACTGGTTATGAAGTAGCAACTTCTGGCAAAAATACAGCTACCGTCACTATTTTGGATAATGATGCGTTAACTCAAACAACAGTTAGCTTATTTGCCAGCGATCCCTTAGCTTCAGAAATTGGCCCAGATCCGGGGCAATTTACGTTTGCCCGGACAGGTGATGTTTCTCAACCGCTGACGGTCAACTATAGCCTGTCACCTTTAAGCAGTGCAACCAATAATGTAGACTACACTGCTAATCCAGCGTTAAACACTACAAGCATTACCATTCCTGCCGGGTCCGATCGAGTGACAGTTAACATTAACCCCATCCTTGATTCTTTAATAGAAGGTAATGAAACTGTTATCTTAAACTTGGGTGCTGGCCCTGGTTATACGGTTGGCCCAGCTAATAACGCTACGGTGGTAATTCAAGATAATCCAGTTGTCACCAGACCAATTGTTGGCGTTACTGCCCCAGACCCGATTTCGGAGGAAAACGGTTCTAAGATCGGTACATTTCAATTCTCCCGCACAGGTGGCGATATCAGCCAACCACTGACGATTAAGTACACCATTACTGGTACGGCAACTCCTGGAACTGACTATTCAGCATTGAGCGGAACGGTAACTATCAATGCCGGTCAAACAGTCTCCTCACTAATTAATGTCACTCCCTCATCTGATGCCATTAACGAACCCACAGAAACAGTTGTCGTCACTGTTACTGAAGATAGCCCTTACCTTGTTGGTTCGCAAAGTACTGCCACAGTGAGCATTTTAGATAATAATCCTTTAGCAAACGCTCCTGCTGGTACTCTTCCAGTTCGTCGTTATAACTCTAGTGGAGCAACCTTATTAAGCAGTCACAACAATTTTACTGATGCTGTTGCTGCTGCTAGCGATAACGACATCATTGTGGCAATAGCAGGAACATATAGCGAACCTGGAACGGTTACTATCAATAGGCCACTAACTGTACGTGGCCCAAATGCCGGACTCAGCCCCTCTTCTGGTGGAGGAGTTAATCCAGCGATCGTCAGTGCGCCATCTGGTCAGCGAGTATTTGCTATCAATCCAGGTATCAGCGGCGTCACTATTGAAGGTTTAACCATTCAAGCTGATGCCAACGCTCAAAATGCCGTTGAATACACGAGCAATATTGGTACTCCCAGTGTAGTTATTCGTCAAAATCAGTTCACTGGTAATGGCCCTAACAATGGGGGTATTATTCGCGTAGACTTCCAAGGAGCGGCAGGTTCCAAGGCAACTATTGTAGATAATTTAATTCGGGATGTTAACACTACTAGTGGTGTAATAACTAGCGGTATTCAAGCATTCAGAATCGATCAAGTTAACATTAGCGATAACGTGGTTGCTAAACTAACAGGCCCGGGTATTGTGGCTGATTCTGTTACTAATCCTAATAACATTATCAACTCCAACACGGTTAGCGATATAGGGCAACAAGGGATTCAGCTAGCAGGAGGTAGTGCAACGATCGCGAACAATAACGTCACTAACGTTAACTTAGCCCAAGGAGTCGATGATGGTGGTATTCGGCTGCGGAATTCCGGTTTCGGTGGCAACTTGATAACCGCTAACGTCTTCGGTAACACAATTACTAACTCCGTAAATGGTATTGCTATCCGTACTGGGGATGCGATTAGCGGTAGTGTGACAATTAATAACAACAATCTGATCGGTAATACGAAAGCAGGTTTATATCACGGCGGTACTGGTACGATTAATGCTACTAACAACTGGTGGGATGACCCCAGTGGGCCGATTGTGGGTGGTACTGGCCGAAATGCGATTAATGGCCCTGGTGCTGGTTCGGTTACCTTCAACCCGTTTGCTAATCAACCCTTCTAACCTTTGGTAAGCAGGATAAAATAGAAAAAACACCATTGTTTAAAATTCGAGTCCTGCTTACCAATTAAATTTCCATGACCTCTGAGGTTTTAGTCGAAAAGAAAAAACTGGATAACCCACCCCTGGATATCCACACTTTAGGCGATCGCGTTTTGCGTCAACCCGCTAAACGCATCGCCAAGGTAGACGCAGAAATCCGGGAACTGGTACGCCAAATGTTGCAAACCATGTACAGCGCTGATGGGATAGGCTTAGCCGCACCTCAAGTAGCAGTACACAAACAATTGATCGTAATCGATTGCGAACCAGATAATGCAGCTAACCAACCACTGGTTTTAATCAATCCATCTATCAAACGTTTTAGTCGCGATATCTGCGTCGCGCAAGAAGGTTGTCTGAGCATTCCAAAAGTTTACTTAGATGTAAAACGACCAGCTGCTTTGGAAGTTTCTTATAAAGATGAATACGGTCGTCCTCACAACTTAACAGCCACCGGATTACTAGCCCGTGCAATTCAACATGAAATGGATCATCTCAATGGGGTGCTTTTCGTAGACCGGGTAGAAAATAGTTTAGCTCTCAATCAAGAGTTAAATAAATACGGATTTTCGCCTAAAGCTGTTCAACCAGTAGTATAAAGTAAAAAACCGTGTATACAACACCAAAAAGCGCCCTTTTCTTGGGCGCTGCCTGTGTCGCAGCAATTGCAGCCGTTGGTTCGATTTTCGAGCTTTCTTCGGGAGAACCCCAGCTAGGCAGCTTAGTAACGAGTATTATTCTGGCAGTTAGCGTACCAATGGGGGGATTATTGTTTTATGCGGCTGTTAAAGACGCTAACGCTAATCAATAAATAAATAAATTAAAAATTAAAAATGGCTATTTTTGCATTTTTAATTTTTAATTTATTTATAAGGTTACTAGATAAAGCTTACTTAAATACCGCTTAAGGAACAAAAACCACAAAAAGATAAGACAAATATAAAGCTCCTAACTTAAGAGAGCGAAAAAATAAACTCTTTTGGGGCGATCGCATAAAATATTCATATTGGTTACCGATTTACATAATGGTGCGTTATTAAGGCAATTTAATGATTAATGAAAATACTATTTTTCAAAGCCAGTACCTAACACGCACTATAGTTAAATTAGATTTGACGAGCTCCGTAAATACGGTAAAGCCTTATTCCCTTGAATGGGAAATTTGAAAATCTAAAATCTTAAATCCAAAACTTAAAATCGAATGGCCAGCGACATTTCTGAGGGATTTCTTCGTCAGTTGCCTGATGGTAAATCAGGCTCAGAACGTCGTTATTGTCTGGAAAACTTAGACGAAATCGTGCTAGGACGAGATTTTAATTGTCATGTTGTTTTGGATTCTAAAATATACGGAATGGTTTCCCGACGCCATGCCGCAATCAGCCATATAACTAAGTTTGCAGGCGCTCCACCTAGCTGGCTGGTTTGCGATTTAAACAGCGCTAACGGTACGTATATCAATGGGGAAAAGTTGAGCGGATGCAAAATCTGTCGGATAGGCGATCGCATCACGCTAGGTAACAATGGGCCTGAGTTTATATTTGAGTGTGAATATGCTTCTACTAAAAAACAGGAAGAATCAGCAAGAGAAGAGAAAGCCGAAAATAACGCTTCATTCACTACAAGTCAGTCAGATTCCGTTAGCTTTACTCAACTATTCCCCATCTTTTCAACTGGCAAATATTTAATCCAAAAAGCTTATTTAATTCCCGGCATTTTTACCGTAGCCTTTGTAGTCTTAATGTTTGCTTCTGTAGGCAAGTCAATGGCATTTAATTTAACATTGGCTTCTTACCTAGCTGGGGCAGCTTATTACTTTGTTTATCAACTTTGTGGAAAGCATAAACCTTGGTGGGTGCTATTACTTTCCAGTTTAACCACTATTTTTATCTTACTCAGTCCATTATTATTGCTATTTATAGTTATTTTCCGAGAAATTTTGCCGGGAAGCGTACCTGCATCAGCTAACGCCGTGAATTTTCCGATTTTGCTAATGCAAATGTTTTTTGGCGCTGGCTTGATGGAAGAATTACTGAAAGCATTACCAATTTTAGCTGCATATTTATTAGGACGTAATTTGCCATCACCTTGGCGAGAACGGATCGGGGTTTGGGAGCCTTTAGATGGTATCTTGCTAGGAACGGCTTCTGCGGTGGGATTTACGCTCCTCGAAACTCTTAGCCAGTACACACCACAAATCATCCAGAATGTAACTTTGCAAGCAGGGCAAGGAGCGGGCGAGTTAGCAGGATTGCAGTTACTAATTCCTCGAGTTTTGGGTTCGGTGGCCGGACATATGGCTTATAGCGGCTATTTTGGCTATTTCATTGGTCTGAGCGTACTTAAGCCAAATCAGCGGTGGCAAATACTAGGAATTGGGTACTTTAGCGCAGCAGCACTCCATGCTTTGTGGAACGCCACTGGCATTTTTAGCACCTTTATTTTGGCTGTGGTCGGAGTTTTATCCTATGCCTTTTTAACGGCTGCAATTCTGAAAGCTCGTACTTTATCACCTACTAGATCCCAAAATTTTGCTACTCGCTTTATTGGTCGTTCGTAGTTTCTAATTCAGCAAAAGCGTAGCGAGAAATCGCCAAACTCAAACGAGCTTTTTCCATTGGAGATAATTCTTCAAAAGGAACTTCTCTTACTTTTTCTAGGAATGTTTCGATCGCTTCCGTCTCCGCTCCCCGCATAGCGTAAGCTAGAGGACGCGCCATTACTAGCAAGTCTTCTTCCGTCCAGCCTATACTGAGTTCGTTCACGCATCTAACTAATCTCTCTGCTAAGCACAAATTACTAGAAACTAGGTCTTTAGCTGTTTTGGCAATTAGCGCTAGGGTAACTTGTGGAACGCGAGAAGCAAATTTTTGGCACAAAGTAGCCAAAATATCGGAGTGAGAAGTGGCGATTTCCGTAGAGGCTTCTGGAACTTCTCGTTCCCAAAGTTGGTCAAGCTGTGTAAATAGGGCTTGCGATCGAGCCTCTATATCCATATCTAGAAGCTCATCAAAAGGAAATGCTGCTTCTAAAGCGGTAAAGTATGCTTCCGACTCCGGATGGGCGGTGTTCCAGCAATAATTTGTTTCATCTTGTAAAAGCATCTCCCATAATTCACGTTCTGCTTCTGACCAAAAATCTGATGAATATTGAGGATACTTGGTTTCACTGGCCATAATTCAACTCCTATTTCTATTTTTTGACTCTTGCTGTCCGCAGATTGACTACACTAGCACCTTCGCTAGTTCCGCAACTTGTCAGAAGCTCAAACAGTGCCAATTGCGATCGCTAATTATCGGTTCTTGTGGCAGAAAAACGGCAATGGTGTTTGCCTTTTTTCCCACAACTTATAATGATGACTAATTGATTCAACTTTTATATCAATCTTTACGGTAAAAGCAAACTTGATTTTCTTCGATTAATCGACCAAATGAAATAATTCTAAGAGTGTCGAGAGAGCTTTTTTATTAATCCCTATCATCAGTAAGATGTAGCTGTAAACAGCTATTTGGCTGATTTTATCGGTTTCAATCACCAATTTAATCACCGTAATCCCGGTCAGGGAATTAAATATCTAGCCAGCGAAAGCCAAAATTTTTTACAAATCGTTATCTAAACTTCCATCATAAATTCCCAAATTTGGCCGTGCGAACTGCCAAATTTAAGCTGGGTTCCCGATTTTAAAGGGATTTCCTCATGATGGATTTTTCGCCAACCCGTATTGTCTAAAATGAGCGTACCGAAACGAGAAAAATCTCGTAGAAAGTAAGTAGGGCGAACGTTAGCGCCAAAGCGATCGTCTCGACAAATAATTTCTGCGTGTCTCTGAGACACCCACTTTTCGCAAATTACCAAATCGTTTTCCTGGCGGCGTCCCACCCGCATCAGCCCACCCCGAATCGGCCAAACCTTATCGATTCCCAGCGGACGCACGAAAGCCGCTTTTTCTCGCCCTACCCAAGTAAGAGAATTTTCTGGTAATTCGGTAATTCCTTCTCCCAAAGGTTGGAGCAATTGCCCGTTAAAATCGGGGTGCATATAAAGGACGGGCAAAGTCCAAGCTGGTTGATTGAACTTGTAAAGAGTGAGTAGTTGTTGCCTCGCCACCGCTACTGCCTGATCGATCGACATTCGATCGGCCAAAGCACGAGCAAAAGCTTTAATGAAACTAATCGCTTCCTCATCTGCGATCGCATCTCGCATCGCCACCACCGCCGGAACGCCGTGATGTAGCAGCACTTCCGCCAAACTACTACGGGGAATCGGTTGATTGTTATACCTAGCTGATTGAGCTCCCCAGCAAGCATTGAATACTGCTAATATGACCTGGCAGCGAGTCAGAACTTGTGCTAGTTCAGTCCCGTTCATCGTCACGTCAGGGCCCAAAAACAGCAATCCACCATCTGGTGCCGGTACCCCGTGACCTGCATAAAAAAACATATTATAAGAGCCTTGCTCCAGCTGGGAAATCAATTCGGCTGGGGTAGGCATAATTAAAGTATCAACTTGGCAAGGAACCAGAGTAGCCGAGGGATTAAAGCTGCCGCTAGTTTCCAAAATTCTCGCTAATGCGATCGCTTCTTGTTCCAGTTTTAATCGACCAGAAACAGGAGTTCGATCGGGGGCATCTTGTCCTAAAACGAGCAAAATATTTAAAGTTTGCTCCGGCCTCAACACTGGCAAAGGCGCAACATCACTGGTAGTGCGACTAAACAGTAGTTGTTGACTCAACGAAACAGCTGGTTTGCCCGGTTGGGGTTGCATGATTTCCCACGGCAAAGTAATCAAGTCTGGGTCGCGAATTTCCAGACGCAGCCGCAAAGGTTTATCCAGACCGATCGCGATCCCTTGACTGTGATCGAGACTACTTTGAATTTGCCCCTCAAACAACCACTGCCAGAGTTGAATTCCCAACTGCTGCATCAGACGACCACCATAAGAGGTAGTTTGCTGCAAAGGACTAGAAACCACTACCACAGTTGGCGCTAAAGCTACCTCAGCTACTGATACCTTCGGCGAACCTGACCAGCTAAAAGGGGAAAACATTTCCTGCCAAGCAAGCCAGGTCTGAGTTAAGGTTTCTGGCCAAATGCAGTCGTGGTGGAGATATCCACCAGGATAAGGAGCTTTTAAAACCCAGATGGCAAAGTGTTCTGCCTCAGCAGCCACCAGGCGAGCTATGCTTAAGTTGAGGCAAGGACTTTCAAATGGCGACATTCAGAACCTTTGGATATAAAGACCTGGACGAGAGCTATTTTTTTTACCAGTTTTTTATCAGTCTATCGATTATTTAAGATAATTATTCTAGTTAATTTACAGTGGGGGTCGCAGGCGGAGAAGGAACCTTACATTTTGCTGAGTCTGCTGGTTGTTGTAGACCATTTTGCTGAATGTGGAGTTCCAAATCTGTTTGTTTAACCCATCCTTCTTGCGAGGCTTTCACGAAATTAATCGCAGAAGCAGAAGAAAGCGGGTTATTACTAGAAGAATTGCTATTACTCCGTAGCTGTTTCCCATTCGGCTCTTGTTCGGGAGCCGTACAAACTTTCAACTTTAACCATCTGTGTTGTCCTAAAACAACTTGAGTTTTAACTTCCAAAAGAGTTTGGCCTGGGATTATTCCGATCGGTGCAGGTGGTTTATCGGATGGTTGATGAGGTGCTGGATATAACAAAAGCTGCACGATTTTACCTTGGGAGTTTTTTGCTAATCCGTTTTCGATTTGGATCGTCGCTCCCGTAGGAAGCAAAGAACCAGAAGATGTGGTGGGAACCGGACTGGCGATCGTAGGAGTATTTGGCTTAATTTCTGGTTCAACGGTGCTTAAAACTGTTGACTCTCCCCATTTTCCTACCAAAAAATAAAGCAGCATAGCACCCACACCTAATAATAAAGCGATTCCCAATAATAAAGGTAACAGCCTGGGTGTTCGGCGTGGTGATGAAAGCAGTTGAGTTTTAAGAGAAGAAGGAGAGTTTTCAGAGGGTAATTCTGTAATGGGATATGAGGGCAAACTAAGGCTGATTTTTGCGGTCTGTGACTTTTTTTTGCGGTCTGCTGTCTCTGGCTCCTTAACTTGGCAGTAAATCAAACCAATGGTGACGTTATCGTGGCCATT